>NZ_JABAIL010000005.1:0-332629 GCF_012641475.1 Flammeovirga agarivorans | reverse complement strand
GATCATCTATTCTATGATTTCAAATCGTTAGATAGTATAGAATATTCGTTAAGTACTCCATACCATACTATCCATACACACCTTGAAAACCTTGAAGAAGATAACTTCCATCCTGAGGTAGCAATTAAAGCCTTCCCTCAAGGGAAATGGACTGAAGATGAATTGAGACGACTCGCCATTCAATTGAAATTAATTTATTTTCGAGAGGGGATCTATCTTAATTCTATCAACTTTCCTTTAGAAAAAGATTACATAGATAAAAAGACACAAACACATAGATATTTTATCTCTAGTAAGATCAATAATATATATCTAGACCGACAAGAAAATGGAGAATGGAGATATTCAGAATATTCTACCAATCGAATTAATGAGCTCTTTAAAGATAGTTATCCTTCGTTTACCAGTAATTTAGTTCTTTTCGCTTCTTCTATTCAACAGTCAGAAGAAGTTTTCATGGGAATCAATTTGTGGCAATGGACCTCCATATTCTTATTGATTATCATGACCTATATCTATTATAGAGTTGGTGAATGGATTTCTAAAAAGTTTCTAAAGCGGATATTTAGTAAACTCAAAAAGCAGGAAATTGATAACCTTATCTTACCAAAATTCCGTTTACCACTAGCAACCATAATTATATGTGCTTTTTGGTATTACCTTATCCCTTTCCTTCTGCTCTCAGAATATATCACCTATTATATTATGACGGGTGTGAAGCTGTTATTCATCTATAATGTATTTATTATTCTATATCATTTGGCCGATGTAATTGTCATTAGGTTCAGTGATTTTATTCAGAATAATAACGTTTTGGATAAAAACCTTCTTCCTGTATTAAAAGCTTGTTTACGAATTATCTTTATCACTTTTGGAGTCCTACTCGCTTTAAAGATCTTTGGTTTTGATATATCTCGCTTAATTACAGGGATTTCCTTTGGTGGTGTAGCTTTGGCGTTTGCTGCTCAAGATACTGTCAAAAATTTCTTTGGTTCAATCATGATTTTCTTAGATAAACCATTTCAAGTTGGTGATTGGGTATCAGTACAGAATCAGGAAGGCATCATTGAGGAAATAGGTTTTAGAAGTACCAGAGTAAGGACTTTTACAGATTCACTACTAAGTATACCTAACGGAGTGATGGTGAATAGCAATATTGACAACCTTGGTCAAAGAAAGTTGAGAAGATACAATACCATGCTTTCGATTCCTTATAATACACCTACAGTAAAAATTGAAGCTTTTATCGAGGAAGTGAAGAAATGTATTGAAGCACATCCTAAAACAAAGAAAGACCTTTATCATGTGAGGTTAAATAATCTTGCAGCTGCTTCATTAGAAGTTATGCTATATGTTTATTTCGAAACTTTTAGCTGGACTGAAGAACTTGAAAATAGAGAGGCTCTACTTTTTGATGTTTTGAAAGCTGCAGAAAGAGTTGGTGTTGAATTCGCTTTCCCTACGCAAACACTTTACGTCAAAAATGATGATGATGACCATCAAAAGAAGTCTTAAAATATCAATAAAGAGAAAAGAGACGATATAGGTATCAAATATTAGTATAATACAATAAGAAAAGGGGTATGTAAAGCACATACCCCTATTTTGTACTTTTCCAAGAAAAGAAAAAGAAAATAATTTGAGATTATGAGTTCCTAAAAAAGGAAAAAATTAGTTAATTAAGATCTAATTTCATAACCATAACCGCATCAAGGCCGTTATTAGATATGAAAGCAATATCAAATAAATGTCAGATGAATAGATGAAGAAAGAAGAGGAGTTGATTTGCTTTTATTACAGTCAGTAGGTTAAAAAATTCTGTCAGAGGAATAGACTGAAGAGACTGTTTACAAATAGATACGAAAAAAATATTTTTACTTAGTATTTTTAAAACTACAATTTGTTAGTGAATGCGTTAGTAAAAATAATAAGATATAAGTTTAGCGAAATGAACAGATTGAAGAGGAGTTGGAGTAACCCTTTGTCTTATAGACAAAGGGTTCTTTTTTTCTTCAATCTTTCGATGTTTCAAAGTAACTACTAAAATTTGATTATTCCAAGAATACCTAACAAATTTTAGTAAATAAATATCAACAATCGATTTAATCGTATGTGATTTTAACATTTTCTGTTAATGGTTGGCTAATACATGTTAATACATAGCCTTCTTGCTTCTCTGCTTCAGATAATACTGAAGTCTCTCCCATCTCCACTTTACCAGAAACGCACTTTCCTTTACAAGCCGTACAAACTCCGTTTTGACAAGAGTAAGGAATATCCAAACCAGCATCTAATCCGGCATCTAGAATCATTGTACCTGGGTTCACAACGACATCATGTTCTTCTCCATCGATTTCGATAGATACTGTTTGTGTAGAAAGGTCTACATTCACAGCTCCACTTTCTGATGCAGGAACAAAACTTTCTTTAAATATTTTAGAAGACGAAACTTTAAATCTTTTCAAAGCACTCTCTACAGATTCCATCATTCCTTCTGGTCCACATAAAAAATGCTCAGATTTATCAATACTTAATCTATTAATAATATTTACAGCCATAACATCATCAATTCTACCAGAGAACCCTCCCCAAGCAGCTGAAGGTTTACTCAATACATGAATGATCTCCAAACGGTCTTCAAATTTAGATTTCAGTTCATCTATTTGTTCATTAAAGATGATTGTATTCTCGTTTCTATTACCATAGATTAAAAATACCTTACTTCTTTTTTCGAAAAATAAGATACTCTTCATCATACTGAATAAAGGTGTAATACCAGATCCCCCTGCCCATAAGAATATATTTCTCTCTAGGTTGCTATCAGGCTCAATTAGAAACTGTCCCATTGGATCTCCAATTTCCATAGAGTCTCCAGCTTTAATTGCATCATTAAGATGATTAGAGACCAATCCTCCTTCTACTCTTTTTACAGTGATATCTACCGTTGCATCCAATTGAGGAGATGAAGACATAGAATATGATCTAATGGCCTTCTTATCTCCAATCGAACTAAAAACAGAAACAAATTGTCCTGATTGATACTTCAATTTTCGAAACAACGGTTGTTTTAATTTTATAGTGACAGTGTCGGCTGTTTCATTCACAACCTCTTTTACTTTAAGAGTATACTTATTCATACCGAAACGGGTGTATTTTTAATTCTTATTATCTAATATTAAGAGGTAAATGCCTAATAAATAATAAAGGTAATACCAAACTTTTTCAAGGGCACCCATTATTACTTATTTTTGTTTATTAACTAGCATAGCTTCCTAATTATCATGAATTATTTCCACAGTGTATTCCTAATTTTAGCTACTTCCATTATTTGCATTGGTCAAGAGTCGACTACTAGAAACTACCTTTTATCGGTAGAACCTGATGTAAGTATGGAAATTACAGGTAAAACTAATGTCAGTTCTTTTGACTGTCAGTTTACCCAATCAGAAAGTAGTACGCTTACCTTTACTACTGAAATATTCAAGCAACTTACCCCGGTAAACCACTCAGGAATTAATTTTAGAGTCAATTGTTTTGATTGTGGTATCTCTTTAATGAATAAAGAATTTAAAGAACTATTGGAAGAAGATCAGTTCCCCAATATTTCTATGAAGATTCTATCCATGCACATCTTTAAAGATCCTGACAATGGCCAACTAAAAGGTGTAGGAAATACATTGATGTCAATTGCGGGTCAAACTAGAGAAGAAACTATTGAGTATCAGGTAGAGACTATATCTGAAGATAACTTTAAGATTATTGGATTCAAAACCTTAGATATCACTCAATATGGTATTACCCCTCCTAAGAAAATGATGGGTATGGTAAAGGTGAATAAAAATATTACTGTAGACTTTAATTTTACAGTAACTAATTCGCCTCTGGAGTAAAAAACTCCACCGTTTTTTCAATTTTTGCGATATAAGGATCTTCTGGATTATAAATCAATCGATAGCCAAAGTTTCCTCTTCCGAAAAAGACCACTTTTACATTAACTAAATCTTCTTCATTTAGTTCTCGATCTGACTTGAATTTTTTGATATTGGAATAATTCATATCCTCACCAATCATTGCTTTTGCATGAAAAGTGTAAGCTCTTCTTTTCGCAAAGATCCCATACTTTCCTCCCCAAACATTTTTTGATCTTTCGTAAAAACCTTGTCCAAATTCTGCAAAATCTCCTGCTCCACTCCAATTTATTGAACGGTCCATATCGTATACATCAAAATAGCTATAGGTTGTTGTAAATCGAGCTATTAATCCCTTATCAAAATGTTTATCTGACACCGTTGCTTGTTTGAAGGATACTTCCTCTATTGCTTTAAACTTAAATCCTAACTCTTTGAACTCGTAGTCCAATAGAATTTGCTCGTCAACTAGATCTTCATTTATTTCTGGCAACTCTTCTGTATCAAGGTCTTCTTCTTCGATTTCCTCATGTAAAAGCAGCTCTTTCTCCACAACGATTTCTGTTTTCTCTTGGATATTTTTCTCTTCTATTACAAGAGTATCAACCTCTATTTCTGGTGTTTCTAGCTTTGTTTTATCTTCTACAGTTTCCTCTTCCCCGATACCCATATCAGGAAAAAAATCAAAAATTGATGTTCCGTCCTGTTCCTCTTCTTGGGAATTGCTTTCTTTTTCACATGAAGTGAATAACAAGACTGAAAACAGTATAAAAAGTAAGTGAGTTAATTTCATAATTAAAAAGTTAGAATAGTTGACATTCAAAAATAAAAAGTGTTTCGATAATTTTCATTAGTTTTCAGATATAAAATAAACTATTACCAACTTCTCGCTCAACGATTCATGATTCATAAAGCTCCTTTCTTCTGGATAAATATTGCCTTTATCTTGGGTATCACTTTTTCCTATACTTATTCTTGTGATATTCTACTTGCTTACTCTGCCTTTTTAGTAAGTCTATGTCTATCCCATTTCTTTCAAATTACTTACAAGAAATACTTTGCTTCATTCACACTTTATCTTTGTTGTTTTTTAGGTGGAATCATTGCGTTTCATCACAAATCTGTAATAATTGATGAAAATGATAAGTATCTAGTTCATACGTCCTCTGAGTTAAAGAAAAAAGGAAGTGAATATTATATTTTCGGTAAAATTGATCAAGGTTTTTATACCCACAACGTTATTCTTCTTTTTCCAAACTTGATTGAAATTCAAGAAGGTGATTCAATTGCTATACAAGGTCAGCTGTCAAAAATCAACAAAGAAGAGCACCTGATTTCTTTCAGTTATAATGATTATTTTATTTCACAGCAGGCCTACCATAAAATTAAGGTTAATCAATATACTGTATTAAAACATAAGAAAGGGGTTATTGAAAATTTTCGCTCTAAAGTAGATTCTTTGATCTTCGAAACTTTTTCAACAACATCACAAGGTATTGCTTATTCATTATTACTTGGAGACAAATCTCACCTTTCAAAAAAGGAAAAAGAGGTATATCAAACTTCGGGGAGTATGCATGTATTAGCCATATCAGGAATGCATGTAGGAATTCTTTCTGTGCTGATCTATTATCTACTTTGGTGGATCAAATGGTTTCCAAAGCGGTATCATAAACTTCAACCTATCATCACATGTATGTTTATTGTTGGTTATAGTCTATTTGTTGGTGGTCCCCCCTCAATTGTTAGAGCTACGATGATGATGATCCTTGGGACAGTTAGTATCTTATTAAAACGGAAAGTCCTTGCTGTCAATATCATTAGTATAGCATCTTTTGGTTTACTACTATACGACCCGTCAATATTCTTTTCGATCAGTTACCAACTATCTTTTATAGCGATTTTCAGCATTAGTATGTTTCCTTATTGGAAACGTATTTCATCATTAAAATGGTATTTAAAAATACCGATTGGTTTAGTTTCAGTAGGACTTGTTGCTCAAATTGGAACATTACCACTTGTTCTATATTATTTTCATTTCTTTCCTGTATACGGACTTATTTCTGGGTTATTCAATGGACTTCTAACATCGATATTAATGTATTTAGGAATCGTCTCATTATTGCTCTCACAATTAAACTTTTATAACGAGTGGTGTCTTTGGCTATTTGACACTATCTACGAATGGAATTTATTTTTATTGATAAAAATCTCTTCATGGCCTCAATTACCTATCATATTTATTCCTAAAACAATCACAATTGTTAGTCTCTTATTTTTCAATCTATCGATGTATACTTTCTATTACCCAAAAAGAATCACATTATATATCAATACTCTAATGCTATTGGTTTTCAGTACTCTAATAGTTGTTTTCTTAATTAAAAAAGACAGATTATTAATGTCTGTTTATCATGAAAAAAGTACAATAATAAGTATACAAAAGTGGAATAGTATTTCCACCTATATTTTTTCAGATAATCAGAAATCTATTCCTGTCCTGTTAAAAAGACATCACGAACGATTTAAAAATTCACAGATAAATTTTCTCTCTTCTGCTGAATCATGTGTTTTGTCTATTGATAATAAAAGGCTTAGAATCTGTATAGAAAACGATTTTATTGAGAAAAACAGTGATGATGATGTTCATGCTATTCTTATTCTCAATAAAAAATCTGCTGATGTTCAAATATTGAAAGTCAGTTCATCTATCAAGAACAGCAATACAACATATTCTAAGGTGTTTCCCAGCGTGATAACAAACAACACACAACTTACTCAAATTGATTTGGGGAAAATCCTTAAATAAGAATGTTAATTTAATTCTTGATATGATATAAAAGTTTATTTTTGTGACCTAATCAAAATTTTTTGAGCCTTGACGTTAATTAAATCCATATCTGGTATTAGGGGTACAATTGGTGGTTCTACTGAAGAATCATTAAACCCTGTAGATGCTGCAAAATTTTCTGCTGCTTATGCAAAGTGGATCCTTGCAAATGATGAAAACAATAACCGTAAAGTAGTATTGGGTAGAGATGCCCGTGTTTCTGGTGGTTGGTTATCTCAGATTGTTTCAGGTACACTACAAGCAATGGGAGTAGATGTAGTAGACTTAGGTTTATCGACAACTCCAACAGTTGAGTTAGCGACAGAACTTGAGCATGCTGCTGGTGGCATTATCCTAACGGCTAGCCATAACCCTGCTAACTGGAATGCTTTAAAACTATTAAACTCTAAAGGTGAGTTTATTTCTGCTGAAGCAATGGGAGAAATCCTTGCTGATGCTGAAAAAGATGCTTACGATTTCGCAGATTACAAACAAACTGGACAAGTTTCTTATGATGATACTTACATTGATAAGCATATCCAGATGATTCTTGATTTAGATTTGGTAGATGTAGAAGCTATCAAAGCTAAAAACTTTAATGTTGTAATCGACTGTGTAAACTCTACAGGTGGTATCGCTGTTCCTAAATTATTAACAGCACTTGGTGTAAATCATGTTGAGAAACTTTACTGTGAACCAAATGGTCGTTTCCCTCATAACCCTGAGCCATTACCTGAGAACATCACAGAAATCTCAAGAACTTTAGAAAATGGTAACTATCACCTAGGTATTATTGTTGATCCGGACGTAGACCGTTTGGCTTTAGTAACTGAAGATGGTAGTCCTTTTGGAGAAGAATACACTTTAGTAGCTGTTTCTGATTATGTATTATCGAAAAAGTTGGGTAATACTGTATCTAACATGTCTTCAACTCGTGCTTTGAGAGATGTAACTGAAAAGCATGGTGGACAATACACTGCATCAGCTGTTGGTGAGGTAAATGTTGTGAAGATGATGAAAGAAACTAATGCTGTTATTGGTGGTGAAGGTAACGGAGGTGTAATCCTTCCTGAGCTTCACTATGGTAGAGATGCATTAGTAGGAATCGCTTTATTCCTTTCTAAATTAGCAAACTTCAATGGTTCTGCTAATATGCTTCGTCAGTCGTATCCAAACTACCATATTTCTAAGAACAAAATCGAATTAACTCCTGAAATCGATGTTGATTTGATTTTAGAAAAAATGGAAGAAAAATACGCCAACCAACCAGTAAATACTTTGGATGGTGTAAAAATCGAATTTGACAAAGAATGGGTTCATTTAAGAAAATCGAATACTGAACCTATTATTCGTATATATTCTGAGTCTGAAACGGAACAAACTGCTGAACACTTAGCACAAAAGATTATTTCAGACATCAAAGAAATCATTCAGTTTAAAGCTGAGTAATTTCATTTCAATAAAATTATAAGTAACTGAAAATCAAGTTTATCAAAAACTTATTCAAGTCTTAATAATTTATAATTAAACGGACAATCTTACCGAGGTTGTCCGTTTTTTTGGATAACTTTGTATTTGAAGTAAATTGTGATGTTTAACCACATACACCAACCAATTCAAATCATCATATAACACACTATGAGCATTTACTTAGATAGCGCAGCAAGTACACAACTTGACCCTCAGGTAAAAGAAGCTATGATCGAATCGATGGACACTATTTATGGTAACCCATCTTCTACCCATGCACACGGACGAGCTTCAAAAGCAGAATTAGAAAAAGCACGTAAATCCATTGCACAATGTATTAATGCACTTCCTTCTGAAATCATCTTTACTTCAGGTGGTACAGAAACAGACAATGCTGCTATTAAAGGTCTTGTTCATGCTTATGATTTGAATAGAATCATTACTTCAAAATTAGAACATCATGCAGTGCTACACATCACTGAACATTTAGCTCAAGAAAATAATATTGAACTGATCTTCTTGGATTGTGATGAGAAAGGAAATCTAGACCTTAATCAGTTAGAGGCTTTACTTCAAGAAAATGGTGATAAAACATTAGTTACATTAATGCACTGTAACAATGAAATCGGAAATATTCTTGATATCCAAAAAGTAGGCGAACTGTGTAAAGAATCTGGAGCTTATTTTCATTCTGATACAGTACAAAGTGTAGGTCATTTTCCTGTAGATGTAAAGGAATTACACATACATACCTTAGCTGGTGCAGCACATAAATTTCATGGACCAAAAGGTGCAGGTTTTATGTATATCAGAAAAGGAACTAAAATGCCAGCACTAATCGAAGGTGGTGGACAGGAAAGAGAAATCCGTTCAGGTACTGAAAATGTATGGGGAATTGTTGGCTTGGCAAAAGCTTTAGAAATAGCTACTGCTGAAATGGATAGCCATACAGCCCATATCAAAGAAGTAAAGCAATACATGAAAGAGCAATTGTCTGAACATATCGACGGAGTTCAGTTCAATGGTATGAGTGACGATCTTGACAACAGTTTATATACTGTTCTTAATGTTAGTTTCCCTCCTTCAGAAAAGAATGGAATGCTATTATTTGCGTTGGACTTACAGAAAATTTCTGTTTCTGGAGGTAGTGCCTGTAGTAGTGGGGCATCACAAGGTTCTCATGTTATTGCAGGTATTGGTGGAGCAGCTGATAGAACTTCAGTTCGCTTCTCATTCTCAAAAAATAATACTAAAGAGGAAATCGATACCGTTATCGTTAAACTGAAAGAAATATTAGATTTAGTAGAGGCTTAGGTCTTTATCAATTCTTGTAAAAATAGAAAACACTCTACCTTACAGTAGAGTGTTTTTTTATAACACCTCAATTTAAAACACAAGTAATCTTAATTTCTACTTCGTCTCCTACAGTAAAAGTGCCTGTACCTTTACCCAAATCATAATCCAATCGATTTATTTTTAAATCACCTACTAACGTTGATTCATTTTTTGTAAAAGGAATGGAAACTTCTTGAGTAACACCATGTAATGTTAATCTTCCTTTGGTGATGTATTGATCTCCCTTTTTTATAATTTCATCAGAGACAAAACAGATGGTTGGATATTTTTCGACTTCAAAGAAATCTTCATTCTTTAAATGTTTATCTCTTTTTTCATTATCCGTATTTACAGTTGATGCCGCTATACAAACATCAAAACTTGATGATGATAAATTACTCTCATCAAACTGAATTATACCACTCATACCATTAAAAAAACCTTCAACAGTATTCACCTTAAAGTTACTTATGCTAAAGTCAATTCTTGAAGCACTTGTATTTATCTCCTGTGCAAAAACATTGGCAACACTAAGAAATAATAAGGCTAAAATAACTTGAGACTTATTTTTCATAATGACTTATTTTATGTTATACCTTGCTCCAATCACTAACCCATCACTGACACCTCTAAACCTTTTGTTCCCTGCCTGTAATTCCGTTGGCGTCTGAAACTCTGTGAAAGTATGTGCAAAACCTAACTTTGCTGACCACTTTTTATTGAAGTGATATTGTACATAGAACTCAGAACTTAACATACCTGTATCGTTGGCTCCAATCAGTAAAAGAGATGCATTACCAGAAGATGCTGTAGTTGGTTGACTACTTCCATTACCTGTATAAACAGCATCCTTATCAGCTCCGAATGTATAACCTACGGCATCGATGTTCATACCCACTTCAAATTTACTTTTGATGCGGTAACTCAATGAAATATAAAGGACAATATTCGATTGACTTGGACTAGCAATTGTCAAAGTATCTTGTTTGTCTGACTTTCCATAATACTCTGGAGGAGCAGAGTAAAACTCTTTATTATCTTTCCCTTGGAAAAAGGAATATCGAAGCCCTGTTCCAAGAACAAATTTCTTCTTTTGCCCCAAGCCCCAAGAGTGACCTAGTGATAAAGATCCTACAAAGTCAGAACTGATTTGTACAGTTGCATCTGCATATAAATATTTTGAAGGTAATGTTTCAGTTTCTTGCTGAGCATATAGTGCTAAGCTAAAAATAGAGAAGAGTAGAGTCAATAATTTCGTTCTCATAGTAAAAGTTAAGTTTGGTATTAAATAATAATCAGATTGATCTTTCATTTTGATCATCTTCATAAAGGACTTTGAACATTTTTACTAATGAGTCGTTCTTTTAGAGAATTACTGACAAAAAAAATTAAAAATCTATCGACAACTGTATTAAATAATCTGGATTATATAAAAATACCACCTAAGATTTAGGTGGTACTTCTTATTAAATTATTGGTATTTTATTTCCATCTATATTCTGATCTCCCTGCCAATTCTTGCTCAATTTCTAATAGACGATTGTATTTTGCAATACGCTCACCTCTACAGGCAGAACCCGTTTTAAGATGTCCTCCGTCCATAGCAACAGCAAAATCAGCCAAAAAAGTATCTTCCGTTTCACCTGATCTATGCGATAAGAAATAGCGCCAACCTGCATCCCTACACATTCTTACAGCTTCAATTGTTTCCGTTACCGATCCGATCTGATTTAATTTGATCAAACAGGAATTTGCCGTTTTTTTATTAATGCCTTCTTGGATGTATTTGGTATTGGTCACGAAGATATCATCACCCACCACCTCGATTTTGTTACCATACTTTTCGGTGAATTTGGCAAAACCATCCCAATCCTTTTCTGCTAATGGGTCTTCCCAAAGAATAATTGGGTATTTCTCTAACCATTCCCCTGCTAAATTGATTAAATCGTCAGAAGTCATTTTTCCTCTTCCTGACCATACTAGATCATAATTATCTTTTAAGTTTGTACAGAAAGAATTGGCTGCATTATCAACAGCTATCGAAAGGTCTTTACCAGGAGAATACCCTGCTTTATTAATTGCTTCAATGATCAGTTCAATAGCTGCTTCATTACTTTCACAATCTGGAGCAAAGCCTCCTTCATCCCCTACACTTGTTGCCAAGCTACGGTCTTTCAAAATTCCTTTTAGAATATGAAATGTCTCTGCAACATATCGTAAACCTTCTTTAAAAGATGGAGCTCCATGTGGTACCAACATAAATTCTTGAAAGTCTACACTATTATCAGCATGTTCTCCTCCATTTAGAATATTCATACATGGTACAGGTATACGTACAGCATTGGTTCCTCCTAGGTATTGATACAAAGGAATGTCCAATGATTTTGCTGCTGCTTTAGCGACCGCCATGGAAACACCTAATATTGCGTTTGCTCCAAGCTTAGACTTGTTTTCTGTTCCATCCAACTCGATCATTGTATAATCAATATCTTTTTGACGAGTGGCATCCATACCTTCCAGTGCATCAGCAATCAATGTATTAACATTATCTACTGCTTTTTGCACACCTTTTCCTCCATAGCGTTTGTCATTGTCTCTTAGTTCTAGAGCCTCATTTTGCCCAGTAGACGCACCTGAAGGAACAGAAGAAAACTCTCTTGTCCCATCAAAAAGCTCTACATAAACTCTTACAGTTGGGTTACCTCTCGAATCTAAAATTTCAAGAGCATAAATTGATTCAATTAAAGTGTTCATAAATAGTTTTTAGGGTTGATAATTAGCTAGTTATAAGTTAGTCATTTTTTATTGATATTAGATCTGAAAATTGAAATTGTAACAAGCAATTCATATTCGTAAGTAAGGAAATACAATTATTTCTACTCTAGTTCTCCTTCTGCCTTCATGTATAGTGATTTCAACTGATCCAATGTTTCTTGATTTGGGTTTTCCCACAATCCTCTTTGGATCGCTTCCAACATTCTCTCCGACATATCTTTCAATGCCCACGGGTTATGTTGGCGGATAAATTCTTGATTTTTTTGATTGAAAAGGTACTCTTCTGTGATGCCTTCATACATAAAATCTTCGATCAGGTTGGTGGTAGCATCATAGGCGAAAAGGTAATCCATGGTAGCGGCCATTTCAAAAGCACCTTTGTAACCATGATCTCTCATCCCTTCCATCCATTTTGGATTGACTACTCTTGAACGGTATACTTTTAATAATTCCTCTTTCAGTGATTTGATTCTTGGTTGATCAGGGCGTGAGTGATCCCCAAAGTAAGTGGTCGGCATCTCTCCTTTCTCCAGGTTAACTGCCGCTGTCATTCCTCCTTGAAATTGGTAATAATCGTCAGAGTCTAATAAATCATGCTCTCGGTTATCTTGATTTTGGACCACTACCTCCACCATAGATAATCGTTTTCTGAAGGTCTCATGTGCTGACTTTCCTTCATTTCTTCTACCTGTATAGGCATAACCACCCCAATTGATATATACATTGGCAAGATCTTCTTGATTCGTCCAGTTTTTCTCATCAATCAATCCCTGCAATCCTGCTCCATACGCTCCTGGCTTGGAACCGAAAACTCTATACAATGAACGTTCTTGAGCCGTTTTTTCATCCAATCCTTCTTTCTCCCAATCCTGTTTTTCTTTTTCAAAACGAGCTTTTATCGGGTTCAAATCATACGGTTCATCCAATTGAGCTACTTTCTCAACAGCTGAATTGAACAAGGAAATCACATCAGGAAAGGCATCTCTGAAGAAACCAGAAATACGTAATAAAACATCGACTCTAGGTCGTTTTAATTCCAAAGTTGAAATGACCTCAAAATCTTTTACTCTTCGGTTTGCACCCTGCCAAATCGGTCGGACACCCAATAATGCAAAAGCTTGTGCGATATCATCTCCGCCCGTTCTCATGGTAGATGTTCCCCAAACGGAAATCGCTACTGAACTAGGAAACTCTCCCTCTTCCTGTAGATATCTGTCAATGATATTCTGAGCACTTTTTACCCCTAAATCATAAGCGGATGGAGAAGGGATTGTTCTTGTATCTACGGAATAGAAATTTCTACCTGTCGGTAAAATATCCAACCGTCCTCTTGTTGGAGCTCCAGAACCACCGGCGGGAATGTATTTTGCATTTAAGCCTTTCAGAAGATGATCTATTTCATTCCTTGTTTTTAGTAAAGTCGGGATTGTTTTTCCTTTGATAAATGAAACCACTTTTTGTGTTTCCTCACCATAATTTCCGTCTTGATTATTAATGATTCCTTCAATAATCGTCTTCGCTCTATTCTCCAAAACCTCCACTGCCTGACCAATCGTTCTGCATTCTACTCCCATGATCATTTGCTGTAATGCCGTTTCATAAGCAGTATCCAAAGGATCAAAAGCTAATTCCAAATCAATAGCTAAGGCTTGTAAAATACTCTTGGTTTCTCCTTGAGGTAAGCGGTGTAATGCCACTAACATATCCAAGAATTTTTCTTCTTGTGGAAGTAAACCGAAAATATGAAGTCCTCCTCTAATCTGAGCTTCTTTTAATTCACATAAATATCCATCGATCACCTCCAAAAGCGCATCAATATCTTTTCCATCTTCATTCAAATCCACTCTCAAATGAGTTGTATTGACAAGGTTTTCGATTTTCGATTTAATCAAATTGGCTCTCTTGGGGTCAAGCAAAGCTGACTCGTAAAACTCATCAATCAATAATTCCAATTGAAGCAACTCACCATAATTTTCAGCCCTTGTCATCGGTGGAATTAAGTGGTCTAAAATAATGGCATGATTACGTCTTTTGGCTTGCGTTCCTTCCCCTGGATCATTAATAATAAAAGGATAGAAATGTGGTATAGCTCCCAATATGGAGGCAGGAAAACAAGATTCCTTCGACAGTGCTACCCCTTTCCCTGGCAACCATTCCAAGTTGCCGTGTTTACCAACATGAATAATGGCATCGGCTGAGAAATAATTTTGCAACCAAATATAATACGCCAAATAAGCGTATGTCGGTGGTAAATCAGGAGAGTGATACGTGGCTTGCAGATCGATATTATACCCTCTATTGGGTTGAATACTTAAGAAAATATTGCCTAGTTGCTTTCCTGGAATTAGAAAATAGCCCTCTCTGTAATTTGGTGATTTTGATGGATGCCCCCACTGCTGTTCTACTTTCTCTCTTAATGTAATGGATAGTTGGTTGTAGTGGGTGTAAAATTCTTCTTCTTTGATTTTAATTTCAGCAGATTTATAAGAGAGTGATTCCAATTCGTTGGTGACATTTTCCGTCAACAACTCCATCAACTCTTCTGCCCCTTCAGGGATATTTTTACCTAAATCATAGCCTGATTTTTTTAAAGCATTTAATATTTCTACGGTACTTGCAGGTGTATCCAATCCTACTCCATTCGCCAAACGGCTATTTTTACTCGGATAATTAGGAAGAATAACGGCTACATTTTTCTGTTTGTTTTCTTTTTCTCCCAGTTGAATCCAAGCCTTTGCATGTTCTGCTACAAATTGACAGCCTTCCAAATGAGGCTCAAAATACACAATTTCAGAATCCGTCAACTCATCCTTTTCCTTGGCTTCTTTGAAAGCAATCACCGAAGTAATGATCTTTCCGTCCACTTCCGGTAATGCGATATTCATGGCAATATCAGTCGGTGGTAAACCAAAAGTCCCTTCTTCCCATACTTGCTTATTACAACTCGCCAATATTGCTTGAATGACGGGAACATTGAGTGTATCAAAAATGCCTTTGGTCTCATTGTCTTGAAAGCCTTGCAATGAAAAACCGGTCGTATTGATCAATACATTAGGCGGAGCGATTTTACAATTTTCTAAAAGAGAAAAAATACGTTGCTGAATATCTTCATCACGATACGACAACGCCATGCAAGTAATAGCTGTCACTCCTCTTCGTTCCAACTCTTCAGTGACTGCAATAAATGGATCGAGGTTATCAGCTAGGAAATAACTTCTATAGCCTAATATCAATACCGTTGCCTTTTCTGTATGTGCTAAAGGTTGATTGAGAATTCCCTTAGAAGGATGATAAAGGAATAAATCAGGAATGCTTTCTTGGGCTTTGATTGGAAAATCGTACTCCAATGTTTCATTCATGATCAGCTTCAACACCTCTTTGGTATTTTCCTTTCCGCCCATCACAAAATACTGCCATATTTCACTGACTTTTGAAAGGGGCAAAGTCGACATCTGCATCAATTCCAAATCAGGTTTATTATCGCCCGGCAGGAAAATCACATCGATATCATTGTCTTCGGCATACTCAGCAATTGCTTCACACAAATAAGAAAAGTAAGCGGTTCCTCCCAGTAATTTCAACACAACCACTTTAGCTTCTGACACTACTTCTTCGATATAAGTATCAATCGTCAATTCCTGCTTGAAATACGTCAAGTTGGCTAAACGCACACTTGGTAATTCCGTTTTTTCTTGATGTAATTCTTGATAGGCTTTGTTGACGGTGAATAACTCGGTGTCAGCGGCCGATAAGAAAAGAAGATCTCCGGCAGATTGTTGGATATGGAAAACACCTTCGTCGTTGGGGTTCCATCCTCCGGGAAGTGTTGAAATTAAATGCATGTTGAGAGAATAATTAAACTAAGCAACCTTTACTTTTTGAGGTTCTGAAATCACTTTTTCATCGACCATCAGCGACAACGCACCTGAACCGAATGAGAACATTGCCATAAGTGAAAAAATGACAGAAAAACCGAATTGCATAGCAAATAAGGCTCCTATGATTGCAGCAAATCCTTCAGCAAAGGAACGGTATCCAAAGAAGTGAGAATAGATACTTTTCTCTTTTCCTTTCTTCAATGACATTGCTATGATAGCACTCCAAGAAGGGTTAATCACTGTTTCACCCAAAGAGACTATAATTTGGATAAGAAATACATGAATAGGACTTTCTGCGAAAACATACAATCCATAACCAACTCCCATCAATGCATATCCTATACACATCATTACTCTTTTACTGAGTTTTGTTTCGTCTATTTTATCAAAAAGGAAGTAAAAAATGCCTTTAAAAACAGCATAAACTCCAACAGCAATACCCGCATCAATCAGAGTTCCACCAATTTTTTCAATAAAAATAGCATATATGGGAGCTAATAAGTTGGCTCCCATATGTGTAAATATTGATGCTAGTAATAGTAATTTTATATTTTTATGCATGAGGTGTTGATGCTAATTTCAAATCTCTACCAATCACCACTAAATGCGTTTTTCTCGTTTCTCCTTCCTTCCAAGGTCTATCAAAATAATAATCAAAACGATCACCTACTCCTTGAAGAATCATACGCATTGGTTTATTTGGAATATTGACAAAACCTTTGATTCTGTAGATTTCATGTTCCTTTACCAATTGCATCATCTCTTTTACTAATTGCTTGATGTCTGAAGTTTCTGGGAACTCTAATAATTCCGTCACTAATGAATCGTCGTGGTCATGATCATGCCCATGTTCGTGATGATGTTCGTGGATAGAATGACGGTTATCTAAATCGTCTTCTGCTGATGCTTCAATCCCTAACAACAAATCGTTGCTTACTTCTCCTTTGACTACTGGAATAACTTTCGTGTTAGCTCTGATTTTTTGCTGAACGTAAGATGAAATTTCTTCAAATTTTTGATCATCCACTAAATCCCTTTTACTGACCAATACCAAATCTGCACATGATAATTGATCTAAGAACAACTCTTCAATTGGTGTCTCATGATCCAATGAATCGTCTGCCAATCTTTGCTCTTGTACCCTTTGTCTATCGCAGAATTCTCCTGTTGCTACACCTACAGCATCTACTACAGTGATCACTGAATCGATTGTAATGTGTGGTTTTAAGTCAGGCCAGTTCACTGCTCTTACCAATGGCTTTGGCATGGCTAAACCTGAAGTTTCAATCACGATATGGTCAATATCATCTTTACGCTCTATTAACTCCAACATAGACGGCAAGAATTCTTCCTGTACGGTACAGCAAATACAGCCGTTGGATAACTCGATCAAGTTACACTCATCATCACCGCATCCGGCTTTGATAATTTCGCCATCTACCCCTACTTCTCCAAATTCATTCACCAATAAAGCAATACGCTTACCGTTGGCATTTTTCATCATATGGTGTACTAAAGTCGTTTTTCCAACGCCTAGGAAACCTGTTACGATTGTAATTGGGATTTTTCTCATGCTTGTGGTTTTTTCTTTCTTTTATATAAAAATAAATTCCATTTTTCTTCTGCTACTCCGTGCTTATCCATCTCCGACCTTGCCATGGTAAAAAACAAATCTGACAGACGGTTGATGTACGAAGAGATATAGTCTAATACACTTTCTGGATCTTCATGATGTAATGTCACTAAAGTGCGTTCACCTCTACGAATTTGGGTTCTACATACATGACATAAAGCTGAGATTTCATTACCTCCTGGTAATAAAAAATAATCTGAAGGGCTACTCATTTTCCCTTCCATCTCATCAATCCATGCTTCACAAAACTCTGCTCCATCTGTTGGATGAGGGTTTTGGTTTTCTTTTTTAGAATCTGAAGGACGAGCTAGATGAGACATCATATTCATCATGTCTTTTTGAATTCTGTGCAAATTGGGTTGCCATTCATGGTCATTGCCTAATTTTGATCTTAAAAGACCTATAGTTGAATTCACTTCATCTAATGTTCCTATGCATTCGATTCGGGGAGCATCTTTGAACTCTCTTTTTCCGCCGAATACGCCTGTTTTTCCAGAATCACCTTTTCTAGTGTAGATTTTCATAGCGTAAGAGTATAATTATGTATTTAGATTGAAATATTTGAAATACTTTTCTGCTTATTCAATATCTCAAGTGTTAAGCCGGCAGGCGTCACTTGTGATTTACATTGGCGAAGTCTCCTGGCTTCGAAAAACAACATTATTCATTTCGAAGTCAGGAGACTTCGCTAATAGACAGTTCCAAGTGAAGCTATCGCTTAACACTTGAAACATGGTTGTTTTGTAAATGATGAAGCAACTGCTGAAGGTCTCCTACCTCACCAAAATAAAAGTGGATATAAGAGGCCAATACGGTGTTATGTTGATAGATTTTTGTTGGAACTTCTTGCTCTCTTGCACTCCACACAGTTCCTATTGTTTCTACATTCTCATCATCATGAACTTTCGAATAATGAAATTCATGCCCTTTGATTGTAAAATCATGCATATCGATTTTTCGATACCCTAATGTGAGCTTCATTTTCTTCATAGAGCTGGTGAAAGGAAAGACACCTACCATTGACCATTCGTTTCCTTTTTGATCAATCATGCTTTTCCCGAGGTACATCATTCCTCCACATTCGGCGATGATTTGTCCTCCGTTTTCTGCATAGTTCTTAATGCTATCCCTCATATTAGTATTAGAAGAAAGCTCTTGTGTATAGCATTCGGGATAGCCTCCGGGGAAATAAACCAAATCGGAATCGGGGAGTTCTTGATCGTGAATTGGGCTAAAAAACTTTACGGTACCCAATTGCTTTAATGCGTCAATATTTTGATAATAACTAAAGTTGAAACCTTCGTCTTGAGCAACCGATATTTTAAAATCAGAATTGGACATTTCCTCTTCTATTTCAAGGATCGTTTTCTCTTTTTGAGTAATAGAAAGTAGCTGATCAATAGCAATGGTTTCGTTCATCTGATCCGCCATTTTGCCAATCATCTGATCATATTTTGAGAGGTTATCAATCGACAACCCTAAATGTCTTGATGGGATTTTACACTCTTCAATAAAAGGGACATGACCTAATGCTTTTATACCGACATCATCACATGCTTCTTCTAAAAATTTGTAGTGGCTTTTGGTATTGACCCGATTGAAAATTACGCCTGCAATATTTAAATCGGGATCAAAGTTTTTAAAGCCATATAATAATGGGGCAACGGAATAAGCGACTGATTTGGCATCAACAACAAATATGATAGGAACATCAAGTTTCTTTGCTAACTCAGCTGTGCTTCCTTCAGACTTTCTTGCTCCATCAAATAAGCCCATCACTCCTTCAATACAAGAAATATCCACCTTGTTGGCTAGCTCATGATAAGTAGACTTTAGGTGTTCTTCTCTCATCATAAAAAGGTCAAGGTTAATTCCCGTTTTCCCGCAAGCAATTTTGTGAAATTTAGGGTCGATATAGTCTGGCCCACTTTTAAAAGGTTGGGTGGTATACCCTTTATTCTTCAAAAGACGGAGTAGCCCTAAAGTGACCGTCGTTTTTCCAGAATTACTCGTTGGAGCAGCAATAATGAAGCTTGATGTTTTCATAAAATTATTCTTTTACGGTCATCGGTAAACCGGATACTACAAATGTTACTTTCTGAGCTTGTTTGGCTAAATACTGATTGATTAACCCATGGATATCGGTAAACTGTCTGCTAGCCTTATTCATGGATATTCCACCCAAACCAATTTCATTACTGACCACAACCAATGTACAGTCCTGTTGTATTAATGTGTTCCAAATTTCTTTCGCTTTCTGCAAAGCTTTTTCTTTATCATAAGACACCTCGTCGAAAATATTGGTGAGCCAAAGTGTAATGCAATCCAATAAAACTACCTGACCTGAGAAATCTTGCTGATGTATATCAATAGGTTCTTCAACTGTGGTCCAACACTCTTCTCTTCTAGCTTGATGAAGAGCAATTCTTTCATTATGTTCCTCATCCCATTTCTTCGACGTAGCCAAATAAATAGGAGTATTTGTTAGCCCCAAGGTGACTTGTTCTGCAAAAGCACTTTTTCCCGATCGTTGCCCTCCTGTGATAAGATGAATGTTAGCTTTCATAGTTGATTAAATAGATAGTTTCTGATAGTTACCTCTTAGACGATTCGAAAGTTCTTTCATAATACCTAATCGTACTACTCCACTTTCGGCATCCACTAATGTTAAATGATCTACCTTTCTACAATGGAATTGATAGCTAGAAATAATGTCTTCTAAGGCTGTTTCTGCACAAAAATGACCATCCGAAATAATGACTAATTCTGTTTCTGAAATATCAAACCCGACGAGCATCCGTTTTGTCTTTTTAAGTGCTGCTAGAATATTAGTTTTTCCTCCTGTTTTAAGGTGGTTTATCTTCTCGATAGTAAACGCAACATTAGAAGTTTCTTGAACTAATATTTCAGCCTCATTTTGATACAACGATATCAATGAAAACTGTACATCCGAGGATTTATACTTTTCTATCATCTTTTGTACAGCACCTTTAGCGTAGGTGATAACATGGCCTTTGATCATTGAACCGCTTGAATCCAAGATGAAAATCACCTGTTTTTTTGTTGGTTCTACCTTAGACTTTTTAATCACCTCTAAGTTATCTGTGGCTAAATATTGCCCTACTGTTTTTCGAGTATCTATGGAAGATTTCATTCCATTTTGATGGATAACTTGTTTACTACTCTCTTTAAAAGATTGATTTAATGTTAACGACTCATCAGGAATCACAGATTCAAATTGTGCAGGTGGAGTCTCTTCTTTTAAAGTTTCTTGTTGCTCCTTTTTCTGTTCCTCAGGTGATGGAGGGGTTTGAGGAGGTTCTTGATTTGGAGGATTTTGATTTTTGCGATGTAAAAGCACGAACTCTTGAATAGCTTTTACATCATCTTTTGTGACTTTCTCTCTCTTTTGAAATGCCACATAAGCTCTTGCTGTTTTTATCAATAAAATATCTGCCCTTACTCCTTCTACAGCATGTTCAAGAGATAATTGAGAACAATATTCCATCACATCACTTTCCAACTCAATACCTGATAATTTTTCTTGAGCAGTTAAAATTTGAGCAAAAAGTTGTTTCTGTTTTTTATCAAATCCTTCAGAAAAAGTTCTAGGATTATCATCAAAAGCCAATCGGTTTTGTACTATCTGAACCCTTTCTTCTAATGAGGTTGGTGTTTTCACTTCCACAGAAAGACCAAAACGATCCTTCAATTGAGGACGTAAATCTCCTTCCTCAGGATTCATTGAGCCTATCAGACAAAATCGACTGTCTAATTTTCTTGAAACACCTTCTCTTTCCAAATGATAACATCCTGTTGCAGATGCATCCAATAATACATCCATCAAGTAATCATTTAATAGGTTAATTTCATCGATATATAAAAAACCTTGGTGTGCTTGAGATAACAAACCAGATTGTACTTCTTCTTTTTTATCATTGATGAGTTTTTCCAAATTGATATGTCCCAAAACTCTGTCTTCAGAAGCACCAATTGGCAAATTGACAAACGGCTTTTGCATCAAGTCGGATAATGAACGGATCAATGTTGTTTTACCCGTTCCCTTATCACCAACGGCTAAAACTCCACCCAATGTAGGGTCAATGATATTTAGTATCAAGGCCAGCTTAAACGATTCCTGACCAATAATAGCTGTAAAAGGAAAGTTATTCATTAAGCAAAAATTGAATTGTAAATCCAGTATGATCCAATGACAATAGAAGCCAATCCTGCAAGCCCATTCATCCACTTAAAAATGGCTATGTTCTTTTCTATAAATCGACTTAAAACCGTCAGTAAAGTATAGCTATAAATACTCATGGCTAAGATGATTCCTACAGACTCAATCATTAAAATCATAACAGCATCCCAGATAGTCGCTGAACTTAAAATCAACGCAGATGTTAATGCTCCACCTGTTCCTGCCAATCCATGAAGCATTCCTACCCAAAATGAACGGTTCATCGGGTTCATTGCGATTTCCTCTCCTTGTTTTCCATGAAGGTGAATAGGGTTCGTATCTAAATGATCATGCTCTTCGATCCTTTTGTGATCTTGCATCATCTCATTAATCTTATGATTTCTTCGAATTGCTACGATACCTAGCCAAATCATAATTGGTCCAACAGACATCTCTGCCCAATGTGATAGGTCTTTTACAAAAATTTCAGCAGTACTCTTAAACAATAATGCAATACCACCCAGAAGAATTAATGTCACTGAATGTCCCATTGCCCATTGGGAAGCTTTCATTACCTTCTTGAAAGATGCTCTTTCTTGTTTGATTGCATTTTCTGTAGCTAAAACGGAAACAGCTGTTATATGGTCCGGCTCAAAGGAATGTAATACTCCTGCCATTAATGGGCGAATTAAACTTGCTCCTGTCATTTCTTTTTTAGTTTTATGAAATCACCATCCTTACTGATTAAATAAATGGTGAGTTTAGTCTGTTGAAGAATAGATTTCGTTGTTTGATAACATTTTTGGAGTAGTAACTGATAGAATAATTCCTCTTCTGTAAAGGGAAAAATTTCTACAAGTCTACTCGCCATATTTAGTTGAAGAATTGCTTCTTGGTTTTCTTTTGAATAATTGCCTTCTCGGGCTATAGATTGAATAAATTCTTTGCTCCAACTAGAAACACAACTGTGTGTATCCGTTTGCCCTTCTGCCAACTTCACTGCCTTCCCAAGCATAATTCCAATAGTTACTTCTTTAATCAAGGAATTTTGAATCTTACGAAGTGTATCGCCAATCCAATTGCCATAATGAATAAATGCCTGTTCTGAAAAATCTGGGAATAATGCTCGAAGGTATTTCTCACTTCTAGCTCCTGAGTTGATCACTAGTTTATCGATGTCATTGGCTACTGCTACATCCACACCCTGTTCAATACTTGCGATATAAGAAGACGCTGAGTATGGTTTTACGATGCCTGATGTACCCAAAATGGAAAGGCCATTCATAATACCTACGCGTTCATTTAAGGTTTTCTTGGCTAGTTTTCTTCCATTTACAACAAAGACTGTTACAGCTACTCCGACCTCCAAATCATAATCATGTAATAACTTTTGCAAAGCATCTCTGATCATTTTTCTTGGAACAGGATTAATAGCAGGTTCACCAACTTCTAGTTGCAAGCCAGGAAGCGTTACTGTTCCCACACCATCACCTGCGGTAAATTGAATTTCCTGTTCTTCGATTAGTTGTAATTCACAACCTATTTCGGCTCCATTAGTCACATCAGGATCATCGCCTGCATCCTTGATAACACTACATTTTGCCGAGCTATCCGAAAACTCACAGTGATGAACAGGTATAGACAATATTTTCCCTATCGGTAAATGCACTTTTACCGTTTCCTGTTGCTGTTGAAAAATTATCGCTTTCAACCCTGCCTTAGCAGCAGCCGTAGCTGAGGTTCCTGTTGTGAAACCTTCTTTCAACTCACCTTCTGGAATTTTCTTTAAACCCATGTTTATCTCTAAAATGTTACCCGATTACCTCTTCTTACTACTTTCAATTTTTCTTCTTCATTTTTTCCATTGATGAAAAAACGAAGCAAAAAAATCTAGGCTGTGAAGTCAATGCTACATAAAAGGCAGACGTCCTGTCAACAAATAGCTTGCATTAAAAACTATATTGAGCTAATATTTTTTCAAGTTCTTGAACTGTATAAACCACCTGAAAGGAAGCTGGTATTTTTGGCTCTCGAATGATGATGATCGGAATGTTACAGGCTTGTGCAGCATCAATTTTCGTTTGAAGAAAACCACTTGCTCCACTTTCTTTCGTCATAATCACTTCGATGGACTGATCCTTGATGAGTTGTTCTTCCAATGTTTGATCTTGGTTTGGCATTGAAAGAATTAACTGTTCATTGGGATAACCTGCATTTGCTGCAATATTTATAGAAGTCTCACGAGGTAAGATTCTATATACTGAAGGGTTCTTCTTCCACCATTTCTCAAACTTGTTAATCGTTTGAACTCCCGTAAGTCCCAATAATTTCTTTCCTTGAAACTGATCAAAAAGTAATGCTTGAGCCTGAGTGTAGCCATCTACCCAATGGACTTCTTTTGTCTCTTTTATATCAATTGGTTTTCTTCCAAATCGAACAACAGGGATCTGATTTTCCTTTGCAACAAGATCAACCGTTTGATGCAATACCTCCGCAAATGGATGTGCAGCATCAATAATCATTGAAATATTATTTTCACTAATCTGCAAGTTCATTGCCGCTTGATCCAAAGCCCCAAAACGGTAGTTTAGAAACGCACTTTCCTCTACATCCACGTTTGTTTTAGTAGAATAGATAAATGCCATTTTACGCTGTTCGAGTACCTTGATCGTTCTCTTTCCTTCCGTTGTTCCTCCAAAAACCAATACCATGTTTATGCTTATTTTACGACAAACTTTTTATTCGTTCTGAAGATATGTTGCCAATCAGGACTGTATAATTGAGAGCGATTTTTTCTAGCTCCAATGGCCTTTCCGACTACGATCAATACCGTTCTTGTTTTCTTGCTGTCTTTAACGATCTGAGCAAGGTCTTTTAATTGTCCTTGATAAACTTCTTCGTCCTTCCAAGTCAATCGGTACATCACTGCTACCGGCGTAGTTTCATCAAAATGATTCAATAATTGAGCTTGCACTTTCTTGGCGATTCCAGCACTAAGGAACAAGCACATTGTAGCGTTGGTCTTGGCAAAGGCCTCCACACTTTCTTTAGGTGGCATTGGCGTTTTCCCTTCACCACGCGTCAATACAATCGACTGCACTACTTCTGGAATGGTAAATTCTGATTTTAAAACTGCCGCTGCCGCACTAAATGCTGAGATTCCCGGAACGATGAAATACTCCATTCCCAATTCATCAAAAATGGTCATCTGTTCTTGGATCGCTCCGTAAAGCGATGGGTCTCCACTGTGCAACCTCACTACTGAGTTTCCTTTCTTATATTGATCAAACATCAAAGTGATTTGCTCCTCCAATGTCATCATGGCTGAATTACGAACAATAGCATCTTCTTTACACCAATTGATCATTTCTTCTGGTACCAAACTTCCAGCATACAATACACAGTCTGCATCTTCCAAATACTGTTTGCCTTTTACCGTAATCAATTCCTCATCTCCAGGGCCGGCACCGATAATGGCTACGGCAGACCTTCTTTCAAAGTCCTTGATTAATGCAATGGAATACGTAAACTTATCGTCGTTTTCTAGGTGGACTTTTGTCTTCTCCACTAATACTTTATTCTGTTTGGAAAGCAACATCGCTGAAGACTCAGAAACGCCGTCCACTCCTATTTTGGATTGTACCATCTCACTTGGATTCGGTACTTTCACTTCGTCAATTTCTTCTTTTGAGAAAGTTGCGAATGGTAAGTAGTATTTATTAGAAAGATCTAGATAAGCACTTTGTTGAGCTTTAATATCAATAGATCCAAACGTTTTCAAAGATGAAAAAGCAATCTTCTGCTCTTCTAATTCTGCCTTTAATCTTGCTTCAAAAAGAGGGAAATCTAAGGTCTTCGAACAACCTGAACCTAAGGCCAATACTTTAGGTCTGTAGTAAAGAGAAGGGATATTGAAATCGTAGATCTTATACGTTACAGCAATCAATAACTCAAACTGTTCTACATCGACTTCTTCAGAATCATAAAATACCGTCACAAACTCAGGAAGGTTTTTCTCCAAATAAGCTGTGCCTTTGTCTTTGACATCCAACAATAACGCTGTCGGCTGATTGTTGACAAATAAGCTGATCAGATGATTTAATGGTTGATCCGTTTCTACTGTCCAATCATAAGTTTGACTCAATGTATCCAATGCCCATATTTCCTGTAGATCACTTGATGTACTGATAATGGCTTTTCCTCCTACCACTTGGGCTATTTTCTCTGCAAATTGATTGGCTCCACCTTGATGTCCGGAAAGTACCGATTGAATATTTTTACCAAGATCATCCATGCAAACTACTGCCGGATCTGTTGCCTTAGTTTCTATATAAGGAGCGATCAATCGTACACAAATACCCAAAGCACTCACAAAGCAAATACCGTCTAGTTTATGGTAATAGTTGTTCAGGTAATCACTCAATGAAGCGACAATTGATACATGCTCATTGTCTGTTTTGCGAGTAGTGACCACTAAAGATTTTGGGAATTCTTTTTGAAGAATAAGTGCTTGTTCAAGTCCTCTATCTGTAGTAGCTATAATTGCTATTTTTTTCATTTTTATTTCTTTTTTGCGACCAATAGATGTATTGTATTGAAGTCGTTGAGACTCATTTTAATGGGATCCGCTACGGTATAATTCAATTGCAGACAAGCCTTCTGAAAAGTCTCAAAGGATTTTTCTAATACCGTATTTATGACCATCAAACCATTAGGCAATAAAACGGAATCCAACTTCTGAATCATTTCTTCCAAACGGTTTCCATGACCTCCAATAAATACTGCATCCGGTGGCGTGATTTCTTGTATATCTTCTTCAAAGAAATCGTCAATGCTCACTTGTATGCCCGGGCAATGATGACTCTTTGTATTATTGTCTATGATTTCTCCACATTCTGGTCTTTTCTCGAAAGCAAAAACTTGCAATGACGGATAATTAAGTTGGGCTTCAATGGCAATAGAACCTGTACAACTTCCTACATCCCAAAAGCACTTCTTATCCCACAACTGCAATGCTTGAAGTGTCAAAGAACGAATGCTCTGTTTTGTAATCATTCCCGGTCTACCTTCCAAGGTCTGGAAAGTGCTATCTGCAAAGCTTCGGGGAGGAATAAAATCTGATGTTTTGATCAGAATTACACAATTCAGCAATTGGTAACCGGCAGTTTCACTCGCTTCTTCCAAGGTGAATTGACGAACTCTTTCTTTCACTCCATCCAATTCTTCCCCGACATAAATAGTATAATTTGGATAACCATAAGTGAGTAATCGCTGTGCAATATGCTGTGGAGAATGCTCTTTGTCCGTCAAGATTCCAATCATCTTTTCACCTTGCATCAAGCAAACATCCAAAGGTTTCCAAGTATGTCTTCCATGCAATGAAATACTTTTGAGATCGCTGTAATTCAAAGAGGCTTTGTGTGCCAATCGTTGAATGGAATTGAAATACGGCAAGACTTCTAGATTTGAGGAGGGTAAAAGTCTTTTTAGCGTATTTCCGAAACCAAAAAATAATGGGTCGCCTGAAGCAAAAACTACCACCTTTTGCTCCTTCATTTGATACTGCTGAATGACATTCTGCATTTTACCCGAAATCTCAATCCATTCATGATTTTCAGGCAGATGCTTTTTCATCAATTGATAGTGTCTCTTCCCTCCGGAAAAAACCGTATGATGTTGTATTAACTGCTTTACCTCAGCGTTCAGTTGTACTTCAGAATGATTGCCAATTCCGATAATGTAGAAGTCAATATGTTTGTTTTCCTGTAACAAGACTTAGAAATAGTTTTCAGATTCTTGAAGCGTGAAACAAGCATTGACCAAAGCGGCTGCTATATTACTTCCACCTCTATTTCCATTTAATACAATCCACTCGGTATTTTTCACTTGTACCAACTGTTCTTTGGATTCAATGACATTGACAAAACCAACGGGTACGCCTATAATTCCTGTAGGTTCAAAATATGGATTTTCTCTTAGCTGATCAGTCAATTCGAATAATGCTGTAGGAGCATTACCAATAACAAATAAAGCATTTGGATACATTGCAATTGCCCTTTTTATCCCTGCCTGAGAGCGTGTTAAACCTTCTTTTTCTGCTAAAAGTACCGTCTCCTCTTCATTTAAAAGACATACTACTTGGTTCCCATACTCCTTCGTATATTTCTTTGTAATACCTGCTTGTACCATAGTTACATCAGTAACAACCACTCCACCATTTTGTAGGTATTTAGAGAAGGACGTTACAGCCTTTGGAGAGGCTTCATAATGTACATGATCATCAATCACCCCCGTTGTATGAATCAATCGAGTGATAGCCCATTTATCATCTTGAGAATACTGTAAATCTTGTAATTGTTCAGTTACTATTCTGAAACTTTCTTGTTGAATCTCCAAACCTGTTTTTGGCTTTCTATTCAAATAACCGCGAGGTGTCACTAAATGATTTTTAAATTGGAAAGTCTGTGAATTTCCGATCATCACCAAAGAGAACATATCTACCATTTCTACATCAAAAGTGCCTAAGGTTTGAATTGTGATTTTCTCTTCTGGTCGCGTTACTTGACGAATAATTGCAACTGGAGTATTAGGATCTCGTTCTTCCAAAAAGATTTTCTTCAGACGCTCCAATTGCCAGTACCTTTTCTTGCTTTTGGGATTATATAAACTACAAACAAAGTCACCTACAGCAGCTGCTCGAATACGCTTTTCAATTACTTGCCATGGTGTCATCAAATCTGATAATGAAATACAGCAGAAGTCATGGCCTAATGGAGCACCTAACTTACTACCTGCCGCCAAGAATGCAGAAACTCCTGGTAATGTTTCTAATTCAATTTCTATATCTTTTTCCAAAGAAGCCACCTGATAGACAATCGCTGCCATGGAATAAATACTCGCATCACCTGAACCGATTACAAATACATGTTGATTCTTTTTTGCTTCCTTTATGGCTACTATTGCTCGTTCTTCTTCTTTACCTAAAGGCATGGCAATTTTTACTGCCCCTTCTTTCAGATAATCTTCGCAAAATTGAAAGTAATAGTCATAACCAATCACTACATCCGCTTTTTGCAATGCATTGACCACCAACGGTAAAATATAGTCTTTATGTCCAGGGCCTAAGCCTGCTACTGTAATTTTCATGCTTGTTTGTTTTTCTTTATGATCAGAAGAGAGAAATATGGAATGGTTCTCTCTTGAACTTTGTCTATTGATGATGTGATGAATTGCTCAGCAGTCCCGAGTTTTTCACAGTATGTAAAATTGATGTCCCCTCTCTCTAATATGGGCTGGATATGTCCCATCACTGACCTGATTTTCATCAAGACCACTGTATCAGATACTTTTAAAGCATCTTCTAAAACTTTTGTTGATTTTAGAATTGGAAGTACATGAATAGTTTCCCCTAAAAGTGCTAGAGGCTGTTGAATTTCTGCAGCCCCTAAATGGAAAGAACTAATACCAGGAACCAGTGAAATAGAGATGTCTGTCTGTTGAAATTTTTCTAATAAATAAGAGAAGGAGCTGTAAGTACTCAAATCGCCTTCACATACTATGGCTACATCCAATCCTTCCAAAACATCTTTCTTTATTTTCTGAAAAGTCTCTTCATAAACAGGATGTACGTGTACTCTATCAATTGTCATTTCTAAATAGAACCCCACTAATTTATCTTGTGGCAAATCATAGTTCTCCATAATCTGTAGAGAATAACTACTCTTTCTTCCACCTTGAAAAATGGACCCTGGATAATAAATTTTATCAACAAACTGAAGTAACTTGTACCCTTTCATTGTGATCAAATCGGGATCGCCGGGTCCTAGTGAAATCCCATATACTTTTCCTCTTCTCATTATATTCCAAGTATATTTTTGAAGGTTTTCATCACTCCTTTTTTCTCATCCACTTTTTCATCTTCTTCAAAAAGAATCCCTTTTACATTTAAGTGATGTCCGACTTGATCTTTTCCTTCTTCTTCTTCAAAGCCAATGATCTGCTTACGGTATTTACACATTTGGCAGTTCATATTCGCTTCTCCATTTTTTGCTTGGTCCAGTCTCTCATCAAAAGCTTGTAGTATCAGTTCATCTGCTCCAAAAGCTTCTGTGTTAACATACTCTGTTGTAGATGATTTATTAAAATCGTCTACAGTGGCATAGATTCTTTCGAGCAGTACTCCCGTAAAGAAGAAAAAAGGAATAACATAGGTTCGTTTCATACCTAATTTCTCAAACATTGGTAAGGCTTCTGCCGTCGTAGGGTAAGCTGTTCCACTATAGCCAACGGTCGTAAAACCAAACCCCATACCTTCCCAAAGCATGGCAGCTAGTTTGTGTACATCAGAATTCGCATCTGGGTCTGTGGTACCTCTACCAATTACCATCAACCCACATTCTTTTCGGTCAATTGGTGGTAGTAAAGCTTCCTGCTCCTCGATTCTTTTTTTAGATAAATCCAAAAGATAAGAACTTACACCGATGTGTGTTCCCATCTTAATTTCAAGGTCTGGATAATACGATTGGATCGTATTCATCTCATAAGGAATATCATTTTTAGCATGTGAGCCCGCAAAAAGAATTACAGGTAATGCATAAATTACCCTTACTCCTTTTTCGTACAACCGTTCTACTGCAGCCTCATATAAAGGGTGGCTAAACTCTAAAAAACCATAGTCTACTTCATATTCATTTTCGTACCTATTTTTTAACAAGGCGACGAGTTTTTTGAAAGCATCGGTTCCCGTTTTTCTTCTAGACCCATGGCCACATAATAATATTCCTTCTTTCATTGTCTTTTATATTTTCACCTCTTCATTGAAGTAGGCTTGAGGATCATCATATATATATTCAAAGGATAACAATCGCTTTGATTTACTATTATCAATCAGTTTAAAAGCAAAACTCTTACTGTCTCTAAAAATGGGTAGAGGTAACCCTAAGGTTACTGCAGCATTTGTATATAAATCCCTTCGAATAGGATGAAGGTCTGCACAGCCGTTAATCACTTCCCCAAAAAGGTCCTGATCAATCACCTCTACAATCAGATTTATCGCATCGGTTTGATGGATAACATTGACTGGCACATTTGGATTTTTCAAGACCCTATTTTCCCTTAGTAGCTGAGATGGATGACGTCCTCCTCCAATTAAACCTGCCATTCGGACAGCTGTCAATTGTTTTCCGAAATGTTGTCGTAATACTTTTTCTGCTTGATATATATTTTTTCCTCCAATAGTTTCTGGAGTAAAATGATCTGATTCTTGAATAGATTGATTGGTATTTGGATAGACAGAAGTGGAACTTACAAAGATGACTTTTTGATGAGCAGGTGTATGTTTTATCAGTTGTTCAATTTGTTTGACATACACTCCATTTTGATCTCTCCGGTCAGCAGGAGGAAAACAAATAATTAAAACATCAGATGAATTGATAAAATCACTCCAGCATCCATGAATTTTATCTTCTTCTATTTTAATCAGTGAAATTTGTTCTGAAGGTTCAAAAGCGAGTAGTTCTTCTTTTGAGGCAACACTACCTCTCACATCAAACCCTCTATTTTTTAAACAATTGGCTAATGGTTTTCCTAACCAACCTACTCCAACAATAGTCACCTTTCTTTTCATACTGTTTCCAATTTTATTCCTTTTAATTGTACTTCTAAACAGTATTGCCAAGCATGGTTTTCAAGCCAAATTAGCCCAAGTTCTTCACCAAATTTATTTTTTAGTCGAATCCCTTTTTTTAAGGAGTCCAACTGTTCAAAATATTCAACTACTGCAATTCTCTTTTTGACTAAATCTTGATTTTTTTGATCAATTGGAGCGATAATCAACTCTATCGTTTCCTCTGCCAATTCTAGTTCAAGAGTATACTTTTGACTGTAATTGACATTTTTAATTTCACTAAATGAAAATGATGTTCGATTAGCAAGAGAAAGCGTAGAATATGGACTATTTTCCGATAAATAGAGAAAAAGTGGATAGGTATATTGATCAGAGGCAAAGCCTTTTGTTATTCGGCATTCTCCAAGTTCTGAGTCCATCTTTATAGAAAATGGTTTTGGAGTAAAAGCACCTCTTTCTTTCTCCGATTTTATCTCAGACCATTCATCTTGATAGAGTAAATAGTCTTCAACGGGTTTTTGGTGTTCTAGATGGCTTTTAATAATTTCTAAGCCCTTTTGTGGAGTAAGATCTTTGTACCAATAGTTGGGTTGAACAATACATGTTGGAGCATCCTCACACCGGCCATTACATCTGGTTTTGATCGTATGAGTACTGTCCCATTGTCCGCTATTTCTAAGGTAAGCTCTTACATTTCGTACTACTTCCTCAGAACCTGCTTTTTGGCAAGATCCACCATCACAAAATAAAAAAATCTGTTGAGTCTCAGCAATGTTTTTCCCCATGATTCAGATTGTTTGATGAATAGCAACAATTGGGGATAATAGAATGACAATCTGTTTATTGTTAGCAAGTTAGTAAAACTAACAAAGTGTACTAATAGATTGAAGGTCACAACTTTTATTCCCGAAAGTTTGTTTTCTTGTTTGCAAAAAAAAGTAGGTATTCTGACTTGCTTTCTTCTGTTACTCCTTCCCATTTATCTTAACAGTGGCTCATTGTAACAAAATTGTTTTCGAAAGAAAACGAAAGTTTACAGCTGCGGGTACAGTTTTGGATTCACACCAAATTCCCTTTTCATTCCAACATTAGGAACTCCTTTTCAGCAGTGGCAAATTTACTTAATTTTAGTTGGTAAGCAAACCTTGTTAAGAACAAAGTCTAAACGGCTCTGTACTGATGTAAATGGTAAATAAACTATCTCAAATCCATAATCCAGATAAGTTTTCTCTAAAACAGGTGATAATTGCTGCTGATAAGAAAATGATTCTGGCCTTTGAGGATCTTTGGTATATATTTCTTTCCAAGGAAGTGCAAAAAACACCTCTTTTTTATAATATCGATGGAAAGGAAACGATGTTAAGTAATCAGGAACTGGTTTCTCCTGAAACCGAAGGTAGGCAATGGTATCAATAATACTTCTATCACAAAAAATTGCTTCGGAATATTCTCTTAAATGATCTAATTTTTTTTGAAAAACTAGTTCACTAAACCGCTCTACGTTTTTCCATGGCATTCCTTCCCTTCCATACTTCTGTTCATCTATTATCACCTGACGCGAGGCTTCGGGCATTGTTAATACACCTGACCTTTCAATCGTATTAATCAAGGTCGTTTTTCCTGTACCTGCTGCTCCTGAGATGATAGAAATACTCATTAGTAGACTTGTATTAAAATGAGATAAAAAGCAATGAGTAAAACGAAAAACCAACTAGTACTATAGTTGATATTTGCTACTTTATAAATTTCTTGATGCTGAATAGATCTATGGTTAGTACCGATATATGGTTTCTCTACCAATTTGCCTCCATAAAAATTAGGACCACCAAATCTCACCTTTAGAATATAGGCTAAAGCGGCTTCCGGATAACCCGCATTGGGACTACTATGTTTTTTTCCTTCAGTGAAAACTGTTGCCAAACCTCCAAACCGAAATGAAACGATCAACATAAAAAAAGCTGTTAGTCGGGCAGGAATATAATTCGCAACATCATCTAGTTTGGCTGCAAATTTCCCAAATTGTTCATAGCGGTCATTTTTATAGCCAATCATAGAATCAAAAGTATTGATCATTTTATAGGCCATTGCTCCGGGAACTCCTAAAATGGTAAAATAGAACAAGGGGGCAATTACACCATCACTTAAGTTTTCAGACATTGTTTCAAGGGTAGCCGTACGAATTTGCTGTTCATTTAATGCTGAAGTATCTCTACCTACAATCCAAGAAAGTCTTTTTCTCCCTGCCTCTAATCCTTCTTTTTCTAATACATTAAAAACTGCAATTCCTTCTTTTACTAATGTTTTATTGGCTAAACAGTAAAACAATAAAATGACACTAAGAAGTATTGATACAATAGTATTTAACTCATCAATATAGCTTAGTACATAGTAAGGAACTACAAATGATAAACTCACTAAAGTAATCGTTAATAAAGCTCCTTTAAAAAACTTATTTTTTCCATTATTTAGACGCTTTTCTCCCTTCGCTATAAGGTTTCCATATCCCACAATAAGGTGTGGCAAAACTCTAGGATCTCCAAAAATTTGATCCAACACAAAGGCAATAATTAAGATGAGTATTGACTTTATATCCATGAAGTAAGTGCTTTAATAATTTGTTTGTTAGCCGTTGGTGATTGTACAGAAAGTCGAATAAACTCTCCTTCTAAACTAGTAAAGTTGGTAGCGTCCCTTATCAAAATTCCTTTGCTAATTAAGACGTTCTTTAATTCACTTGCCTTTCCTTTTAATAATTTAACCAAGAAGTAAGACGTGTTAGTTTCTTGTACCTCTATATGATCAATCACTCTTAATTGATCTTGAAAAAATATCCGTTCTTTTAATAGACTTTCAATATCAAAAATCAGTTGGTCATAATTCTCAAAAAGGTATTTTCCTGTTTGAATAGCCAACCCGTTAACACTCCATGGAATACGAATCGCTTTTAATTTCTCAACCATAGAAGCATCAGAAATAATATAGCCTAAACGAAGCCCAGGAATTGTAAATGTTTTGGTTAGCGATCGTACAACAATTAAGTTTTTATGCTTTTCTACTAAAGGTAAAACTGATTTTGTAGCTTTTGTAAACTCAATATATGCCTCATCTATCACAAAAGTTGATGTAGGGTTTTCCGTTATAAAGTATTCTAATTCAGCAAAGGAAAATACACTTCCTGTTGGGTTATTGGGATTGCAAATAAATACAAGGTCCGTATTAAACGAATCTAATTTTTCCTTTTCTACAACAGTATATGAGATGTTATGCATCTTACAAGCATCTTCATATTCTGAGAAAGTTGGACCTACAATGGTCGACCTTTTACCTCTAAACAATTGAGCTATCAGATAAAACGCTTCAATAGCACCATTCGTAAACAGAAAATTTTCAGCAGGTTGTTGATATCTAATAGATGCACATTCTGACAACTCTTCTGCTGCCGGAGATGGATAATTTTGAATACCCTCCACCTGTTTGGCAAGAGCTTTTAAGATTGCTGTGGGACAGCCTTTATAGTATACATTAGAACTGAAATTGTATTTAATCTGACCTTTTACCAAATGTAGATCATCACCATGTCCATTTAACATATGTCTTCCATGATTTTATTGATCTCCAAATTCTCTTCTACCCAATCTGCCAATTTATCAAATTGATCTCTTTTAAAGGTTTTATAGTCTTGCGCTTCAGCTTCTGAAAACTTATACTTCAACAATTCATTTACTACGACTTGATTATCGAAAACTCCATGTAAATATGTTCCCCAGCTTAGTTTACCATCAAAATATCCCTCTTTTTCCTGACCTATCGTATTCAATGCAAAGCCTGAAGGAACTAACGTTTCTCCCATATGAATCTCGTAGCCTTCGCATTCTTCATCAGAATTCTTAAAAGAGAATTGTCGCTGAACTGTATGTTTCTCTTTTGATAAAGTTGTCTCAATATCAAAGATTCCTAACCCTAGTTCTTTTTCCTGATCACCTTCAACATGATGAGGATCATATACCACATTCCCTAACATCTGATACCCTCCACAAACTCCTATGATTGGTATTTTATCATAAAGTTCTTTTATCAATAGATCTAGACCTTCTTCTTTCAACTTGGCTAGATCGCTCATTGTATTTTTTGTTCCAGGCAGTATGATAACATCAGCCTTCTTTAATTCACTTACATCTCTTGTATAATACAGATGAATAAGAGGTTCATTTTCCAATGCTTGAAAATCGGTATAGTTCGACATATAATAATGTTTGATCACAGCGATATTCAGCATTCCATCTTGAGTTGTAGTATTTCTACCTCGAAGTGCTACAGAATCCTCTTCTTCAATAATGATATCCTCAGCATAAGGTAAAACACCCAAAACAGGGTATCCCGTTAATTCTTCTAATTTTTTCTTTCCTTCAACAAACAAGCTTGCATCTCCTCTAAACTTGTTGATGATAATCCCTTTTAATAGGTCTTTTTCCCAATCTTCTAAAAGGGCAATAGTACCATAAACACTACCAAAAACACCTCCCCGGTCAATGTCTGCAACCAGATATACACATGCATTGGCCGCTTTCGCCATACGCATATTTACGATATCTCTATGTTTTAAATTTAGTTCGCTGATACTTCCTGCTCCTTCCATTACGATAGGACCAAACTGATCTGAAAGCTTATGAAATGCTTTTTGAGCTTCTAAAAACAGGTGTTTTTTATTTTCTCCCAAGAAGTAATCTCTAGCAGACTGGTCACCTACAGGTTTTCCATGCAAGACCACTTGTGATTTATTCTTCGAGGATGGCTTCAATAAAACAGGGTTCATCTCTACCATGACAGGTAGTTGACATGCTTCCGCTTGTACGGCTTGTGCTCTTCCGATTTCTAACCCATCATAAGTAGCAAAACTATTCAGCGACATGTTTTGGGCTTTAAAAGGTGCTGGTTGGTATCCTTTATTTTTTAGCCATCTGCAGATACCCGTAGTAATCCAACTTTTACCTACGTCGGAACCGGTGCCTACCAGCATAATGGGACGCATGTTTTTCATTTTAGTTTGATGTTAATTATAATCAGAAAAAATTAGTATCTCATTTTCAAAAAAATCCATTGAAGAGATTTGGATTAAATTTTATGCAATTCAAGAAATACCACGCTAAGGTATTAAATAAATTTTGATATGATGGATAATTAAAAGTTGAGAAAAAGATGATTAAAAACTATTTCCCAACAAAAAAGCCATGTGATTGATTACTCATCACATGGCTTTTTTAAAGAGAGTTTTCTCTTATGCTTTTAATTGAAACTTCTCTTTTGATTTAGCAATCGCTTCTTTGTAGATATCTTCATACAAAGGACAAACTTTTTCGATGCTAAATTGTTGTGCTTGTTTCAAAGCATTTTCTTTATAGTACGGCAAATTGGCATCATCTAGAATATGTAATGCATTTTTGGCCATATCATCAACATCTCCTACTTCAGACATCATTCCGGTTAAACCATGAATGTTTACTTCAGGAATACCTCCAGCATTCGATGAAACAACAGGAACTTGGCAAGCCATAGCTTCTAAAGCAGCCAAACCAAAACTTTCTTTTTCCGATGGCATCAGGTATAAATCTGCTACAGATAAAATTTCTTCTACCTCTGCAATTTTCCCTAAGAACCTCACATCAGCACAAGTTCTAAGTTCTGCACATTTCTCTTCTAGTTTAGCTCTTTCTGGTCCATCACCTACCATCAGAAGTTTACAAGGTATCTTCTCCCTAACTCTTTTGAATACCTCTAAAGCATCATCAGCTCTTTTCACTTCTCTCATATTGGAAACATGAACAAGAAGTTTTTCGCCATTCGGGCAAATTGCTGTTTTAAAGTGATCTTTTTTATGCTTCGTAAATCTATCCAGATCAACAAAGTTTGGAATCACTTTAATATCTTTAGTGAGATCAAAGTACTCGTAAGTTTCTTTCTTAAGGCTTTCAGAAACAGAAGTAACGCAATCTGATTCATCGATAGAAAAAGCGACCACAGGTTCAAAGCTGTCATCTTTACCTACCAATGTAACATCCGTACCATGAAGGGTAGTTACCACAGGCATATCTATTCCTTTCTTTGCTAAAATCTGCTTGGCTGTATATGCGGCAGATGCATGAGGAATAGCGTAATGAGCGTGAAGAACATCCAACTTTTCTGCAAGAGCTACTTCTACCATTTTACTTGTTAAAGCCAACTCATAAGGAGGGTACTTAAACAAAGGATATGTACGGATATCCACTTTATGATAGAAAATATTCTCATCAAAAAAGTCTAACCTAGTAGGTTGGTCATAAGTAATAAAATGTACTTCATGTCCTAACTTCGAGGCTAAGTTCTTTCCTAATTCTGTTGCTACCACTCCACTACCACCGTAGGTAGGGTAACAAATGATACCGATTTTCACTATTTAATTTATTTTGTAATGAGTTTAGGCAACGACAGATGAATAATTGATCCCCATGTGAGAAGCAGTATATGCTACTTCGCCATTTTCGATCACAATTACCTGAGGAGATTCATGCTCAACACCAAATTTCTCTGCAATTGCATTTGAAATAGGTCTATATTTTATCAAATCTAAGTAATAAGGAGCAACCTTATTATCGTCTTCCCAAGAACGCTCTAAGCGGTTAAGTGCCATAGAACTAATCGAACAACGAGTAGAATGTTTTAAGATCATTACTCTTTGATTCTTAGATTCTTCTAGTATCTGGTCCAGCTGACTTATGTCAGTGAGAGGCTTCCAATTCATAACGGTCAAAAGTTCGTTTAAACAACATTCGCAATGTAGGTAAAAAAAAGAAGTAAGACAATTTAACCACCTTACTTCAACTGACATTCGTCATATTATTTCTTTGAATCTTCTTGTTTTGGAGCGTGATTGATGATTTCTTCTCTAAGTTTTCGTTTTTCAGATAATTCTTTCTCTTTTTTCTCTTCCCACATCTCCTCTCTTACTTGCCATTGTTTTACTCCTACTCTAGCAATTACTTCGTCGATCACAGAACTCCCCAACTCTTGGATTAATTTTTCATTGCCTTCTTTGGTCTCTGAAAATAATATTCCTTCTATAATTTCGTAAACAACATCTTTCAATACTTCCTCATTCTTTTCTGAAGAGATATCCACAAAAAGATCGTTAATCACTTTATAAACAATATCTGCAATGGCATCTTCCAACCTAGAGGAAGCATAAGAACCAATAACAGGTATTTTCTTTAAATCATTAACTTCCGAATTATCATTTACTGCTTCTTCAATTAATTCTGCCACATAACCTTCTAATTCTTGTTTTCGATGGGCATAAGCTTCTCTCATGGCAAACATCACCTTCCTAGATACCCATACTGATAAACTATCTTGATATGGCTTAACCACATCCTCCATAAATTTCTGGTTAGCGTAGCTTCCCGATTGCAGTTCGTCTTTTACTCCTTCTAATACGTTAATGACTACAGCATCTGAAATTTCTTCTACAACAATCTCCTTTACATGAAGAATAGTCCGGTATATACTCAACTCTTCTAAATTGATAATTTCATGGCTGTGCCATCTAAACAGCATAGCAAATACTCTCAATAAACGGAAAAAGTGCATACCTGGAAAACTACCAATCAAATCATAGAAATGGATAAATGGATAGAAATACCATTTTGCATATTCTTTCTCTCGATAGGCCTCTAACCATGAAAGTGAAAATTCTAGAAGATAAAAGACCATAAAACAGATTTCGATAATATAGAAGTTATCGAAGATGTAGTCTTTGTACCATTGAGTGGGAGTCTCTGCAATTGAGTAAAGAAAGTTTCTAATGATCTCTGTCTCGAATAAAGAATTAAAAACCATCCATAAAAGATGGAAAATAATAATGTTCAAGATAACGATATCCCTAACCAAACGTTTGTATTCTAATTTGTCTAGTTTATCGTAGTTGAAATGCTTTTTTACGTTTAAGAAAACCCTCATTTAAAGATACTTTGATATTGTCTAGCTAAAATACCAAATATTATGGATTACAGTTAGATAAGGGCAAACAGAATCGATAATAATATTTATCGACTTACATTTTCACTTTATTTTGTAGTTACTGGTTGAGCCAATCTTTAAACTTGGTTATTTTATCTGCTGGAACAAAGAGTTCTGTGGGGATCTCAGGAGTAGTAAAAACTCTCAGTTTTGTCTTAGAATACCAAGAAACACTTTCTATCGCATCAATCTGAACGATGTATTTACGATTAATTCTGAAGAATTTTTTAGGGTTTAAATTCTTCTCTACCTGATCCATTGTGTAATTGATATCATACACTTTCCCATCATTTACCTGAATAAACACTGCTTTACTCTCTGCAAAAATATAGGCAATATCTTCTACCCGAATGGATCTTAACTCATCACGGTAGCTTACCATAAAGCGTTCCTTATATTCTTGTGAAACTTGCTGAGCAACCATTTTCCCCAACAGTTCATAGTTTATTGACTCGTTGCTAGAGTTATCTGAAGCGTAGATTTTTTTAAACTTCTCAACACTTTTTTCTAGATCAGAAACATTAATAGGCTTCAGTAAGTAGTCAATACTATTTTGCTTAAATGCCTTTATTGCATATTGATCAAAAGCAGTAGTAAAAATAATGGGAGTATCTACTTCCATCTGATCAAATACTTCAAAACTATTACCATCAGAGAGATGAATATCCATAAAAATAAGATCCACTTGCTCACCAGATTCAAAAAACTCAAGGCACTCCTCAATCGACTCTAAAATATTAATTACTTCAAAGTCTTCAACGATTTTTCCTAGCAGCATTTTAAGCTTTCTAGCACTTGGTGCTTCATCTTCAACTATCAGTACTTTATACATAGTTTATTGACTTAATAATGGTAATTCGGCAATATATTGATCTCCTTGAATAAAAAAGTTCGGAGACCTGTCTGATAATAACTTATATTTTTCCACTAGATTCTTCTGACCGGTATGCGTTGATGTTGTATCAGGAACATCTCTTAGTTGATAGTTATTGGCTACAACTATTCGGTCACTTTCTTGGAAAATATGTATATGCAATGGATACCTTTTTGATATTCTATTATGTTTTATCGCATTTTCGATCAAGACTTGTAACGATAAAGGAGGTAACAAATAATCATTTACAGAAGTATCTAAATCATTTTTAACGCTAAAACTTTCTTCAAAACGTATTTCAAGAAGAAATAAATAGGCTTCGATAAAATCTAATTCTTGCTCTACAGGAACCAACATTTCTTCACTGATTGTAAGCACATAGCGGTATACTTTTGCAAATTCCTGTATAAACCGATCAGACTTTTCGATATCCTCATAAATCAGAGATGAAAGAACACTCAGGTTATTGAATAGAAAATGATTATCCAGTTGATTCTTTAAGGCAGAATATTTCGTCTGCAATTGTGCTTTTTCTACCTTCTCAAGGTTCAACTCCAATTCATTACGTTCTGATAATACTTCAATAAATTCTATTGCAACAATGAAAAGAATATTTTCTACCAATGGCAATGCAAATATCCCTTCAACGGGAGCATTTACTTCTTTTAGTTCTACCAACTTTTGATAAAAGCTACCACCACCAAAGATATAATGCATCAAACTAATAACTAATGAGGTAACACTAATCACTAAGATGAGATCTACTATACCTCTAATGATAAAATACCTTTTCCAGGGTAACACTTTATTCAACCTAACTACAGAAAAATGATAAAAGAAAACTGCAATGGTTGAAGAAGTAAGAACATAAGGCAATACTTCTGTAAGAAAAGAAGTCACTTTTTCTTCAGCAATATATCCGCTTAAAACCAATGTAGTCATTGGAATCAGTACGATACATAAGACCGATAAAGGAATAAAAAACAGCCAAATTATATTCTTCTTCTTTTTCATAGTTACCAAATATAAGAAATAGCCCTCAGAGCATTAACTCCAAGGGCTCATTGTTATTGATATCTTTCTATTGTCCATTTACCTGATTCAGTAAGTCACCAGATAACTGTAAAATTGAATATTCTGCAACTTTTGCCTGATAAAGCGCATCGTTTAATCTACTCTTAGCAGTTTGTAAATTGGTTTGTGCTGTACGGAAATCAATACTTGTCACTTGTCCTAATTCATATTGTTCTTTTGTTTGCGTAAAGTTTAACTCCGCCTGTTCCATACTTTTCGCCTCCATTTTCGCTATTTTCTGTTTGTAGTCATAATCAAACCAAGCATCCATAACATCTCTCTCCAACTCTTTAGTTAACTGTAAAGTATTTTCCTTCTGAGCAATGACATTCAACCTTGCATTTTGTTCTGTTCTTTTCTGTTGATGGCCATTAAATACATTGAATGACATAGTAACTCCTGCTGTAAGACCTAAATTTTCATTATAAAGCACTTGGCCTGCATCATTATTCATTCTACTGTAGCCATACTGAGCATAAGTCGAAACTGTTGGAGATCTTTGCGATTTTGTGATTTTCAAATCAAGTTCTGTTATGTCTTCTTGTTTGTATTGAGCCAAAAGAGATAAGTTTTCTGTCATGGCCTTATCCAACACATTGTCAGCAGTTAATCCACTCAGAAATTCAAAATCAGGGTTTACCTCATAAATGGTATTGATATCAGCACCAATAACTACATTCAGTTTTCTGATAGAATTATAATATGCTTGTTCTGTTTGAAGATAAGAAGTGCTATCACTGTTAAGATCTACTTCTGCATTCAAAACTTCTAATTTGTTAGTTTGGCCTAATAAATATCTACTATGAAGTCTTTCTAATCTTCTATTGGAAGTAACAACTGTCTCTTTGGCGATATTAAGATTTTCTTGTTCTCTTGATATATCATAAAATCCTTCCACTACTTGTAGAATAGTATTTTCTACTTCCTGTTTGAACCTCAAATCTTCTAAAGTCGCACTCTCTCTAAGTTGATTTAACGTAAACCTATTTCCATTTCCACTAAACAATACGTAGTCCATTCGAACATTTGCATCGTAAGAGGTTGATGCCGCATTGTCTAAAGTCATACGGTTATCACTACCTTCTGGAGCTCCAGTATTCATAAACTCCATTTCAGTATCATTATTACTATATTCTGCTCCTGCAGTAGCTGTTACAGATGGAAGTAAACCTGCATTACCTGCAGTTGCATTATTTTCTGCTTGTTCTTTATTTACTGCAACAGCCTTTAAGTTATGGTTATTGGTTAATGCCAATTGTATGGCATCATTGATACTCAATACTTCTTGAGCAGTACTATTTCCTGCTAATAGACAGAAAATTAATAAAGGGATAATATTATACTTTTTCATTTTCGTAGTCGTATGCCAGTTCTTTAATAGCTGCTTCTACAGCTTCTTGATTTACTTTTTCACCAGTTTTCAACTCTTTAAACATTACTTTCACCTGGTTGAAAATCTTGATACTAACAGGTAGTACTATCAATGTGATCAGTGTTGCACCAGCAATACCATAAGAGATAGTAATCACCATAGGAATTAGGAATTGAGCCTGTAAACTCGTTTCAAATACCATCGGAGCCATACCTGCCACTGTAGTCACTGTTGTCAATAAAATCGGACGGAATCTTGAAACACAAGCATCTATAAGAGCATCATTAAATGACATACCTCTCTTGAGGTTAAGGTTGAATGCATTGATCAATACCAAAGCATCATTTACCATTACACCTAAAAGGGCAATAATTCCCATAAATGACATCATACTAATAGCAAACCCATGTAAGTAATGTGCCAAGACCACCCAAACAAAACTTAGAGGTACTAAGGCAAAAACAATAAAAGACTGACTAAAAGACCTTAGAGTAAAGACTACAATGGTGAACATTAGAATGAATACAATCGGAATCACTTTAGCAGCAGAGTTGGATACCTTTTCTTGCTCCCTTTTCTGTCCATCAAAGTCAGCTGAAACCGTTTGGTGTTCTTTTAATAGATCGGGAAGTAATTCTGTCTTGATTTTATTAAGAATATCTGGAAGTGCATCATCAGGATTTTTTAATTGGGCCGTTAATTTCATCTCCCTGTTAAAATCAATATGATTAATGGATGAATAGCCGTCTACGATGGTGAAATTTGCGACTTCAGAAAAAGGATAGGCCGCCCCATTTGGCATACGGATCTTCATTTTTTCCAAATCTCCAAAACTATTACGGTTACTCATTTCATAGCGTACCCATACTTTCACTTCATCTTGTCCTCTCTGTACTCTTTGAATTTCATACCCAAAGAAACCTTGACGAATCTGAGAAATTACCTCTTGCTCTGTTAACCCTAATTGATAAGCTTTCTCTTTTAAAGTAATATGAATTTCGCGGTTACCTGTTGGGTTATTGTCTTTGACATTTCTCAACTCAGGCATTTTCTCCATACGTAACTTCAACTCTTTCTTTACAATGGCCAACTCTTCTAGATCATCTCCTCTCAGAGAAACTACTACTGGATCTCCAAATGGAGAGAAAGAAGCAAAACTGATTGATTCAGCTCCGGGAATCTTACCAATTTCATTTTGTAAAGCGTTACTTACTTCAGCTGCAGATCCAAAACGTTGTTCTGCTCCTAATAAAGTAAGATTAAATTGTACCTGATGACCAGAACCCATATACACCATATTTACCTTCTGAATGATGTCTTTTTCATCGATCTGGTTTACTTTCAATTCATCATTAACGATTTCAATTGCTTTCTCTATTTGCTGAACTCCCTTTTCTGTGACTTCTTGTTGGGTACCATTCGGCATGACTAAAGTGACTGTAATGTCGTCTCCTTCAATATTGGGAAAGAAAGTGGCTGGTACTACCTTTTTAGCCATCATACCAATAGAGAAAATAAACAAGCCAACGGTAATACTTAAGGTGAATACTTTATTTCTAAGCGTAAATTCCAAAATTGGTTTATACACTTGGTCTCTAAATTTAAAAAGGTATTTATCGACCGTTTTTGTTACAATATTTGCCTCTGTTTTACCATTTTTCTTAAAGGCTTTTGAAAAAGCTAAATGGGCCGGTAGAATGATTAAACCTTCGATCAAAGAAACGAATAAGATCAATCCAACAATCCATGACATATCTTTGAAGAAATCTCCCATTGTACCATCTAAGAAAATAAATGTAGAGAAGGCTACGATAGTAGTTAGTACAGCTGAAATCACAGCAGGTAAAACTTCCATAGTTCCATCGATTGCTGCTTGAATAGCTGGTTTACCATTTTCATAATGTTGGTAGATATTCTCTGCAACCACAATGGCATCATCCACTAATATTCCCAATACCACAATCAATGCGAACAATGAAATCATATTGATCGTAACACTAGTAAATGAGATGAGGATAAACATACCAAAGATGGAAAATGGGATCCCCAAAGCTACCCAAAAGGCAATTCTTGGATTCAAGAATAACGACAAGAATACCAAAACGAGAATAATACCTACGATACCATTTTCAATTAATAGCTCTAAACGTTGCCCTAATAAATCAGACTGATCTCTAATGACTTCTATGTGCAACACATCATTTTGAGCATTAAATGTCTCGATATACTTATGTAATTCTTCTGCTGTTTGAAGAATATCTTCGCTAAAAGTATTGTTAATCGTTACTGTAACAGCTCTTTTACCATTTAGTGTCGCTCTAGCCGGAGCATCTTCCCACTGATCAACCACTTTAGCGATATCATTTAGTCGAATTACACCACCATTATCAGTTTGTCTAATGATGATATGGTCCAACTCATCAGAAGTGTATCCTTTATTATTGGCTCTAATAAAAAACTCTTCCTCACCATCTTTAATACTACCACCAGTCATATCTAAGTTGGCTCCTTGAACTGCTAATGCCACTTCTTCAAAAGTCATATTGTAGCTTTCAAGGGCATCTTCATTGAGTAATACTGCAATTTCTTCATTAGGGAATCCTGATAATTCTATCTTCGAAATACCTTTTTTGGCGAGTAGGTCTTTTTCAACTTTTCTTGCTGTTTCTTTTAGTGATTTCAGAGAAACTCCTTCCCCTGTAATACCAAACATAAAGCTAAAGTTGGAGTCCTCATGTTTTGAGGATACCACAGACTCCACACCAACTGGAAAAGAAGGAATACCTTCTACCACATTTTTTACTCTAGTCAATGCTTCATCCATGTCAGTTCCCTTAAACATTTCAAGGGTAATTTTACCAACATTTTCTTGTGCATAAGAAGTAATCTGATCCAAACCTTCTAAACCTTTCAGTTCTTCTTCGATTTTAAGAATCACACCTTCCTCTATTTCTTCAGCTGATGAACCTGGGTAGACCACATCCACATAAATAAAACGTTGAGGAGCATTCGGCATAAATGTACTGGTCATATTAGACGCAGTCATAAATCCAAGAACCAGTATTAACACCATCACTAAGTTGACAGCTACCGGAAATTTGATAAAATAGGATATTAACTTTTTCATGAATCAGCCCGCTTAGTTCAATACTTGTACTTTCATTCCTTCATATGGATTTTTGATGTTAGTCATCAATACCGCTGCATCTGTCGGAACACCCTTAACAATAGCATCAGATTTGAAGGTTTCCATTACTTCTATTTCTTGTAATGCAAGCTTATTGTTCTTAATCACATAGATTTTATTACCATCAAATATTAGTTTTCGAGGGATTTGAACTGCTTCTTTATATGCCTCACTATTTACCTGAGCCGTTAAAAACATTCCTTCTTTTAATGTTTTACCCGATGTCTGTATATAAACTTTTACACTTTGTGAGTTGGCATCTAAGGTATTACCAATTCGAATTACAGTTCCAGTCCATTCGTTTTCTAATTCAGAAGAGAATAATCTTACTTTATTACCAATCTTAAAATGTTCGATATCTTTTAAAGGTGCTGTTACTTCTAATTCATAAGATGAAAGATTAACCATTTCTCCTAATTCCTGACCTGCTCTAACTGCAGTACCCGCTTCAATATCACTTTTAGAAATCACCCCACTAAATGGTGCGTAGATAGTATATTTACTCAATTTTTCTTCTGATGATTTGATTGTATAATACGAGCTATAAATCCCATTACCTGCGATAAAGTACTTTTCCTTTTCTGTTTTAGGTTCAGGCAAAGGCTGTAATGATTTATTTATATCAAGATTTTTTAAATATTGATTCCAAGCTGGATAGCTTTCTGTGAAGTCTTGTTTCAGGTCTGGTAAGATAGCTGTTAGACTTGTCATGAAATTACTTTTATCGGCCAGTAATGTCATGTAACGTTCCTGCTGATCTATTTGTAAAAGTATTTGACCTTTCTTATAGTAATTCCCTTCTCTAAATTTTTTTGCTGAGGGTAATAAGCGACCTTCTACTTCTGCATAAATTTCATATCTATCTTTTGCTCTTAACTTTCCTGTTACTTCAATTGTATTTTGAAGCGTTTTAAGTTTTGCGTAATCCACCTCAACTGCTAAGATACTTTTATCTTCTATCGGATTTTCAGCAGTTTTTTCTGGCAATGCACTCACTGCGAATACTGCGATAATTATCACAAGAGGACTTAGGATTAGGTATATATATTTGCTTTTCATCGTTTTGATAAGTTTATGAATGATGACGATGACACAAACATCCTGATTCTATACCTCTATATAAATTAAAGGGTGACGAAGCCTGAAAAATCAAGGATGAACCTTGAATATTAGAGATGAACCGAAAACCAAATTTGAGATTATTAGTTAGTAGAAAATGAATTAGTATAAGCTTCGTTAATGAAAAAGTATTTTATACACTTATTTTTTATCATTTTCTATGTATTCAAATTGAATACTCATTATATTAGTTTGCAATTACAGTCACCTTACAAATTAGAGTAATAACCGACCATTAACATGTATAATAAACCAATGCTAAGAGACAATGCCCTAGAAGGGAATCATTTTGTAGTTACTGGAGGTGCTACAGGTCTTGGCAAATCAATGACTAAATATTTTCTTGAACTCGGAGCTAACGTGACCATCTGTAGTAGAAAAGAAGATAAACTTTTAGCTGCAGCAGATGAATTGGAGGAACAAACTGGAAAACGTCCATTTTACGTGGTTTGTGATGTCAGAAAATACGATCAAGTAGAAAATGTGATCAAAGAGGCTACAGCAAAACATGGTAAAATTACGGGCTTATTAAACAACGCCGCAGGAAACTTTATCAGTCCAACTGAAAGATTAAGTCATAAAGCATTTGACACTATTGTGGACATCGTTCTAAAAGGTTCCTATTATTTCACCTTAGCTATGGGCAAACATTGGATTGCTAATGGTATAAAAGGTGTTATGCTAAATATAGTGACCACTTATGCCTCTACTGGTTCTGGATATGTTGTTCCTTCGGCAAGTGCTAAAGCAGGAGTATTAGCGATGACAAGATCATTAGCGGTCGAATGGGCTAAATATGGGATCCGTTCCAATGCTATCGCACCTGGCCCTTTCCCTACAAAAGGAGCATGGGATAGACTATTCCCTGAAAACCTTCGCGCACAATTTGACGAAGCCGGAAAAGTTCCTATAGGCCGTGTTGGGGAACATCAAGAGTTAGCCAACCTTGCTGCTTATTTAATGTCAGATTTCTCCGCATATATGAACGGTGAAGTAGTAACAATCGATGGAGGCGAATGGCTTAAAGGTGCTGGAGAGTTTAACCACCTCGATGCAATACCATCACCTCTTTGGGATGATATCGCAAAAGCAATTAAGACAAATACAAAAGCAAAATAAAAAAAGGCCATTCTACTAAATATAGAATGGCCTTTTTCATTAACGATAAAAGTGATTATTCTCCACTTTCATCTGTTTCTGAAACACCAAATTCAGCGGCTTCTTTTGCTGAAGACGCTTCTTTAATTCTTCTTGATACCTCATTTACATCCATCTTCTCTTGTAAGACAAATGCTTGTCTGTATTTTTTCTTGATCTTAGTATGCTCACCATACGCTGTTAAACGATCAAAGTAATATCCTGCTCTAACTTTATAATTTGGTTGGTCATATACCAGATCAACTTCGTAGTTACCAAATCTTTCTTTTAGGTTATAAACCACACCTTCGGCTCTAGCTCTATCGCTACCAGAGTAAACTAAAATTCTATATACAGAAATACCACCAAGATCTCTAGAAGATAGATCTGCTAAGATTTGGTCTACTTTATCATTGTCATAGTTTTCCGGAATACCATTACCTGCTGTTACTTCTTCCTCTACTTCAGAAGGTTTAGTCATATCTTCTTGATCAGGTTGAGGCATATATGCAGATAAATCTGTATCAATTAGGTCTACGGATGCTTTTGTAGTGGTCTGTGAAGGCTTACAAGCAAAAGTGCCAAAGAAAAGTCCTATTAATGTAAATCGTAAGAGTAACTTCATAAAAATATTTATCCTTAATTATGATGTTTTCAAAGTTAATGAATTAATCTCAGTAAGAAATAAAGATAATCACAATATGATACGATCTCTTTGATTTTTTCACAAAAAGAAAAAGGGTATCTCTGAAATCATCAGAAATACCCTCAAATGTATTTTTAGTGATGCATATAATTATCCTTCTAGGATCACACAAGCACCATTAGTAATATCATTTTCAACAGACTTGTACTTAACACCTTCTTTTACAGTACCATCTTGATATTTCACAGTCACTCTATCATTTCTTTGATATGTTTTGTCACTGTGACGAGGCTTAACCACCTCTACAGGAGCCTTTGGAGCTTCTGGAATATCAGCACTTTGTGGAGCTGAATCATTGCCTAATGCCGAACCTGCTTCAGCTTTAGAAGCTGTTACTTTTGGTTCCGGTCTTTTTGGCATTGGAGGAGGTGCAGGCATTGGAGGTTGCTCTTGTACTGGAATACGAGCTTTCGATAAGAAACCAATGATCTCATCGTTCACTTCTGCTACAAATGACTTGAACAATTCAAACGATTCGAATTTGTAGATCAATAATGGATCTTTTTGTTCGTGAACCGCATTTTGAACTTGTTGTTTCAACTCATCCATTTCGCGTAAGTGCTCTTTCCATAAATGGTCAATAACTGCAAGTGTTGCATTTTGAGCCAATACAGATGCTACTTCCTCTCCATCATTTTCTAAAGCTTTATCAAGATTTACGTTGATTTGGAACATTCTATGACCATCTGTAAATGGCATAACAATGTTTTCAACAACACCACCTTTCTCAGCTTTCACCTTTTCGAAAATAGGTTTTGCTTGAGTCCAAATAGCTTCATTTTTCGCCTTGTAATGCGTTAAAGCTTCTTTGTATAACTCTTGTGTAAGGTGTGCCTCATTTAACTGATGGAAGCCTTCTTCTTTTATCGCTGTTGATACACCTAAGATTTTCAATGCATCTAACTTGAAACCTTCGTAGTTACCTACATGAGTTTCTGAAATATTAGAAGCTACATCAAAGAATGTATTCATGATATCTACTTGTAGACGCTCACCTGATAAGGCATTACGACGACGACGATAGATTACCTCTCTTTGGTAGTTCATAACGTCATCATACTCAAGAAGACGCTTACGAATAGCAAAGTTATTTTCTTCTACTTTACGTTGTGCTCTTTCGATAGACTTTGTAATCATTGAGTGCTGAATTACTTCACCCTCTTCTAATCCTAATCTATCCATTACTGCTGCGATACGGTCTGAACCGAATAAACGCATCAAGTTATCTTCTAATGAAACGAAGAATTGAGACGATCCTGGATCACCTTGACGACCAGAACGACCTCTTAACTGACGGTCTACACGACGAGATTCATGACGAGATGTACCAATAATTGCTAAACCACCAGCTTCTTTTACTTCTACTGGCAACTTAATATCGGTACCACGACCAGCCATGTTGGTTGCAATAGTTACTGCACCTTTCTGACCAGCTAAAGCAACTACTTCTGCTTCTCTACCATGCTGTTTCGCGTTTAGTACTTGGTGATTGATACCTCTAAGCTTCAACATACGGCTCATTAACTCTGAGTTTTCTACTGAAGTAGTACCTACCAATACAGGACGCCCTTGATCTACTAATCGTTTACATTCTTCTGCAACTGCATTGAATTTCTCACGAACAGTTTTGTAAACAAAATCCTCACGGTCATCTCTAACTATTGGACGGTGTGTAGGAACTTGAATTACATCTAATTCATAGATCTCCCAGAACTCCCCAGCTTCTGTAATTGCTGTACCCGTCATACCAGTTAATTTATGGTACATACGGAAGTAGTTCTGAAGCGTTACTGTTGCATAAGTTTGTGTAGCATCTTCGATCTTTACGTTTTCTTTCGCTTCTAATGCTTGGTGTAAGCCATCAGAGTAACGACGTCCTTCCATTACACGACCAGTCTGCTCATCCACAATCTTCACTTTATTATCCACTAAGATGTAATCTACATCCTTCTCGAATAGAGTGTAAGCTTTTAATAATTGCTTCATTAAGTGGATACGCTGAGATTTAGTATCGAACTCAGCAATTAAAGCATCTTTAGCTTCAATTTTTTGCTCATCCGTCATCTCAGGATCATTTTCGATTTTACCAATACCTGTAGCAAGGTCAGGTAAAACGAAAAAGTCAGGTGAGTTATGTCCTGTTACCGTTTTAATACCGTTTTCAGTTAACTCAACGCTGTTATTCTTTTCTTCGATTACAAACAATAATGGCTCATCAGCTTCAGGCATACGGCGGTTATTATCCTGCATGTATTCACCTTCTACTTTTTGCAATAATTGCTTCATTCCTTCCTCACCTAAGAATTTGATCAAAGGTTTATATTTAGGAAGTGATCTATGTACTCTTAGTAATTGAAGTCCACCTTCGACTTTATCACCAGATTTAATTAATTTCTTTGCCTCGTTCAGCATCTTCTGAGCCATCTTACGTTGCTCATCAACCAATACTTGAACTTTAGGACGTAATTCACCAAACTCTTCTTGTTGATCTCCTTTTGGTACTGGACCAGAAATAATCAATGGTGTACGAGCATCATCAATCAATACTGAGTCAACCTCATCAATCATAGCAAAGTGATGTTCTCTTTGTACAAGATCATTCTTATCTCTTGCCATGTTATCTCTTAGGTAATCAAAACCGAATTCGTTGTTTGTACCGTAAGTGATATCTGCTCTATAAGCTTCTCTACGAGAATCTGAGTTGGGTTGGTGCTTGTCGATACAATCTACAGACAGGCCGTGGAACTGGAATAATGGAGCATTCCATTCAGAGTCACGCTTTGCTAAGTAGTCGTTTACTGTTACAACATGTACACCTCTTTTTGCTAAAGCATTTAAGTAAGCTGGCAATGTACCTACAAGAGTTTTACCCTCACCAGTCATCATCTCACCTACCTTACCTTGGTGTAAGAAAATACCGCCTAATAATTGTACATCGTAGTGGATCATATTCCATTCTACTTCACTACCAGCAGCTAGCCACTTGTTTGCCCAAGTTGCTTGATCTCCTTCAATAGTTACATTACCATATTTAGCCGCCATTTCGCGGTCATAATCTGTAGCAGTAACTACTAATTGTCTATTTTCTGTATATCTTCTACCTGTTTCTTTTGTAACAGCAAAAGCCTGAGGAAGAATATCCATTAGAATCTCTTCTAATTTCTCGTTACGATCCTTCTTCAGTTTATCAATTTCTTTAAACGTTTTGTCTTTGAACGCAAGGTCTAATTTATGATCATTTTCAACAGCATCTTTCAATTCTTGAATTTGATCATCAATGCCTTTTAAACCATTTTCAATGTAATCAATAAAGTATGCAGTTTTACCTCTTAACTCATCGTCTGAAATACTTTTGAGTTTCTGATATTCTGCGTCTATTTTAGCTAAATAGGGTCTAATTTCTTTTAGGTCTCTTTCGGACTTTGTTCCAAATACCTTTGAAAATAATTTGGTTATTGAACCTAACATATATTGTTTTTAAATGATGTTTGATCTTTCTATGAATAGATTATCTATCGACAGTAAATCTGCCCAGATAATCTGAACAAATTTAGTTTTTTTCAACGACTTTCAATAGATACTAGTTAGAAGTTATACGTTATTATTCACATTTTTTTTTTGGAATAAAAAAAACCGTAGAAAAAATTAAATTTTTCTACGGTTTTCATCATTTGAAGGTCTTGAACACCACTATTGCTCGTCGGTGGTCCAAAGACTATCAATTTGAATATTGAATACTAAAGATGAATTTGGTGGGATCGACGGAGGGTTTCCAGTCGCTCCATATCCATATTTAGATGGAATTACAACTCTTGCAATTTCATGTTCATGCATTTCGAACAATGCAATATTCCAACCTTCGATCACAGACGTTTTTCCCAATACTAGTTCAAATGGATCTTCTAATAATACATTACTATCAAAAGGAACAGCTTCAGGCCCCATTACCCAACCAGTATAAGTAATGTGCATTGAATCACCATAACTGATTTTACGGTCTGTGTCTATCGGCTGACCATTTGTTGTACCTGTCGTTGTCATGTAAACACCGAACTTGTAATATTGCTCAATATCAGCTTCTGTATCAGCTACAAAAACACTATCTGCAATAATGTATTGTTGAATTAAATAATCCTCTGCAGCATCAGGGTCTATTTCTTCCAATACCTCACTACTTTGAGTACATGAAAAAACTGAGAACACTGCTACTAGCAGCCATAAAAAGTGTCGAATGCGGATATGCATAGTATGAACTGTATAAATTATTTTATTGTTCGTCTTTCTTGATTTCCATTGTAAATACTAATGTTTTGAATGGACGAATTGTCTTGAACAAATCAAAAGTATTTGGATTATCACCTGTTTCCCAATAAGCAACATGAGAAGGCATCACAAAGATAGCTTTTTCTCCAACTTTCATTGATCTTAAAGCTTTATACCAACCATTAATTACTTGAGTAGAGGCATTTTTTTCTGATGCATCTTGGCTGTTTGAGTAAACTACTACTTGTAAAGCATCTGGCATAGAGCCATCCTTTTCGGTAATGTTATCATCAAACACTAAAGTTGCTTTAGCTCGTTCTGAATTAGATCCTAAGTTCGCAAACTTACCTTCATAACGTACTTTTACAGTATCACCAACAGCAATTAAATCGCCTTCCCCTTCAGTGATTGTATGTTTTACAATGTAATCGTTTAAGATAAGATCTTGACCTTCTCCATAGAAATCTGTTGCCACAACAGAAGTACTATCCATCAAGCCTTGTTCAGCACTTACAAAACCATCAATTGAATCTGCAGCATATTGTAATGCTAATGCTTTCTCATATTCTGCTTGAGATCTAGCATCTCTTACATCAACAATTTTTAAGTTTTCTGCAGTAACAATGTCATTGAACTCTAATCCAATACCACTTGATGCAGTACCACCAAAAGCTAAGTAAGAAGGAATATATACTCTCTCTGCCACAGGACCTCTTTGCATGTTGATTAATGCATCTAGGTAACCTAAACAGATTGCTCCTCTACGAACAGCAAAAGTATATAATGAATCTTTTAAAAATACTTGAGTCACTAACTCATCAGGATTACTACCAATTTGTTCGTTATCAATTAGAGATTGATCGAACTTTCGAAGATCCAATGTGCTTTGGATGATTCTAACATCATTTTCTTCAGGTTCACCTGGAAGAGGTGTGATCACATCTGGAGGAGTAATATACACTCCGTAACCTTGCCCTAAAGTTGATGTTTTGTAATAATCAATGTTGTTGCTATTTAGGTAAGTTTCTAGCGTTTCAGTGTCTTGAGCTACGTAATCCACAATATCGTCATGCATACAACCTGAAAGGCCTAATGCAAGCCCTAATGACGCAACCCATTTGAAAAATTTGTAAGTATTGTTCATAAGATAAGTAGGTTTAATTTAATTAGATTTACGCGATTTCACATTGAGAAAATAACGGTAAACTTATTCAACACAGTAAATTTACTTCAGAATAACAAAGTAAACTTACTGTGTTTGAATATATTATTAATTTAAGAGGTAATGATTGTCAACGATCAAAACCTACTTAACAACTACTATTTTGAAGCAGGAGTGTTAAAGTCGATCAACTCTACATCAAATACTAATACAGAGTTAGCAGGGATATCAGTACCCATTGCTCTTGGACCATAACCCAATGCTGAAGGAATGAATAAAGTTGCCTTAGCACCTTTATTTAATAATTGAATACCTTCATCCCATCCTTGGATTACTCTACCTTGACCCAATGGGAAGCTAAATGGTTGTCCTCTATCTACTGAAGAGTCAAATTTATTTCCATTTAATAAAGTACCAGTGTAATGAACTTGTACTTCAGCACCTACTGCAGGGTTAGTACCTTTACCTTCTTTAGTAATCACATAGTATAAACCTGATTCAGTTTTTTCAGCACCAGTGATACCTTTTTCAGTTAAGTATTCTTGGATTAATTTATCATCAATCTCGATATATTTTTCAGCATCTGCTTCCATTTGCTTACGCATCTCTTCTTGACGCTCTTGCATAACAGTTGTATACTCTTCTCTTGATAAGTATAACTTAGCAGCTCTAACACCAATTTTAACTTGTTCCGTTGGATCTTTAACGAATGGAGGTAACATCTGACCAAAGAATTCGCTTGCTACGATTTCCATTTCAGCACTATCACCTTCGTTAATCATTCTCAACATCTCGATCATAGGGTCGATTTTTTGACCTTCAGCAATTGCCTTGTCAAACACTGAATCTGGAGGTAACATAAACATTTCGTACTCTCCTCTACCCATTTGAGTGTTTTCGAATAAAGTTGAATCGTTTGCGTTGGAAATTCTAAAAGAAAATTCAAGGATATTATTTTCTTGAGCTTTTTGTCCACTTCCTGACTCTACAACAGAAAATTTCTTACCTGATGGAGTAGTCATTTCTTTTTTGCCACAAGCAACGGCACCAAACATTAGTGCTGCTAAGGCAACTTTTTTTGTGATTTGCATATTTAGTTTATAATAAATTCTATTTCAATTTCTCTTCGAGTACCTTCTTAAATTTAGCGACAGCTTCTTCGATAGTAATACCATCTACTCTACCTCCTGCTGCATTTTTATGGCCTCCACCATTAAAGTGCTCAGAAGCTAAATCAGCAACAGAAAAATCACCCAATGAACGGAAGGAAATTTTCACACCATCACGTTCGTCTTTTTCTTTAAAAATTGCTGCGATTTTAATACCGTTTACTGAAAGAGCATAGTTTACTAATCCTTCTGTATCACCAGACTGAAGTTTGTACTCTTCTCTGTCATCTTGTGAAACCGTGAAGATACCTGTGTTTAGTTCTGGCCAGAATGTAAGATTTTCTTTTAAGCAATGACCTAAAAATCTCAGACGAGTTTCTGTATTATTATCGTAGATCAGATTATACAAACGAGCTGTATCTAAACCTGTATCTTTTAATGCTGCTGCGATTCTTAATGTTCTGCTTGATACGCTTGGGTATTTAAAAGAACCAGTATCTGTTACAATACCTGCATAAAGGCAAGCTGCAATTCTCTGATCGATACGCTGAGTACCTTCATCTAAATCAATGAATTCGTATACCAATTGTGCTGCTGCTGCTGCATCAATATCCCATAGCTCATAGTCAGCAAACTCTTGTCTGCCTCTATGATGGTCAATCATTACAATAGCTTTGCTACTTAGCTGCTTTTCTACCATTGGACCTAACTCATCAATTCTACTTAAAGCAGAAAAGTCAACACAAAAAATTGCATCGGCTTCGTCCAATAATTGTTCAGCTTTTTCAGGGTTATCTTTATCATATACTTCTACTTCCTCATGCCCAGGCATCCAATGTAAGAAAGAAGGATAGTCGTTAGGTGATAACACTGTTGTTTTATGTTCTGATTTTCTAAGGTACCATGATAAACCTAAGGCCGAACCAATCGCATCTGCATCGGGCTTAGTGTGTGGTATAATGACCACTTTTCTTGGTTCCTCTAGAAACTCCTTTAACGTATTAAAGTTATGCATAAGTCAATAATGTCACTGTACCCACTGCTCAAAACAAAATGCAATAAGAAGTGTGTACCTTCATCTAGAATGATCTCCTCAGAAAAGAGACTAGTGCACAAAAGTCTTAAAAAATGTATTCTTAATCAATTTATTATCAATTATCTATAATAATTCTGTTTAAATCTCAACAACAAACAACACTAAAAAACTGAATATCAATATTTTAAATATATAAATTCAATGTAATTTCAATAGTTAAAATACCCTTCATAACGTTGAAATCCTTAAAATTTAAAGGATATATCCTATTTGAATAAAATCTATTCTCTTCTACATGATGTTAAAAAAATAAAATTGAACAACTTTTTCATTAATCAATCGTTCGAATAAACAAAGGATAATAAAAATTGATTAGGTAGTAGATTAGTTAAGATCGTGCGTAGAAAAGGGATTCCATTTTGTGGTATCCCTTTTTTTTTCGTGAATAGTATTTATCCATTAGTGATATTATTTTCTCATTAGCTAAATTTGTCACCTTTAATAAGGTGGTATATCACAAACAATATTTTAATCTACTTTTGTGATGCCTTCTTATTTTTAAGAAGCTATTTATGAATGTCTTGAACAGGCATTATTATCATACATAAAAAGAAGTATACTTTGGCAAAAGGGAAAACAAAAGCGAAGAAGGAAACTCCAATGATGAAGCAGTTCAACGCGATTAAAGCGAAACACCCAACAGCTTTATTATTATTTAGAGTAGGAGATTTCTATGAAACCTTTGGAGACGACGCATTAACAGCAAGTAAAATCTTAGACATTGTATTAACAAAAAGGTCTAATGGTGCTGCTTCCGAAATGGCTTTAGCTGGTTTTCCTCATCATTCTTTAGACACTTATCTGCCTAGACTGGTAAAAGCTGGACAAAGAGTTGCTATTGTAGATCAACTGGAAGATCCTAAAACAGCGAAAGGTGTTGTAAAACGAGGAATTACAGAATTAGTAACTCCTGGTGTATCTATGAACGATAATGTTCTTAATGTTAAGTCAAACAATTACCTCGCTGCAATTCATATTACAAAAAAGGAATTAGGTATTTCATTCCTTGATATCTCCACTGGTGAATTTTTTATTGCACAAGGCGATCAGAATTACATTGATAAGTTACTCCAAGGGTTTTCTCCTTCAGAAGTTTTGTATTGTAGAAATGATCAAGAGGCCTACAAAGAAATTTTTGGAGATACTTACCCTACCTTCCGTCAAGATGATTGGGTATATACTTCTGAATATGGCTATGAAAAACTTACAAGTCATTTTGGAACTAAAAACCTAAAAGGTTTTGGTATTGAAAACTTACCGTTGGGAATTATCGCCGCTGGAGCCATCTTGAATTACTTGGAATTGACCGAACATCATCATATCGATCATATCCATCAGATTAGTAGAATACAGGAAGATAAATATGTTTGGTTAGATAAGTTTACTGCGAGAAGTTTGGAGTTAATTTTCCCTCAAAATGAAGGAGGAATACCTCTAATAGATATTTTAGACCGATGTGTTACCCCGATGGGGGCTCGTCTTCTAAAAAAGTGGACTGTATTACCATTAAAAGACAAAGGAGGGATTGATGCCCGTCTTGATGTTGTAGATTTCTTTACAAAAGAAGAAGATATAGCAGACGATGTGATTACTCATCTCCGCCAAATCACGGACATCGAAAGATTGATCTCAAAAGTGGCTGTTGGAAGAGTAAACCCAAGAGAAATTGTTTTCATCAAGAAGGCGCTTCAACATGCTGCTCCAATCAAAAAGCTTTTAGAAAATACTAGTAATACTGAAATAAGAGCTATTGCAGATCGCATCAATACTTGTAACGTTTTAGTAGAACGTATTGAAAAAGAAATGCAGGACAACCCTCCTATTAATCCTGCTCAAGGAAACATTATTAGAGAGGGAGTAAATGCTGAGCTAGATGAATTAAGATCTATTTCTCACTCAGGAAAGGATTTTCTTCAGAAAATTCAGGAGAGAGAAAGTGAGCGTACAGGTATTCCATCATTAAAAATTGGGTACAATAAGGTATTTGGATATTATCTAGAGGTTCGAAATACACATAAAGATAAAGTACCGGCCGAATGGATTCGTAAATCTACGTTGGTCAATGCTGAAAGATATATCACAGAAGAACTTAAACAGTACGAAGAAAAAATTCTTAATGCAGAATCACAGATATCTGTTATTGAGACGAAAATCTTTATGGATCTAATTCGTGCTGCAACAGAATATATCAATCCAATACAACAAACAGCTGCTACCCTAGCAAAATTAGATTGCTTATTATCTTTTGCATTTAATGCGATTGAATATAATTATATAAAGCCAGCGATTACCGATGACAAGGCTTTAGATATTAAAGAAGGAAGACACCCAGTTATCGAAAGACAATTATCTGCTGATGACCCATATGTTCCTAATGATGTTTATTTAGATACTCAGGAGCAACAAATTATGGTCATTACAGGTCCCAACATGTCGGGTAAGTCCGCCTTATTAAGACAAACTGCCTTAATTGTGTTAATGGCTCAAATGGGGTCATTTGTTCCTGCAAAGTCGGCACAAGTAGGTATCGTTGATAAAGTATTTACCAGAGTTGGTGCTTCGGATAACTTATCGAAAGGTGAATCGACATTTATGGTCGAGATGACGGAAACTGCAAGTATCTTGAATAATATCTCTGACCGAAGCTTAGTGCTAATGGATGAAATTGGTAGAGGTACCAGTACGTATGATGGTGTTTCTATTGCTTGGGCTATTGTAGAATACCTACATAACCATAAAAAAGCAAAGGCAAAAACTTTATTTGCTACACATTACCATGAGTTAAATGAGTTGGCAGAAGACTTCCCTCGCATCAAAAATTTTAATGTATCAGTAAAAGAATATCAAAAGAAAATTATTTTCCTCAGAAAATTAAAGGAAGGAGGAAGTGAACATAGTTTTGGTATTCATGTTGCCCAATTGGCTGGTATGCCTCAATCAGTAGTAAGGAGATCAGAAGATATTCTTGATCATCTTGAAAAAGATAAGAGGAAAGAAAAAAATAAAGAGGCGATTAAAGAAGTACCAAAAGAAAATTATCAACTTTCTATCTTTGATGGTGCAGCAGATCCTGTAGCTAAGAAACTCAAAGAAGAGATGGAAGCATTGGATATTAACACAATGACTCCACTCGATGCTATGTTAAAGTTGAATGAGTTGAAAAAGTTACTGTCTTAATCAATTCTAATGCCTATTTTTATAAAAATTTGCAACTCGATATGAACGAACTACCACAAAAAAGAACGTTTGCCATTAAATACGGGGCTATCGTTGGTGTATTTAGTTTTGGATATAGTGTACTTCTTTCCACACTTGGAAAAACACAAGATCCGTTTCTACAATACTTAAATATATTAGTGATTGTTACAGCAACATTTTTTGCTTACAGAGAATATAAATTTCATAGTGGAGGATATTTAAACTACAAAGATGGAGTAAAGTTAGGTACTTTACTTTCTTTTATCGGAGCATTAATCACTGGAGTTTTAAATTACTTATATGTAAAATTCCTTGATGATTCTGCCATTATGCAAGCCATAGAACAAACAAGAGTAGAACTAGAAAAGCAACCTCAATTAACTGATGAACAAATTGACCAAGCCATAGAATTATCACAATGGTTGGCACTTACTCCTATTCCCTATTTATTGAGTGTTGTTTTATATACCTTCTTAGGTTTTCTACTAGCATTAGCCATTTCTTACTTTATGAAACAAGAAGTAGGAAAAGATGGATATAATTTCTAGAAATAAATCATCAGTTCATGACTGAAAAAAATAAAATAGATGTATCCGTTGTGGTACCACTGCTCAATGAAGCAGAATCTTTACCTGAGTTGGTAGAATGGATCAATAGAGTTTTTGAACAAGAAAACATCAATGGAGAAGTTTGTCTTGTTGATGACGGAAGTACAGATAATTCATGGGAAGTGATTCAGGAATTAAAGAAGAAATTTCCTTGGGTAAAAGGTTTACGTTTTCTTAGAAACTACGGTAAATCTGCAGCCCTTCAAATGGGTTTTCAAGAAGTAGAAGGAGAAGTAGTAATTACTATGGATGCTGACCTTCAAGATAGCCCTGATGAAATCCCAGAACTTCGTAGAATGATCTTGGAAGATGGCTATGATTTAGTATCAGGCTGGAAGGAAAAACGATACGATCCTATTACAAAAACACTTCCTACAAAGCTTTTCAATGCCGCTACAAGAGCTGTTTCCGATATACAACTGCATGACTTCAATTGTGGACTAAAAGCCTACAAAAAAGATGTGGTGAAAGTGATTGAGGTGTATGGTGAAATGCATAGGTATATTCCAGTTATCGCTAAATGGAATGGTTTCGGGAAAATTGGTGAAAAATCAGTTGCCCACCAAGCTAGAAAATATGGAACAACCAAGTTTGGTCTTGAGCGTTTTGTCAATGGATTTTTAGACTTAATGTCTATTACTTTTGTTTCTAAGTTCAAGAAAGCTCCAATGCATTTCTTTGGCTCATTAGGTTCTGTTTCCTTTTTAACGGGTACTATTGCTGCACTTTGGTTGATCCTTGAAAAGGTATACCTTTCTATCAACAACCTTCCTATTCAGAGAGAAGTAACAGAACAACCGCTTTTCTATTTGGCACTTACAGCGGTAGTCATAGGTTCCCAAATGTTTATGACAGGTTTTATTGCCGAAATGGTTTCACTCAACCAAAGCAATCGAAATGACTATCATATCAAAGATCGAATTGATTAATTAATAGATATAGCAATAAAAAAATCCCAGTAACATCATCTCGATATTACTGGGATTTTTCTTTACAATGAGTTGAACTTTTTAGTTCTTCATTGGATATTTATTAAAGATACTTTTTACAAATCTGTTGATGTTTCTCTCTCTTACTACAGGGTTCTCTTGCTTCTCTGGAACAGTTCCTACAGCAGCAGCTTCCCAAAGTAATTTTCGAGCTTGTGTATCAAATACATCTACTACAAAAGTACCTTCAGTGTAATCGTACTCAGAGTAGTGCGTAGCACCCATACCCCAAGGTCCGTACCATCCGCCGTATCCAGCGTTATATGATGTTACACTTTTCTTTTCCTTCGTTGTGAATACCATTCCAACCTGTAAATCTGCAGTTGTATCTTGCTCAGAATAAGTATATCCTAACGATTGCATATTTGTTATGACAGCGTTTTTGATACGCTCACGGTCAAATTCATTCACTTTGGCATTTGTTTTTTGCCAAGGTAAAACACTAAATGTTTTGTATTGAGTGAAATTTGTACCTGGTTTATAATCTGTATAAATCTTTGCCGATGAACATGAAGTAACAATAAAGGCTAATCCAATAAAAGCCGATACCGTTATCAGTAAATTTTTTATGTTTTTCATAATAGTAATATTTTGATTGCTTAGCTGATAGATCTTCTTAAACTTAGTTCTCAGCTATAAATATTGTAAATACTACCGAGATCTTTATTAGTATTTTACTCTTTTAAACGATCAAAGATTTAATGTTTAGTAAAAATTAAGAATCAACACAATATCTTAACAATTTCAACCAAGATATTCTCTAAAAACATAAATTACAGTGTTACAACATTGATGTAGGTTAATTTATCATAGTCTTATAAAAAAAACAGGCAGAGAGACATAGTCCCTCTGCTTGTTACAATTCATTGTCCGTTATATTATTATTCACCTAAATTCTTATTAGTCTACGTCCCACCATAGAGAAGTACCACCTGCGTCAACTGACCCTGAAATAGGGCTAGTTACTTTATGTGTACTTTCTGCCTCTAGGTTTTTGATACCGTTAGCGTAAGAAGTAGCATTGTTTACTGCTTCACCGTCAGGGTATCTTAAACGTTTGATAGTTTCACCTGCAGGAACATCTCCGTTACTCTTGTTGTATTTCACAGGGAAAATATGAGGGAAACCTGTTCTTCTGTATTCAGCCCATGCTTCCATTCCTTCTGGGAACATTGCAATCCACTTTTGAGTAATAATTTGCTCTAAAGCTCTTGAAGCATCATACTTGATAGTAACATCACTTGCAGCTTCAATACTGTAATCTGTACCATAAGTAGCATCAGATACATCTACATAATCCGCAGGAACACTAGTATCATCTGCTAAGTAAGCATCAGCTTGATCAGCAATACCATGTTGAGTGAAAGATTGTCTCACGCCTTCTTCATATAAAGCTTGAGCAGTTCCACCAACGTTCCATCCTTTTAATGCTGCTTCTGCTCTTAAGAAATACACTTCAGCAGAAGTCATTAATACGATATTAGTAGTTTGGTTGATGAAGTCAGGATTGATTCTAGAGTAGTATTGGTAATCACCACGACCATCAGGTAAATCAATACCAGAACGTACACCTGCAAAACCAGTTTTGATTGGAGAACCATCTTCTGGTCCACCTGCCTCAGTAAAGTATACTGCTGTTCTTGGGTCACTGTAACCTGTTAAGATAGATTCCATATCAGCACCCATTTTGATATCACCCCATCCTTCAGAAATTGTCGCTAATGGATGAACGATTGAAGCATTAACTCTGGCGATATCATCACCTTCAAATACACCTGTAGCAACTGCTTCTTCAGCATATTGTTTAGCTTTATCTGGAGCAACGTTAGAGATTCTCATTGCTAATCTTAACTTAAGAGAAGCTGCTAACTTTTTCCACATTAAGAAATCTCCTTGGTATAAATCATCTACTGCAGAGAATGTAGGAATTTGCTCAGGATTATCACCAATATTAGCGATAGCTAAATCCAACTCAGCAAAGAACTTGTCATAGATCTCAGATTGCTTATCATAAGTTACCTCTGGAGAACCATAATCTACATAAGGGATTGGACCGTAGATATCAGTCATTCTGTGCATACCTAATACTTTAAGTACTAGTGCTGGAGAATATAATCTTGGTGTTAAATCCTCTGAGATTAAGTCAATTGCATTTGCCGGTGACATTACATTTTCATATCCGATTGACCAAGGCCAGAAGTTCCAGATTAAGTTGTAATGCGTTGCATTTGAGTTTGCTGCAAATGGAGTTGGAGGAGCCATGTAACCTGAAAACACATCACCATTCAAGTTTTGTTGTACCTGCCACTTCCAGTTCGAGTTATCAAAGTTGAAGTAAATCGAACGTGATAACTGAGGGAAGAAACCATTTACTAAGTTACCGTCTGCTAATAGCTCTTCGTTTGTTGGCTTGTTAGGATCATTATTAATTTCTTCGAAATTACTAGTACATCCTGTAAATACACCTGCTGCTAAAACAGTAGGTAGAATATATTTTTTTAAAACTGTTTTCATTGTAGTCGATCTTTTAGATTAGAAGTTTACTCTTAAGTTCAAACCTACGCTTCTTGTAGTTGGTAAACCGAAGAAGTTAAGACCTTGAACACCTGCACCTGTTGACATTACTACATCTGGATCGAATGGTGCTGCATTGTAGAAGAAGAATAAGTTTCTACCAATTGCTGATAACGTTACATCACTAAGAGGACCAACTTTGTCGAAAGTATAACCGATTGATAATTCTCTTAATCTTACGTTTGTTTGATCATATAAGTACTGAGAAGTAACATTTGATCTACCAGCAGTCGCTTGTAAGTATCCTAGAGGATCGAATTGGTTACCTTCTACTGTTACTGTACCTGTGTTTTCTACAGCGTTAGCAAATTCAATTGAAGTACCCTCTGCATCCATGTAAGAGTTAGTCAATGATAATACTTGACCACCAAACTTACCATCAATTACCATGTTTAAAGTAAATCCTTTGTACTTTAATGTGTTTGTCCAACCTGCGATTAAGTTAGGGTTAGAGTTTGACTTCTTAGCACTTTCTGGATCTAAAGAACCTGATGAAGGAAGACCGTCATCACCGATGATCATGTTACCATCCTCGTCTCTTGCAAAGTCAGCAGTCCAGATTTCACCAATTGCTCCACCTTTTCTTAATACTTGCATGTAGTTGATGTTACCACCATTAGTTACGATATCAAATTCTGCTTCAGTACCGTCAGCTCTTGTATAAAGCTCTTTGATTTCGTTTACGTTTCTTGCGAAGTTAAATGTAGTACTCCAAGTAAGATCACCTTGTGAAACTGGCATAGCTGAGATTGATAATTCAAAACCTCTGTTTTCAACATCACCTGCGTTCACATAGCTATATTGGAATCCTGAAGAACCTGTTGGGTTAGCTACACGGAATAACTGGTTTACAGTGTTCGTTTTGTAGAAGTTAGCATCCATGTATAATAAACCATTGAATAATTCTAACTCTGCACCGAATTCAATTGAAGTAGAAAGCTCAGGCTTTAAGTTAGCCGCTGGCTCAGTATCAGCAAATTTCAAGTTACCATTGAAGTCAACCTCATGTTGTAGAGTTGTTACACCTGGTTGAGCATCGTTACCTAGTACTGTATAGTTACCTCTAACTTTCGCTAATGAAATTACGTCTGGTAAATCCATCATCTTGTTAAGAACTGCTGTTAAACCTACTGAAGGGTAGAAGTAAGAATTATTGTTTGATGGTAATGTAGATGACCAGTCATTTCTACCTGCTACGTCTAAGTATAACATATCTCTCCAACCAAGTGTAGCACTTGCGAATACTGATTGTACTTGACGTTGTAAGTAAGTTTCAGTTGGAACCATACCTTCTGGTAAAGCTGATACAGTAAAGATGTTTGTGTATCTAATTGATCTCTTATCAGAAGTTACTCTTTGTAAAGTATTTTCCTCATCACGGATTGAAGAACCTAATAAAGCAGTTACATTGAAATCATTGAATTGCTTATTGAAGTTTAAGATCGCATCAGCATAAATCATAGTGTTAGAGAAATCATCTCTGAAGTAACCACCATATGATAAACCTGTGATCGGATCCGCTGAGATATTGATTGGGTTAGTAGTAGCATGTGCTTTTCTTTCCCAAACGTCTTGAGTTGCATCAATGTTAGCACGACCTTGCAATGAAAGGAATTCGTTGAAGTTATACTTCGCTGAACCTGATAACATGAAACGGTTACGAATATCTTCTGTTTGTGCTTTGTTCAATAACCAGTAAGGGTTTTCGTTACCAATTTCTGATTTTACAGTTGCTGGATAGTTTTGCTCGTAAATCTTTCTGTCTGAGTTCCAAGTTTGGTAGTTATTAGTTAACTCATCATTTGAGATAGATCTAGATGATAAGTAAGAACTATAGATAGGGTTCATGTACGCACCAGCTGTTGGTCTATTGATACCTTTTTGGTTGATGTAGTTTGCAGAAACTCTCATTTCTAACTTGTCATTCAAACCTTTTGTAGTAGCGTTGAATGAGAAGTTGTTTTTATTGAAAGTGTTTGTTGGCATTACTCCGTTTGCAGTAGTATTTGCATAAGAAGCATAGAATTGTGATTTCTCTCCACCTTGAGTATATGATAATGAATTTACCCAAGTAGTTCCAGTTTTGTAGAAGTCATCTGCAGTGTGAGCATTGTGGTTGATTGCATTTCCTTCAGCATCATATTTTGATTGCATTTCAGGATACATGTAAGCTTGCTCTGCAGTAAAGTTTGATGAGTAAGTTAAGTTAGAGTAACCAGGACGTCCTTTCTTTGTAGTAATCATGATTACACCGTTTGCCGCTTGTGAACCATAAAGAACAGACGCTGCAGCACCTTTTAAGATGTTGATTGACTCGATGTCTTCTGGGTTGATGTTTGAGATACCATCACCACCATCACGACCTGGGTTTTCAATCTCACCTGGTTGGGTAGCACCTTGACCTGCCATTGGCACACCATCAATTACATATAAAGGAGAAGAATCACCTTTTGCAGAACGGTTACCTCTTAAGTTGATTTTTACTGATCCACCAGCACCAGAACCACTTCTTGATAACTGTAAACCAGCTACACGACCAGAAAGCGAGTTCATTACGTTTGGATCTTTAGCAGTAATTAGATCTTCAGAACTTACTGATTGAGTTGAGTAAGTTAAACTTTCTGCAGATCTTTCAACACCTAGTGCTGTTACTACAACTTCTTCTAATTGTTCAGCATCTACTTCTAATGATACTGAAAACTCTGACTGGTTTCCTACTACAATTTCTTGTGATAAGTATCCTACATAAGAGAATACTAAAGTAGTTCCGTCGGCAACTGATAAAGAGAAAGCTCCGTTAAAATCAGTTGTTGTTCCTGTAGTCGTACCTTTAACTAGTACGTTTACCCCTGGAAGTGGTTCAGAAGAGCCGTTTTCGGTTACTGTACCTTTCACAACACGGTCTTGTGCGTGAATTGTGTTTGCCATAAGCAGCAAACTAATAAACATTGTTAGTAGTCTGAATTTCATATTGAACTGAAGGTTAGATGAACAGACGATGCAGGCAAATCATTAAATTAGTATTTTTGGCCTACAAGCAAAGGAAACACTCCCTTGCACATTCTTGATATCGTAAATGTATATCAGACACTTAAGGAATTTTAAAAAAATAGATTAACAGTCATTAAAGTATGCTATACAGCACAATTTTTAGGATAAACTGCATTCATCCCTAGATGAACGTCATAAAATCCTATATTTAATGCAATAAATCTAAAATAATTGTTTCATCAACGCTTATCTTGTATTTAGCTTTTATTAAACAATAGACGTTAAATAATGGCAATACAAACAAAAAATAAGTTATTTGATGAGAAGATAAATATTCTAGACCATCTACCTGAATCAATGTCTTTGAAATTGAATAAACCAATCATACAGCATTCCATCTTCTGGATCATCTACTTTGTATTAAATGGTCTAAGATGGGGCAGTTATTATGATGACTACACTTACTCTTTCCAGTCCAACCTTATAGGCTTTGCGATACATATACCATTATCGTATTATCATGCCTATTATTTATTACCGAAATACATACCTAATAAGAAGTACTTTATGTACATCTTTCAATTAAGTATCGCTTTGGTAATTATGATGTACTTAAAAGTATTCCTTACCCAACAGTTTTTATTACCTGTTTGGCCAGAAGCGGGTACTCAAGCTGAAATATTTAGTGCGAACCATGTTATTGCCATTATCACCGGTGAGCTCTATGTTTTAGGTATTACTACATCTATTGCTCTAACACAAAACTGGATAGCCAACCAAAAGAAGACTAGAGAGCTTGAAAAACAGAATATGATGACGGAACTGAACTTATTAAAGAGTCAGATTCAGCCACACTTCTTATTCAATACACTTAATAATATCTATTCTCTTACTTTAGATAAAAGTGATGAGGCATCTGATGCTGTGATGAAACTATCAGAGCTGATGAGTTATATGCTGTATCAAAAAGAAACAAGGGTAAACCTAGAGGACGAGCTATATTATATGCAAAGCTATCTGGATCTTGAAAAACTTAGATTCGGAAATCGCCTAATTATGACTTTTAATGTAGAAGGAGAAGCAGGAAATGTAAGAGTTCCTCAACTTTTATTCTTACCTTTTATAGAAAATACATTTAAACACGGGGTAAAGAACAAGCTCAATGAAATCAAAATTGAATTGAACTTGAAGATTTCGGATGATTTTATCACATTTGAAGTAGAGAATCCAAGTATTGATCAAACCCCACTCCCTTTCAACCTGCCTGTTCAAACGAAAAAAACCAAAACCGGCGGATTCGGACTTGCTAATGCAAGAAGACGACTAGGACTACTATATGATGATCGATACAGCCTTGACATTAATGATGGAGAGGAGAAGTTTAAAGTAACGCTTAAAATTCCACGAGATGAGTAAAATTAAATGTCTGATTGTTGATGATGAGCCTCTAGCAATAAAAGTGATTGAAAATTACTTAATGAGGTTGAACGAGTTTGAGATCGTGGCAAAATGTGAAAGTGCTATAGAAGCATTCAACGTACTACAGAATCAGAAAATAGATTTAATGTTCTTAGATATCAATATGCCAATGCTAACAGGTATTGACTTTGTAAAATCTTTAGAACAAAAACCTGAAGTAATTTTAACTACTGCTTACAGAGAATATGCATTAGAAGGCTTTGAAATTTCTGCATTAGATTACCTTCTAAAGCCTATTTCATTCCAGAGATTTTTAAAAGCAGCTAATAAAGCATCAAAATTAATTCAGACCAAAGAAGCCGCAAAAGGTAATATATCAACGGCAACTACTTCTAGTAGTAGTCCAAAAGTGACTTCAACAACTACAGCGAAATCATCATCTGATGAAGATGCTTTTATCTTCCTCAAGGTGGAAAAGAAGATGGTAAAAGTAAAGTTGGATGATATTATCTATATGGAGAGTCTAAAGGACTACCTAAGAGTCTACACGAAAGACCAAGAAATGGTTGTTCATTATACCCTCACAAAAATTCTTGAAAACCTACCAGAAGATGAATTCATCAGAGTTCATCGTTCATTTGCAATTTCCCTCAATAAGGTAAATGCCATTGAAGGTAATCAGGTAGAACTTAAAAATGGTAAAATGCTCCCAATAGGAAGACTTTATCAACAAGTCGTTAAAGATACTATCTATAGTAAAGGTATTATGCCGACCAATTAATAGATTTTATAAGTGAATAAAAAAGGATAATTAGAGTAAAGCACTCTTAATTATCCTTTTTTTATTTATTCATCTGTCGATGTTGTTACTCGAATGGAATCTTGTTGGGCTGCCTGCTGAGCTCTCTTCGCTTGAAGTTCTTTCATTCTGGCTTTTTGCTTTTCTCTACGTTCTTTCAACAACCTTTCTTTCTCCTTTCTTGCTTCTTCTTTAGCAATTAGGTCTCCGTTGTAAACATATTTTTCAAGATAAGGACGTTTTACTTCACCGTTTACGTACTTCTCCATCATTAAACTTGCAATAGGTGCAGCCCATGTACCACCAAAACCTGCATTCTCTACATATACAGCAATGGCAATTTGAGGTTTATCAAGTGGAGCAAAACCCATAAAAATAGAATGGTCTTCTCCATGAGGGTTTTGAGCAGTACCTGTTTTACCACAAATGACAAGATCATTACTGAATGCTCTTCGGGCTGTACCTATTCTTGGAACTTCAGACATAGCCCTTGCAATATGATCCACATATTCAGGTTTTACATCTACTTGATGCTTTACTTTATATTGTTGTAGTGGTCCTTCACCACCAATATCTTTAATGATATGAGGCGTATAATAATGTCCTCTATTAGCGATAATTGCTCCTAAGTTAGCTAATTGGATAGGCATAGCCAATACCTCTCCTTGACCAATACTAATAGAGTGAATAGTACTGATTTTCCATCCTCCACCTTTATAAATTCTATCATAAAGGTTTGAACTAGGTACTAAACCACCTTTTTCATAAGGCATATCTACACCAAGCTTCACACCAAGACCATATCCTTTTACCTCTTCCCTCCATGTATCTAGAGTTTGTCTTAATACATCTGAAGTCTCATACCGCTTACCTTCATCATCTAACAAACGACGAATTTCTTGATAATACCAAGGGTTACATGAATTGATAATGGACCCTGCCACATTCAAAGGTGTTTTGTGATCATGGCAACCTACCAATCGTTTATTACAACTGAAGTAAGTGGTAAGCGTATCAATTGCTCCTTTTTGTAGACCGATTAACGCCATCACAGTTTTGAAAGTAGATCCCGGAGGATACCTAGATTGCATAGCACGGTTAAAAAGTGGTTTATTTTTATCTCTTGAGAGACCACCATAATTCTTAGAAACTCTTTTTCCTTCACCCGTTAACTGGTTTGGATCGTATGATGGAGCAGAAATCATGGCTAAGATTTCACCTGTATTAGGATCTAGTGCTACAACAGCACCTTTTTTATTCACCATCAAGTCTTCCCCATATTTTTGTAAGTCAAGATCGATGGATGAAGTTAAAGTAGCTCCTACTCTTGGGATAGTATCAAATTTACCATCTTCAAAAGATCCTTTGGTCACCCCTTTAACGTTTTTCATGATGTAACTTACACCACGCTGTCCTCTAAGTTCTTCTTCATAAAATTTTTCTACACCACTTTTACCGATAAGGTCACCACTCTGGTAATACCCTGCAGTATCACGATCTAAAAATGCTTTTGATACCTCTTTCACATATCCTAATGCATTTGCTAAACTCTGATGTGGATATGATCGAATGGTTCTCGCTTGAATACTTAAACCTTTAAAGCGAATAATTTTATCTTGTATCTTGGCGTATTCTGTTTCCGTCAGCTGCTTTTTTAGTACTGAAGGTTTATACCAAGAATAATATTTCGATTTTTTGATATTATACCTTAACTCCTCCATAGTGTAGTCTAGCATTCCTGCTAATACTACTGAATCCTCTTCTTCTATCTTAAAGTATTTGGGTACAATCATCACATCGAAAACGGCAGCATTTGAAGCCAATAGTTTTCCATTACGGTCGTAGATCATACCTCTTAAAGGATATTCTACCACTCGTTCTACTATGTTTGCTTCAGCTCTTGTCTTATAATTCGTACTAAATACCTGAATGTTTAATAAAACAACCGCATAAGTAATGAATAAGATTGAAAAGCCTGCAATGATATGCCAACGTCTTGATTCCATGTTTTCCTAGTCCCTTCTTTTCTTAGTCTTCCAATGCGTTTGTCATAAATGTACTTTTCAGTGCCATCCACATTAAGAAGAATATCAGTCCCCAAATCAAATAATATTGGTAGAAATCTTTTGTGTCCTTGTATCTTGTTTCTTTGATTTCAGCCTTTTCGTAATTATCAATTCTATCAAAGATTTTTGCTAAGGCTTTATTATTTGTAGCTCTAAAATACTTTCCTTTACCAATTTTCGCAATTTCTCTCAGTGCTGTTTCATCAAGATGTTGCTCAATATATTTTGGTCTACCGAACATATCAGTACCATATGGTACTCTACCTTCTTTACCTACACCAATTGTATATACTTTTACTCCATAGCCATATGCTAATTCTGCAGCCGTCTTCGGGTCAATACTTCCTGCAGTATTCTCACCATCTGATAATAAAATAGCTACTTTTGATTTAGCATCAGACTCTGACATTCTATTAATGGCTACACCTAGTGCAAGACCAATAGCAGTACCATTTTTATCGATCATATTAAAATCGATGTCCTTTACTAAGTTTTTCAGTAAGGTATAATCGGTAGTTAAAGGCGCATAAGAAATCGCTTCTCCAGAGAAAATAACTAAACCTATTCTGTCTTGTACCCTGCCATCAATAAATTTTGCTGCAACTTTTTTTGCTGCTTCTAATCTATTAGGGACAAAGTCTTCGATTTTCATGGAATGGGAAATATCCAATATCAACATGATATCGATACCTTCAGTCCATTGTTCTACTTGCTCATTTGTCTTTTGTGGTCTAGCCAATGCTATCAACATTAAAGCTATCGCTAATGATAAAATAAATGGAGGAATAAATCGTAAAAGTGTACTCCAATCTGCCTTTAGCCTACCTTCTGGTAAAGCTACATCGAGTTTTTGGCGTACTCTATATCGAAGCAACCATCTCAATAAGAATAGAAATGGAACACCTGCAATTAGATAGAGGTAGAACGGATTTTCCCAATCAAAACCCTTTAGTGTGGAAGGTAAAAACCAATCTAATGATAATATATTTTCGTACATAATTTACTGTACTAGCTAAATCGTTTCTTTTATAATCATTTTATTAAGGAGCAACTACATTTACTTCTTTACATTCGGCTCCTTCAAAAGTAAATAGAAGATTCGTGATTGGAGCGTTCCCATAACTGTCATCTAGATACGTTGTATGAACGAGTTTTTGGAATAACTTCAATTGTTCTTCTGTAGAGTTGGCATCTGTTAGATACATCACTGTTCGTCTCGGAATAGCAACAATGATCTTATATGCTCCCATTTTTTTCTGGGCTTCTAAAAGAAAATCTGTATCCAGAATCTTTTCAGCAGAGAAGTCATTACCTGAAGCAGTATAAAATCCAGGACCTGACTCGAAAGGCACTTTAATCTCCTTTAAATTTGCCATCGCTTGTTTGTAAATAGCATCTTCAGATACCTTTTCTTTTTTAAGGTCATCTTTAGTGTAGAACATAAATTGTTCTCCTAAATCATAACCAAAAGCAATTAATGGTAATGGAGCTTTTGAAGATATTGGAAAGTTCTTGAAAATACTGAAATCTTTTCCTACCCAATCACTAGTCTTTAATAATGGGTATATTTCTTTTGATGATTTCGTATTCTCTACTTTTTGTTTAATATCTGCCGGTAGTGTCTTAATTTCTTGAGATACATTTCCACTAAGGCTACTATCAGTAGTTCCATTTTGTGATACTTCAGTCACTGCAGAAACTACATCTTCATGATGGCTTTCTTTTTCAAAATCATCTTCAAGAAGAATAAAAGCTTTATCTTTTTCATTAGCTAAAGCATAAGCAAAACCCTTATTAGCAATATTCTGTAATTTCTTCAGTACAGGTTTAGCTTCTTCTGCTCCACTGCCCGAGTAAATCACTCTATCTAAAAGTTTAAGTTGCTCTTCTAACTTTTTCGAAACTAATACTTTTCCTATCTCTTTAGAAGTTAATGCCTGAATCTCTAAGTTAGTGGCTGCTGCTAAGTATCCTTTCCAAAGTGCTACAGCATCTTCCGTTTCACTACTACTTAATTCTTTTCCTAAGTAAGATTTATAAGAAGAGATAAATGTATCGTAAGCCTTCTGTACTTTTTTCTTTCTCCAGTGTTCTCTTATTTTTCCACCAAATCCAAATACTACTATCAGAGCTATAGCGAAGATAATACCAATGAAAATCATTAGGTAAGGATAATTGAATTCGCGTTGAACTTCTACATAATTCACATCTGCAATTACTTTTGCAGTATCAGGAAGCACTTGAATTAAGTCTTTAAAAAAGACGCCATCTAAATGAGCAAAAAGAGAATCTGTAGTCCCATTTTCCGCAATTAAAACTGGCAAGCCTAATTCATAAACAGAATCAATTTCGTAGGTAGCCAAAGTATAGATCACACAGTCTATACTAACATTGTTTACACTTCGTGTTGGAAAAAATTCCTTATTCAATAATTCGAAGGGTGTGAAGTTATAAGTAGAATCTACAAATAGTACTTCATCATCAGCATTGTGCTCATATCTAAGAGTATATTTAATCTCTTCTCCAAGCATAATACTGTCAGTACTAAACCTACCATAAGGTAACTCCTGCTCATCTTGAGCAACTACGAAGTTTGTAATTAGAAATAAAAGTGTAAAAAATATATTGAATGTCTTCTTCATTGTATCTAGATACTAGAATCTTTATCTTTTTACTCTGTTTCTTACTTTAAACAACTTGATCAATTTAGGGACATAGTCTTCTGCTGCATTGACAAAAACATAGTTACCTCCGTTTCTTCGAACAAGGTCACTAAGTTCCAATCTGTTTTGTGCATAAAACTTATCCAATTTGTCTCTAAACTGTTTTGATGATGTATTTACCCAAATCGTTTTTCCAGCTTCTTTATCATACAAAGGAGCAATACCAATACGAGGAAAAGAAGTTTCTCTATCATCCCCAACATGTACCACTACAAGATCATGCTTTCGGCATAAAGCTTTTAAGTGACGCTCATAATTTTCATCTACAAAATCGGAGATCACAATAATGATACTCTTTCTTTTGATCATTGATAAAGTTTGACCTAAGGCTTTATTGATATTGGTTTTAGGTGATTTCGGTTTCAATCTAAATAATTCACCAATCAATTGATAGGCATGCTTATTCCCTTTATTGGGTTTCACATATCTTTCCTTATCATCAGAGAAGCATAATAGACCAACAGAACTTGCTTCTTTTAATGCCGACATCGCCAACACTCCTGCAATTTCTTTCGTTACATCTATTTTTTTTCTTTGAGGCTTACCAATGTCCTGAGAGGCACTGACATCCACCACAAAAAATACGTTTTGCTCTTTCTCTTCTTTGAATGTTTTCACAAAGGTTCCATGCCCTTTTGCAGTCACATTCCAATCTATATGTCTAATGTCATCTCCGTATTGATACAGGCGGACATCATCAAATTCTAAACCTGAGCCTTTAAATACAGAATGAAAATCCCCTTGCATATGCGAGTTGATCGCTTTTCTAATACGGATTTCATATTTTCTTAACTTCTTGAGTAATTCTTTCATTCCTTTAATTTTAGACTTACTTAGTTACCAAATTTACTTCAACCTTATCGTTGTGAACAACTTGAAAGCTCATTTAACACTATTTAACCACATTTTTTACTACTAGTAACGTTATTAGATTCGAGGTTTTAATGTCTTTAGGTATTTTTGTCACTATGAAAAGATTATTGAATGTACTTGCGTTAGCAATTTTACTTGTAAGCTGTGGTCCTAAAAAAGGTCCAGAAGCACCTGCAGATCTTTTATCAAAAGATGTGATGATCAATGTTTTGGTCGATTTATACAAAGCAGAGGCAACAGTTTCTACGCAACACCTTCCAAAGGATGAAGCAATGAACGCTTATGCTAAATTAGAAGGTAGTATTTATACCAAAAACAATGTAGATTCAACAGTCTTTAATAGAAGTTACGATTTCTATTTGAAAAGCAGAGTTGATGAAGCTGCAGAAATCCAAAAAGCTGTAGTAGATAAACTTAAGTTTGAGAAAGAAGATTTATCAGCAGCAAAAGCATCACAGGATCTAAAATAAAAGTACCTGTTATTAAGATATTGAAGCATCTCTACCCAGAGATGCTTTTTTTATGCCTATTCATAACAATCTTTTCTATCGAAGGTTAACAAAATACGAGATAGTTAACTGATTACTGTATTTTTGCAGTCACAATCATCCGTAAGTTTTCAAAATACATGAGTAACATCAAAACATTATTAATTACCCCTCCATTAACACAGCTGAATACACCTTATCCAGCAACAGCTTATTTGAAGGGATTTTTAAGAGAAAAAAATATTAGTGCAGATCAAGTAGACCTTGGTTTAGAACTAGTATTAAAAATTTTCAGTGTTGATGGATTAACAGCAATTTTTGATCAGGCTGAAGAAGTAATCGAAGAAGCAAACGATAATGCTCAGCGTATTTTTATGTTACAGGATGATTACTTGGAAACCATACATCCAGTTATCCAATTTTTACAAAATAAAGACAATACCTTAGCACATAGTATTTGTCAAGATAGCTTCTTGCCTAGAGCATCAAGGTTCAAACATGTACAGAATGTTGACTGGACTTTTGGTACTATGGGGATCAATGACAAAGCGAGATACCTTGCAACTCTTTATTTAGAAGATCTTGGTGACTTTATCATTGAAACCATCACGGAAGATTTTGGCTTTAGTAGATATGCTGAAAGAATTGCTATGTCAGCAACAAGCTTTACCCCGATCGATGACGCATTACATGAACCAATGCATTTACTTGATGAATGGCTATTAGAAATTCTGGATGAAAAACTACAAAACTCTCAACCAGATTTAGTCGCTTTTACAGTACCATTCCCAGGGAACCTATATGGAGGACTAAAATGTGGTAAGTATATAAAGGAAAATTATCCTGAAATAAACATAGCAATGGGTGGTGGTTATCCTAATACTGAATTGCGTTCATTACAAGATCCAAGAGTATTTCAATATTTGGACTTTATCACATTAGATGATGGAGAAGGCCCACTTCTAAATCTACTTAAGTATTTAGAAGGAAACATCTCTTCCAAGCAGCTCCAAAGAACCTACATGCTTAATGAAGAAGGAGAAGTTCATTTTATTGATCAAAAAGTACAGGATGTAATTACACACTCTGAAGTTGGCACACCAGATTATAGCGACTTATTATTAGACCAATACCTATCGGTAATTGATGTCGCGAATCCTATGCATCGTTTATGGAATGATGGAAGATGGAATAAGCTCACCGTTGCTCATGGCTGTTACTGGAAAAAATGTACTTTCTGTGATATCTCTTTAGACTATATCGGAAGATATGATCCTGCCCCAGCCAAAATGATTGTTGACCGTATTGAACAAATTGTTAATGAAACAGGACAAACTGGTTTTCATTTTGTAGACGAAGCTGCTCCTCCATTAGCACTAAGAGATATTGCTATTGAGATTATCCGGAGAGGAACAAAGATTACATGGTGGGGTAATATACGTTTTGAAAAAACATTTACTCCCGACCTATGTGCATTGCTAGCGGCATCAGGATGTGTTGCAGTTTCAGGTGGTATAGAAGTGGCATCCGATCGTCTTCTGGAATTGATGAAAAAAGGTGTAACTATCAAACAAGCAGCACAAGTAACAAAAGCTTTTAGTGCTGCAGGTATTATGGTTCATGCTTATTTGATGTATGGCTTTCCTACTCAAAACACACAAGAAACTATCGACTCATTAGAAGTTGTAAGACAATTATTCGCCAATCATTGTTTACAATCAGGTTTCTGGCACCGTTTTGCAATGACGGCACATGCACCTGTAGGTTTAAATCCTAATGACTATAAAGTAGAACAAGAAGAGTTTAAATTTGAAGGATTCGCATGGAATGATATTCCTCACAAAGATCCTACAGGAGCCAACCATGAACGCTTTGGCGAAGGGCTAAGAACTTCCATCTTCAATTATATGCATGGTTTAGAACTGGACTTACCTGTTCAACAATGGTTCGATTTCTCTACTTCGTCAACAACTCTGTCTCCAACACTAATTGAAGAAGCACTTACTGAAAATACAAAAAGTGACGACCAATTAGTAAAACACTCTGTATTATGGTTGGGAAAATCTCCTATGGTAGAGATAGACGAAGAGGATCAATGGGGAAAACTTATCTTTATTAATAAGAAAGAAGACCTTGAAATTGAAACTTCAGATGTTCTTGCAGACTGGGTGGCCGGTATGATGGATTCTTTCAGTATCTATAGCGATGATCCTTATTTAAAAATCGAAACGATTAAAGACGATTTCGAAAATGAGACAGGTTTAGACTTTAGTGAATTAATTGAGAGTGAACTGTGGCAAATATTAAGAGAAAATGGGCTCTTAATCGTGAGAATTTAAGTGTTAAAAAAGGTGTGCTCAGTGTTGTTAAAATAAGTTCCAAAATTGTTAATTTGTTAACTTCTATTAGCGAAAACAGGGTAACGTTTTAGGTGTTTTAAGGGTATATATAATTGAAAGTTAAATCAATAAAACCTTTAAAAAATCAACTACATGAAAAAGAAAATCATTGCTATCGCACTTATTATTGCTGGAGTTAATTTCGCTGCAAATGCTGATAATCCACAAAAAAATATTCGTAAAAATTATAAAACAACAACATTAGCACAACGCGATACAAAGTTAAGCATTGAACATGAAGATGATGCTATTACTAAAAAGCGTAAAGGTGCATATTATATTCAAAACCAGGCAGGTGTTAATACATTAGCTGAAGCTGGAAATACTAATCCTGGTAAAACTATTCAACAAGCTCCTGCTAAGTATCCTTACATGAAATGGAGCAAATAGTTTAGCGTTTAAATAAGTTTTAGAAATATATTAAAGCCCTACGGATGAACATCTGTAGGGCTTTTTCTTATTCGTTAGATACCATATAAGGATTTAAGATATAACCTGCTTCTCCTGTTATCAATTCATATTTTACAGTACGAACTCCTCCGGTTGGATGAGCATTACTATCTTTTTCTTTGTATACAGGATAAGTGCGGATAATATCTTTTCTAGTAAATTCAACTTCATCATGTCCCATATACCCCTCAGATAATTCGTCATTTTCTGAAACCGAGGGAACGTAGATTTTACTGTAACTATTATCTCTGTTAGATGACACTCCAATAAGTTTTACATAGGCACCAGATCCTGGAGTTCTTTGTGATATGTAAAGCTCTTCATAACCATCATCATTGAGATCCATTACATTAAATTGTTCTATAGGATCGGTTTGATCAATGTTGATAATATCATTTGAATTCGGAAAGTTCATTCCTTGAATTGAAATGTTACTCACACTGTTAGTAACTCTCTCTTCGGTTAATGTGAACAACATTCCTGATTCTGTCTCTATTGAATGATTAACAATGGTTGAAGTGTAATCTCCAGAAGAGTTATTCACACTCGTGTCTTTTTCATTTTTCTCATTGGTTGTACAACTTGTTGTAAATAAGAATAGTAAGGTAATTATCAACAATGTTCGCATAGCAGTAAATTATGTGGATAAATGAAATTAAGTAAATAAATCAATAATTTTTAGGAATAAGGGTAAAATTCGGGAAATATCAAGAAAACAAAAGTTATCAACAAACAATGTTGATAACTTTTGTTTTCTGTACATAAATCACAAAAATATACATATAAGTTATTCACAAAAGAACACTATTTATGTTTATTACATGAACAGCATTTCTAAATAGAATAATGCAATACCACCTAAATAACCTAATGTGGCTACCCAAGCGATATTTTTGAAATACCAAGTAAAACTGATACGTTCCATTCCCATAGCTGCAACACCTGCAGCAGAACCAATGATTAAAATCGATCCTCCTGTTCCTGATGCATAAGCTAACATTTCCCAGAATTTACCATCAACTACAAAGTTGGCTAATTCGCCAGTTGCTCCAGCTTCAGCAATTGGATACATTCCCATAAATGCTGCAACAATTGGAACGTTATCTACGATTGCCGATAGCACACCAATTAATGTATTCTGGAAATAAATATCAGTAAAATGTTCTTGCATAAAACCAGCCATTACATTTAAATGACCTGCAGAACTTAATGCTCCTACAGCTAATAGAATACCCATTAAAAATAGTACCGTTGGCATGTCAATCTTTTTTAAGATTCTACCAACATTCAATAGACGTTTATCTTCTGCTGTTTTAGAGTGTAACTTAAAATCTGTCATAAACCACATCACTCCCAAACCTAAAAGCATCCCTATAAATGGAGGCAAATGTGTATATGATTTTATTACAGGTACAGCCATTAAAGCACAAAGACCAGCTGTTAAAACAATAATTCTATCTTTTAAAGGAATAAAGGCTTTTGTCTCATCATCCGACATATCTGGAGGATCTATTTCACCTTTAAGTTTTAACATTAAAACTCCCAATGGAACCAACATCGCTACTAAGGAAGGCATAAATATTTCTTCCATAATTTTTAAGGCTGTGATTTGCCCACCAATCCAAAGCATAATCGTTGTAACATCACCAATTGGTGACCAAGCACCACCCGCATTGGCTGATATCACTACCATACTGGCAAAATACCATCGAGTTTCTTTGTCTTGAACTAGCTTATTCAGTACAGCTACGATGACAATTGTTGTGGTTAAGTTATCCAACGCTGCGGATAAGAAAAATGTCATTAAGGAGATAATGGCCAACAGTTTTGGTTTATTTGTTACTCGGATTCTATTGGTAATAATTCGAAAACCTTGGTATTCATCTATTACTTCAACAATTGTCATTGCTCCCATTAAGAAGAAAACGATGGAAGCCATCTCCGACAAATGTTCTGTCAATTCATGATGAACAATAAAATTGATAATGGATTCATGTCCTTTTACATGGCCTGCTTCTAACCAATGCTTCCATGACTCGCTATGTCCAAGGGATAATATTTCATCAGCGCCAATTGCATACAGTGCCCACAACCCGGCACCCATTATTAAAGCGGTCGCTGCTTTGTTGATATGAACGTTATGTTCTAACACAATCAGTATATACCCGAAGATAAAAACTTCGAGCATTAGGTAGTACATCATCTGAAAAAATTTAGGTAATAGTAATTCGCTACGAAAATAGAAGGATGATCGATTAAGTACTAATTTTGCTCAAAAAATGTTAATCATTATTAATAATAAATCAAATTTTGCATGTACTTCTTCTTATTATGCAAAAGAGAATAAACTGATTTTCGGAGAGTAAATGAAAGAACAAAATATAGATCAATGGAAAAGAAAAGAACAATACCTTTTCTTTAAAGATTATTTGAACCCTAATTTTTCATTGACAGCGAATGTTTGTATCGATGGGCTGATCCATCAAAAGGAACACAACAACGCATCGCTACATCATTTATATCACTTTTATATGCTTAAAGTGATGAATGAAATTGAAGAATTTAGATATAGAATCATCAACGATAAAGTATATTATTTTGATGAAGTATATGGTGGGACTACAATATTAAAAGAAGATAAAACCTTTACATTCTGCTACCTCGATTGGTATCCTGATTTTGATCGCTTTACCGACAATGCAAAAAAAGCTATTGATGCTATTAAAAAAGGGAATGCTTTTGAGTTAAAAGAAAACGATTATCCCATTATTCATTGTACAACAATACCATGGGTTGCATTTACAAATATGAGTAACCCTTTGAAGGATAGCGATGCAGAATTTGGCATTCCGAAAGTTACTTTTGGAAAAATCTTTCAACAAGAAGGAAAAAATATGCTTCCTATATGTGTACAAGCTCATCACTCTTTAGTTGATGGATATCATATGGGACAGTTTTTTGATCGAATGGAAAAATATTGTTCTGTATAATTAAAATAGCATTACCGCTTAGAGTGGTAATGCTATTTTTATATAATATCAATGTAACAAAAATGTGGTGGCTAGGCTGAAGTAAATTAAAAGACCTGTAACATCCACAATGGTGGTGATCGCCGGACTTGCAACGACAGCGGGATCTCCTCCAAATTTTCGAACAATAAGCGGTAACCCAGCTCCTATCAACGAAGAAGTAACTACTTGTATCGCTAAAGCAAGACAGATAATAAAAGCTACATAAGCGAGTGATAGACCATCGGGTAAAACCGTATCGAATGATAATAAAGAAACCTTGATATAAGCTATTGCAGAAAGACAAATGGATAACAACATCGATATCCTTACTTCTTTAAAAGTAATCTTTGCCCAATCTTTAGTGGTGACTTCTCCTAAAGATAATGCCCGAATAACCACTGTTGCCGCCTGACTACCCGCGTTACCTCCAGTATCAGCAAGCATAGGCATATATAAAGCTAATATCACCATCTTATCCAATGCCTCTTCAAAATGATGAAGGATCAGTCCGGAAATCATTCCCATAATGGCCAATGAAACCAACCAAATGACCCTTTTTTTAAAATGCTTGACGACAGGTAAATCTAGATAACTTTCATCCTCATCTTCTTCTGCATTAGGTTGAATACCCATCAGACGTTCCATATCCTCAGTTTGTTCGGCAACGATAACATCCATTGCATCATCATGTCGAACAATACCAACTAGTTTACGGTCTGAATTAATAATAGGAAGTGCTAATAGATTATATTTTTCAATCATTTTAGCTACATTCTCTCTATCCTCATGAACATCAGCTGCGACAAAATCAACATGAATAAGATCCTCAATTTTATCTTGTAAATCGGCTATGATCAGGTCTTTTAGAGTCACAAACCCCAGCAATACTTTTTCGTTGTCTACTACATAAGCATAATAGATCATTTTCTTACCTGGTGAGTCGACCTTAATTTTATCTACAGCCTCTCTTACAGTCATCCAGTTTCGAACTGTAGCAAAGTCTGTCGTCATGATACCCCCAGCAGAATCTGCTTCGTATCCACTAAGTTCTATTACATTACTTCTTACCTTTTTGTTGATATAGGGCAATAAGGCCGATTGCTCATCGACTTCCAACCTCTGATAAAAATCCGCTCGTTCGTCAGAACGCATGTCTTCAAAAACTTTTGAAAAAGATCTTTTATCTAGAGTATTAAATATAAAATATTGAAGGTCATGAGAAAGCTCTCCAAAGATTTGTGCTTTTTCCTTTTTAGAAAATAACGAGAAGACAGTAACCATATGGTCTTCATCTACTTTTTCAAGGATCTCTACAATTTCAATGGTAGGTAGTTTTTCTAAAACACCACTTAGTGCATCCCATTCTCCTTGGTCTATGAGTCCCTTTACAATTTCATATCTCTGTTCACTGTTTGTAACCGTCATGTTTTAATTGATGAGATAATATAATTGGTTTAATAAAGCGTATTGAGGGTAAGATAAGAACTAATTTGTAGTTCCCCTTCAATTAAATGTGAATAGAATATTATGTCCATCACACCTCTAAAAAGTCAGCAATCATTTCATAAAATTATCCTATTTGATAACTCGACAAGAAAGGTAACTTTGAAAGAAATGAAAAAAGAAAATTAGAAAAGGAATGGAATACTTCAAAAGTAAAATATCTCTGATAAAATTTGACTAAATTGTCTCCCAATAATCATCAAACCCTTAATAATTAAAATGTTTACAGGTATAATAGAAGACTTGGGAACTATCATCAAAATAGAGAAAGACCAAGAAAATACGATTTTTACTGTTGAATCTTCAATATCCAAAGAACTAAAAATAGATCAAAGTTTAGCACACAACGGTGTTTGTCTTACTGTCACTCATATTGAAGGTGATCAACACCAAGTGGTTGCCATCCATGAAACTTTACAAAAGACAAATTTAGGAGATTGGAAAGAAGGAGATGTCGTTAATTTAGAACGTAGTATGCCATCTCATGGTAGATTTGACGGACATATTGTACAAGGACATGTGGACCAAATTGGTGAATGTGTAAATGTACAAGATGAGCAAGGAAGTTGGAGATTTACTTTCCAATACGATCCTTCAACGAAAAACTTTACGGTAGAGAAAGGTTCTGTTTGTGTTAATGGAGCAAGCCTTACTGTTGTAGATGATGCAAAAGGACAATTTAGCGTAGCTATTATTCCTTATACTTTTGAACACACAAACTTCCATAAAATTCAAAAAGGGACAAAAGTAAACTTAGAATTTGATATATTAGGAAAATACATTCAAAAGTTAAAAACCTTAGATCTTTAATATGGTCGATTTAAAATGTGTTATTGTAGACGATGAAGAGGTATCTCGTATGGTTGTACGAGACTTTGTAAAACGTACCGAAGGGTTAGAACTTGCCGGTGAGTTTGACAATGCTGTATCTGCATATGAAGTTCTCAAAAACACTGCTGTCGATTTATTATTTTTAGATATTGAGATGCCTCAAATGACAGGGATCGAGTTGGTACAATCCTTAGAAAAACTACCTCAAGTAATTCTAATTACAGGTCGACGTGATTTTGGAGCAGAAGCTTATGAATACAATTTGACAGACTATTTGATCAAGCCAATAACCTACCCTCGTTTTCTAAAAGCGGTAGAAAAGGCCAAACAGTCCATCGAAAATAGTGATCAAAGTTTAGTAGATAAAAGTAGTGATGATACATTATTTGTAAAAGCAGATAACAAAATTGTAAAGCTCTCTTTAGGCGATATCTTTTTTGTTGAAGCTCTTTCAGATTACATGTTAATTAATACAAAGGATCGAAAGTATGTGATCCACTCTACTATGAAAGCATTAGAAAAAAAGTTTCCAGATAATTTTATTCGAGTTCATCGCTCTTATATCGTTAATCTGGAAAAAGTAAATACAATAGAGGATATGCAAATTGTGATGCCTCAAAAAGAAATTCCGATTGGTAATAGCTACAAAAGTAACTTCCTTTCAAAACTGAATTTCTTGTAAAAAAAGCCTTGACAGTTAATTAATTGTCAAGGCTTTTTTAAATATTTAGAAGTTGCGGAAGTTTTATTTCCGTATCATTTTAGATCTTTACTCCGTCATTAATTCTTAAAAATATTCAAAGTCTCATCAATCTAATTTCACTTATTCATGAATAAAATTATCAAGTATATTATTGGAGTTGTTGTAGGTGTAGTCACTTATATTTTCCTTACTGAATATTGGGATGCTTTCAAGGCAAAAGTGATGGATTTGACTTCAAGTTTATTATAACTCAAAAATGAAAATCTAGAGTTAAAATTTAAACCTGATATTGATACCTGAATAAATATCAAATAATGCTTCTCCTCTTATTTTTTTCTCATAAAATCCTGAAAGTTGGTAATTGTTTCCTAAATCAATTCCACCTTCCACTTTGTAGTAAATCACAAAGTCATCAAAATTCCACACCCATCGATTGTCTAATGCTACATTGATCCATTTATCATCGTATTGATATTTCAATGCAGGCTCAAAACGAACAAACGCAGGAGCTACCGTATTTTCTATAGCTTGAATTGTAGGAATATAGGCTCTCCACTGATTAGATAGAGTGAGATTATTACCAATTAATTTCCACCCATAAGTAATCATAGGTTCTACAGTGTAATGACCAAATAAACCAGATAAATCCGAGTTTCCAGTAGGAAAGTGCATTTTCAAACATGCATTTATACCTAAAAAATCACCATTACTCGAGGGAAGGATCTCTCTTGTGTAAGAGATATTCATATCACCTGGAGAATAGATTTTTCTACCTTCTTCTGTGTATTGGGTACCTATTAGTTCCACCAATAAATGGCTGTTGTCTTTGAAAGTTATCCCTCCTTTTAAAAGAAAGTAAGTTGCCTGATGAGTAGAATTGAAATTATAATATTCTTTATGCAGACTTATAGATGTAAGCCTTGTCTTTGATTGAAGATGATCTTCCTGTCCATATGCTGATACTATATGTAGTACAAGAAAAAGCATAAAAAGAGAAACGCGATAAATCATAATAAATCGATTAAGTAGTAAATGTTGGGGGAAGTATTCTCCCCCCTTTTTTAGTGATCTATATTGTTGGTTCTACTACTCTTTTTATAAAATTGAGTAACCTCGTTTCCACAGGAATTCGTCGAGCATCACCAGACATAGACGTGGCCCCTGCCGGGTAGAAGTGTCCAAAACCGGGTACCCAAGCAAACTCATATTCCACACCTGTTTTCTGATAATGTTCTATCATTAATGGATTGGCAATTCTTGCCCCTGTAAGGTCTGTCTGTGCTAAAAATTGAAGAATTGGAGGATGATTTTCTCCTGCCTTTATATTATCAAGCTCAAAAACAATCGGTGCTCCTGATAATAAAAATACTGCAGTAACTGGCTCTTTTAATCCATAAGCTACATTCCATGAAGTAACTGCCCCTGCAGAAAAACCTCCAATAATAATCTTGTTCTTATCTACAGATAATTCCTCCGCATTTTGTTTTACATATTGAACCGCACTTTGCAAATCTTCGGCAGCTGCTAATACAGCATCGGATTGTATTTTTATATGTGATGGATTCTTTGGATCTAATGGAGGCAAGTTCATATCTGCTCGTACCTGCGATGCTCTATCCATCATTAATTTAATACCATCTCTATTTAAAAGAGTACTCTCGTTAATACCTTTAAGATGAGGAATTGGTAAATCTGGCGTAACTCTATAATTGATAGCAAAGCATACATATCCTTCTTGTGCTAATCGCTTACAATATTCTTCCGGAGAAGTATCTTGTTGTCCATCAATTTCATAACGTTCATGAGGTGTTCCTCTTTGAAATGCTCCCCCATAAGTAAAAAATACTGCTGGGCGTTGCTTATGATCTGAAGTGATAGGCTTATAAATATTCATCAATAGATCAACAGAAGTAGGTTGACCATCTTTAAGAATAAAACCTTCTCCATATTTGATGTTTCTTTCTATCTCAACTTCATATTTATCATTAGCATAAACGACATCATTAAATAATAGTACGCTTGAGAATAACACTACCGTTAAATAATAAATCACTTTCTTCATAATTATTGTTTTTTATTGTTATTGAAGACTTTTGTTTCTAATCACAACACAAAACTAAATATGAAAGCTGCTTAACGTATTATACTATTCCGTCTTAATATATAGCAAAAACGTCAAATCAAATGATACTATTAGGACTTTCCCCAAAGTGATCTTTAAAAATCTTAGAAAAATGGCTAGGAGAACTATAACCTAATTGGTAAGAGACTTCAGTGATTGTAAAAAGACCTTGCTCTAACATTTGTCTCCCTTGTTCCAACTTCATTCTTTTTCTATAGGAGTTCATAGACTCTCCAAAATGGGATTTAAATAATCGTTGAAGTTTGCGCTCACCAATAGCATACTTTTGGGTTATTTCTTGAATCGTCATTTCATTCTCATGGTCTTGTAGTAACAAATTACCGACCTCTAAAACTACTTGAAGATCTTGTTGGTAAATCTTATTGACTCTCCCTTCTTTATTTTCATTGATCCTTTTTAAAGACCAAAGAATTAAAGTCTCCAAGTTTTGATGAAATAGACTTTTATCTACAGGTGTTTCAATATCAAGTTCAACGAACTGCTTTATCAAGTTTCTTATTTCTAAGGAATGTGAAGCCTGAAATAACCATCTCTGATCACTCAAGTAGTGTTCATATAATCCTTTTGGAAACTCATATCTTTCACAGATTTCATTCAATTTATTTTTATGAATGAATAAATGATACTGATGTATATTAAGGTATGCTGGGTAATATTGATTGAATCGATAATCTTCATCAAAGAAAAGAAGTTTCTGCTGAGCCCAATCTTTACTTTGGGGATTATAGGTTAATAAAGGTGAGTGTATCAAAAAGTAAAGTGATAAATAATTCTCTTGCTTATCGATACTTCTTGTAAGGAACATATCTTCATAAATCACAAACTTCTCTTCCTGAAAAATTAAACCATTGTTTAACTCTACTTGCTTTATAAATCCTCGACCATAATTAGAAGGAAAAAATAAAGTATTGTTACTTATAGATGCTTCCATTTGATCACTTAGTCCCTCAAGGAAGTTTGTAATAGAGTTAATATTTATATTCAGCATGATATAATTTATTGATTACAATAAATTTAGAGGATGTTTCTTAAATAGAACGAAAAATTTTGATCAAAAAAATCCCTCACAACTTAAGTTATGAGGGATTATATTGAAATCTATTGAGATAAACAGCATGCTGTTCTTATCTACATTAAATTAAAGTTCCGCAAAGAAATCATTTCCTTTATCATCAACAATGATGAATGCAGGGAAGTTTTCGATTTCAATCTTACGAACTGCTTCCATTCCTAAATCTTCGAAATCAACCAATTCAACCGATTTGATATTTTCTTTCGCAAGAATTGCAGCAGGACCACCGATAGATCCTAAGTAGAATCCACCATGTTCGTTACAAGCATCTGTAACTTGTTGCGAACGGTTACCTTTAGCTAACATAATCATAGAACCGCGTTTAGCTTGGAAAGGTCCAACGTAAGGGTCCATTCTACCTGCAGTAGTTGGTCCAAATGATCCTGAAGGCATTCCTTCTGGAGTCTTCGCAGGGCCTGCATAGTAAATTGGGTGATTTTTGAAGTACTCAGGCATTTCCTCACCGTTATCTAACATCTGCTTGATACGAGCATGAGCAATATCACGAGCAACAATCAATGTACCTTTCAAATTCAAACGAGTTTTGATAGGGTACTTCGTTAACTCTGCTAATACTTCTTCCATTGGACGGTTCAAGTCGATTTCTACAGGATTGTCCATTTGTGATTCTTCTGTAGGAATTAAACGACGAGGGTTTCTTTCTAATTCTTCTAACCAAATACCATCCTCATTGATTTTTGCTTTGATGTTACGGTCTGCTGAACAAGAAACACCAATACCAACAGGACAAGAAGCAGCATGACGAGGTAAACGAACTACTTTTACATCATGTGTAAAGTATTTACCACCGAATTGTGCACCAATTAAACTTTCCTGACAGATTTTTTGGATTTTTTCTTCCCATTCAACATCACGGAAAGCTTGACCTCCCATATTACCTTCTGTTGGTAAATGGTCATAGTAACCTGCTGATGCTTTCTTTACAGTAGCCATATTTGCTTCAGCAGAAGTACCACCTACTACAAATGCCAAGTGATATGGAGGACATGCTGCAGTACCAATAGACTTTAGCTTTTCTTTTACAAAAGCTGTTAAGCTCTCTTCGTTTAGTAAAGCCTTAGTTTGTTGGTATAAGAATGTTTTGTTGGCAGAACCACCACCTTTAGCCATGAACAAGAACTCATACGAGTTACCTTGCTCAGAGTAAATATCAATTTGTGCAGGAAGGTTCGTACCTGTATTTTTTTCCTCAGTCATGGTTAATGGAACCACTTGTGAGTATCTTAAGTTTCTTGATTGGTATGTTTCATAGATACCTTTTGATAAAGCTTCAGCATCATTAGAACCAGTAATTACACCTTCACCTTTTTTAGCCATTACGATAGCAGTACCTGTATCTTGGCAAGATGGCAGTTGACCTTCTGCTGCAACTGCAGCATTTTCTAATAATGTACGAGCAACGAAACGATCGTTGTCTGATGCTTCAGGATCATCTAAGATTTTAGCAACTTTTTCTAAGTGGGCAGTACGAAGGTAGAATGAAACATCTGCCATCGCTTCTTTAGAAAGTAACTCCAATCCTTTTGGATCTACTTTTAAAAATTTACGTCCGTCTACTTCGATAGTTGATACATAATCCTTTGTAAGTAATCTATACTTCGTTGTGTCTTTCTTTATTGGGAAAGGCTTTTGATAGAAAAAATCGCTCATAATTTTTCAGAGATTTATAATAATTCCGTGTTCAGTTTGTTTGATTCGTGCTAATAGTATGAACCAAGCCCCGCAAAAATACATAACACCTTGCTAGTCATCAGTGAGATAAGTCATACTTGTTAAATACATTTTAATGATTCTAATAAAAAATTGTGATAATACTACTGTAATTGCTTTAAAAATGAAGATGAAGTAAAAAATTAAGCGTGAAAAGAACATTTTTTCGCTTTATGTTATGCATGCATAATATTTTTACATATATTTGAAAAAGAATGTTATGCTTGCATACATTTTAAATGAATAATCACTTCTGTAATACGTTTTGTATTTAGTGATTAGATGAACCGATCATCCAATAAACAATACACATAATTGTAAATCATGTAAGGGATGATCACATATTCACTTACTACTTAAATAGAAAGTCTAATGTGATCATTCCACTTTGAATTACATCCAATAACAACACTAAACATTTTCAATTTATTATGAACACTGTAACCAATAAGAAAGCAATCAAAGGTGGAGAATTTTTAATTCGCGAAACAGAAGCAAATGAAATTTTTACTCCTGAAGGGTTTTCGGAGGAGCAAGTAATGATGGCACAAGCCACTAAAGATTTTATTGACACAGAGATTACACCAAATGCTAAAAAAATCGATGGCCATGACTGGGAATTAGTAGAGAAAATTTTCCATAAAGCTGGAGATTTAGGTCTTTTAGGTATTTCTGTACCAGAAGAGTTAGGTGGTTTGGGTATGAGTTTCAACACTTCTATGTTGATTGCCGATGTATTTGGAGAAGCAGGTTCATTTTCAACAACTTACGGTGCACATACGGGTATTGGTACACTACCAATTATGTATTATGGTACTACAGAACAAAAGGAAAAATATCTTCCTAAACTAGCAACAGGTGAGTGGGCAGCCGCTTACGCATTAACAGAACCGGACGCAGGTTCGGATGCCAATTCAGGTAAAACAAAAGCGGTTCTTTCAGAAGATGGAACTCACTATTTGGTCACAGGTCAAAAAATGTGGATATCCAACGCTGGGTTTGCCGACTTATTTATTGTATTTGCCAAAATTGGTGATGACAAAAACCACACTGCTTTTATTGTAGAAAACTCGTTTGGTGGAATTACAATGAACGAAGAAGAAGAAAAATTGGGTATCAAAGGTTCTTCTACTCGTCAGGTATTCTTTACTGATTGCAAAGTTCCCGTAGAGAACATGCTTTCGGAAAGAGGAAACGGTTTTAAAATCGCTGTGAATATCTTGAATATCGGTAGAGCTAAATTAGGTGCTGGTGTTCTTGGAGGCTGCCGAGCAGTGATTAATCATGCAGTAAAATATTCGAAGGAGCGTAAACAGTTTAAACAACCTATCGCAAACTTTGGAGCAATCAAACAAAAGTTAGCTCAAATGACTACAAAAACTTATGTTATTGAGTCGATGTGTTATAGAGCTGGTCAAAACATTGAAGACCATACAGAAGAATTACTTGTGGGAGGAATGGACGAAGCAAAAGCGAAACTTAAAGGTGTGGAGCAATTTGCTATTGAATGTGCTATTCTTAAAGTATTCGGATCTGAAGTATTAGACTTCGTAGTAGACGAAGGTGTTCAAGTGTATGGTGGTATGGGATTCTCTGCTGAAGCACCAATGGAAAGAGCTTACAGAGATGCTCGTATTTCTAGAATTTACGAAGGAACAAACGAAATCAACCGCATGCTTCTTGTAGGCATGATGATAAAAAGGGCGATGAAAGGTGAGTTAGATATTGTTTCTCCAGCAATGGATGTAGCAAAAGAACTAACTTCTGTTCCATCGTTTGAGACAATTGATACTTCTATCCTATTTAATGTTGAAAAAGACATTTTAAAACGACTCAAAAAAGCAGCTTTAATGGTTGCAGGTAGAGCTGTTCAGGTGTTTGAAGCAAAAATTAACGATCAGCAAGAAATACTTATGAATATTGCTGATATGTTAATTCAAATTTATGCTGCTGAATCTACAATTCTTCGTACTGAAAAAATGGTAGAGGACAAAGGAGAAGAAGCTTGCAAAGAACAAATTAACATTGCAAAAGTGTTTATCAGAGAAGCAGCTGAAGTGATTGCTACTTCAGGTCGCGAAGCAATTGGTGGAATTGCTACAGGAGATGAACAACGAGTAATGTTGATGGGATTAAAACGTTTCACTAAGTATGATTTAGAGAACGTACATGTTTTAAGACGCGAATTAGCTGACACTATTATTGAGAAAGAATCATATCCTTTCTTCGTAGTTTAAGTCAGTGATTTACATAGATTTTTTATCTGTCTACTTAAAGTAGAAGGATGAAATAGGACGATTAAATACTTGGTTACATGATGAAAAAGCTAATCCGTTTCGGGTTGGCTTTTTTATTGCTGCAAATATTCTTATTCAAAAACGCTTTTAAATTACTGATAAACTTAACTATGAAAATTGTAGACCTTTCAAAACCAATTCAATTCAACAAGAAAGACCCTTGGTTTATGCGAGTAAAGATTAAACATAAACCTCACGCTAAAGCAAAATGGTTGATTCGTTTCCTAGGACTACCTTTTAAATTATTTCCGAAAAACTTTATTGGTTGGGCAGATGATACCATTGAAAAGATGGGAGTTCATTCTACAACACATATAGATGCTCCATGGCATTATTCCCCAACAGTTGCAGGAAAAAAAGCAAAAACTATTGATGAAGTACCTTTGGATTGGTGCTACGGAGAAGGGTTAGTGATTGATATGGAACACAAAAAGGATTTTGCCCCTATTACAAAAGAAGATATTACCAATTTTTTATCAGATAATAACCTTTCCTTAAAAGAAGGAATGATTGTATTGATAAAAACTGGTAGAGATAAATTTAATGGAACGGAAGACTTTCATAAGGTAGGTACAGGAATGAGTGCCGAAGCAACGCACTACCTTATTGATCAAGGAATTAAAGTGATGGGTATCGATTCTTGGGGCTGGGATTTACCCTTACCTTATCTTATTGAACAAGCAAAGAAAACTGAAAACCAGGATTTATTCTGGAATGCCCATCTTGTAGGTCAAGAAAAGGAATATTGTCATATGGAACAATTGGTGAATTTAGGATCCCTGCCGTACACTGGGTTTAAAGTAGCCGTTTTTCCTTTAAAAATTGTTGGAGCGTCAGCAGCACCAGCTAGAGTTGTTGCAATGTTTGATAATTAGCCTTCAAGAAATTAATTATTTAAAAAACCTTTCTGGATAGTTCATTAAGAACAACTCCGATTTTGCTCGGGTTAATGCTGTATACTGCCAACGAACAAAATCGGAGTCTAGCATATCATCTCTCAAGAAACCAATATCAACAAAAATTGCATCCCACTGTCCACCTTGTGCCTTATGACAAGTAAGTGCATAAGCAAATTTCACCTGTAGAGCATTTAAGTATTCATCTTCTCGGATTCTTTTCATTCGAGACCTCGGATTTTCAATATCGGCATACTCTTCAACTACAGCATTGTACAATTTTCTATTTTCCTCATTACTTAGTTGAGGGGTAAAAGAATGGAGGGTATCTAAGATAATTTTTGCCTCTACCACATTATGCTCATCATAATCCAATAACCTGAAACGGATATCACAAAATCTTAAACCATATTTCTCTTCAATACCACCCACTCTAGTCACTTCAATAAACTCTCCATTAGCCAAAAAACCAGCAGGTGAATCCTCATCTAACCAAAAGTAATTATTGCGGACAATCATTAGGTAATCACCAGCATCTAGTTCATCTTCTCTATAATGAATTTGCCTTCTTATATATTGATTGTATTGTGTTGCTGCTCGGTTTGATCTGGTAACAATCACCGTATTCTCAATTCCATATTTATCATATCCATATAATAAACCATCTTCCAAACGATCTGACCCCATTTTAAAAATGTCTTTAAAAGGAGAAGTCACAAACTTTATATCTTCATTAGTAACCAATGTATTTCTAAGAAGAGTTGCATTGTAAAGAATACCAGACTCTGAGGCTTGGCGAACAACCTCTGTCAATTCATGACTAATAATATTCAGTTTGAAGATATTCTGAAGATATATTTCATCTAGTGCCGGACTAATATCTTGTTTCACAGGAGGTAGCTGTGCTGTATCTCCAATTAGTAATAATTTATTATTGGCCTTAGGATCTTGAAAAACATATCGGATTAAAGAACTCAATAATCCTTCCCCTTGCATATGTGATTGATCATCAATCATAGATGCTTCGTCTACAATGTAGATAGTGTTTTGAGCATTATTCTTTGTTCTCTCAAAACGCATGGCTCCGGTATCAGGATCTTCCGTTTGCTTATAGATAATTCGATGAATCGTAAACGCTTTTCGTTTTGCATAAGATGACATCACTTTGGCTGCTCTTCCTGTTGGCGCCATAAGTAATGTTTTGTAGCTATAATAACGTAGAATATTAGATAGAGCAGTAATTACAGATGTTTTACCTGTACCTGCATATCCTTTTAATAGAAAAGTGTTCCTTCTGTTGTTTTTCTCCAGAATAAATGGGTCAAATAAATCAAATAATACTTTTTGACCTTGTGTAGGTTCAAAAGGAAATTGTGAACTGATACGTTCAGAAGGTGTGATCATCTATCTAATAATTAATTTATCTATGAAGCTCTCATCGCTTCTACAGGATCCATTCTGGCAGCTGAAACGGCAGGTGCTAACCCCGAAATAATTCCGACTAACCCAGAGATACCCATTCCTATGATCAAATTTTGAATATTTAGAGAGATAATAAAAGTTTCTGTTGAGAATATTGATAAACAGGAGACCAAAATAAGTCCACCAACCCCTCCAAAGAAACTAAGGAACATCGACTCACATAAGAACTGTAATAAGATAAAGTAATTTTTAGCACCCAATGCCTTCTGTATACCAATTTGTGATGTTCTTTCTTTTACAGACACAAACATAATATTGGCGATACTAAATCCTCCAACAAGGATGGAGAACATACCAATAACTCCTCCGGCAATTTTTAAAGATCCTGTTATACCATTAATAAAGTCTGCAATTGCATCCGTTTTATTTAGGGCGAAATTATCTTCTTCTTTTGGCCTAAGTCCTCTATGTCTTCTAATTAATCCCCTAAGTTCTGCATGCATCTCTCCCATATCTTCATCTTGCTTATATCCTTTTGCAATAAGCACTGGAGAAATGTTTCGTCCTTTTGAGGTATACATTTTCACTAAAGAATTATAAGGAATAAGGATAATTTCATCATTACTTGGAGTGGAAAGTAAACTTTCTCCTTGCTTCTCGAAGATACCGATTACCTTAAATTTTTGTCCTTTTGATTTAATCGTTTTTCCAAGAGCATCACCTCTAGGGAATAGTTGTTTGGCTACATCGTATCCAATTATAGTATTTTGAACACCTGCAGTCATTTCACTTTTAGTAAAGTATCTGCCTCGATCAATAGGCATAGAAGTGATCTTATTATACTCATATGAGCATCCTACTATCTTTCCATCTTCAAAAGAATTATTTTTATATTGAATAGTATTTCCCCTTTTATCTTCAAAGATCGCTATGTGTTTTACCCATTTTGCATTGTCTTGGATAAACTTAAATTCCTTTACATCAGGGCTAGGCCTTCTATAATATTTCCACCAAGGGTAATTGGGTTCATTGAAAGCAAAAGGCCATTTTCCAACATACATTACTTTATCTCCAAAAGCAGATAAACTATTTTGGATACCATTATTCAATGCATCTACTAAGGTAAAAATGGCTATAATCGCAAAGATACCGATGGTCACTCCTAATAGTGAAAGAACTGTTCGTAATATATTTTCTTTCAGTGCATTGACTGCAAATCGGAAACTCTCAAAAAAAAGTTTGAAGAAAAGCATTATTTTCAAAAAAAATTGAAAGATTTTAGATAATAAATCCTTTATCTATTGATCTATTGGAAATTATCTGATCTTTATTTGTTAAATTTACCGTCTTGATTTTCAAGGTACGCATTTTGTGTGTATAGTAGAAAAGTTAAGCGATAATATATCGATATTAATAGATAGATTAAAAATAGTAATTTCACTCCATGAAGCTATCCCAATTTCAGTTTGATCTACCTTCAGATCTAATAGCACAATACCCGGCAGAAAGCCGCGACGAAGCACGTTTAATGGTATTACACCGTTCTACAGGAGAAATTGAGCACAGATTGTTCAAAGATATTGTAGAGTACTTCGAGGAGGGTGATGTATTAGTGACGAATGACACTAAAGTTTTCCCTGCAAGATTATATGGTAACAAGGAAAAAACTGGTGCTAAGATCGAGGTATTTCTTCTTCGTGAACTAAACAAAGAGTCTCATTTATGGGATGTTTTAGTTGATCCTGCTCGTAAAATTCGTGTAGGTAACAAATTGTATTTTGGCGATGGTAGTTTAGTGGCTGAAGTCATTGACAATACAACTTCAAGAGGTAGAACTATCCGTTTCTTAGTAGACGGTGAAGATGAAGAATTCTACAAAACAATTGAAGAACTTGGAGAAACTCCAATTCCAAGAGACTTAGGTCGTGAAGCTGAACCGGCCGATCGTGACCGTTACCAAACAATTTTTGCAGAAAATAAAGGTGCTGTAGCTGCCCCATCAGCAGGTTTACACTTTACACCACAAGTTGCAAAACGTTTAGAGATTAAATCTGTAGATATCACTCCTATTACTTTACATGTAGGGTTAGGTGCATTTAGAGATGTAGACGTTGAAGATTTAACAAAACACAAAATGGACTCTGAGCACTACAAAGTAGGTGAGCAGACTGTAGAGATTGTTAATAAGGCGTTGACTGAAAAAAGAAATGTTTGTGCAGTAGGTACTACAGCATTACGTTCTTTAGAAACTTCAGTTTCGGCTTCAAATACATTGAAAGCAAACGAAGGTTGGACAGATAAATTTATCTTCCCTCCATACGATTTCAAAATTGTATCTTCTATGGTTACAGGTTTCCATAAACCTAAATCAACATTATTAATGATGGCTGCTGCATTTGGTGGTTATGATTTAGTAATGAGAGCTTACGAAGAAGCAATCAAAGAAAAATACCGTTTCTTAAGCTACGGCGACGCAATGTTGATTCTTTAATAGAATTGAACATTTTTAAGAGACATCAAAAGAGACAAAGGGTTGGTCTACGAGATTTTAACACCCTTTGTTTCTTTTATTAGTAAAAAATTTAAAAAAAATTAAAATTAAGGGAAACCTTAATGAAGTTAAACCGTATACATAATGACCAAAGTAGACGTTAATGTTGTACAAGAGAATGACTTCACACTAATCAGTGTAGTTGGAGAATTAGATGCAAGCTCATCTATTGAACTTGATACTGAACTTCAAGAGTGCATCGATAAAGGTGATAAGAAGTTATTAATTGATTGTGTAGGATTAACTTATATTTCTTCTGCAGGAATTGGTGTATTTACTTCAAGATTAGACGATATCGAAAAGAATAGTATTACTATGGTATTGTTTAATGTTGCTGACAACATCAAAAGTGTATTCGAAATTTTAGGTGTAGATCAATTTTTAAACTTGGCAGCCAGTAAAGAAGAGGCCATCAATATTTTATAATTTAAAAACAGTGATGTTTAGAAAAAAAGTCAACTGTGAAACGACCAACCTTCATGAAATCCGTGAGTTTCTGCTCTCGGCTTTAGACAACTACAGTGTACCTCTTTCCCAAAGAGATATGATCGTTGTAGCAGTCGATGAGGTCTGTGCAAACAGGATGATTCATTCAAACAGCTGTGATCCTACCAAGGAAATAGAAGTTTCTGTTTCTACCCAAGACAATGAAAAAGAGGTAGTGATTGAAATTAAAGACGATGGCGAAGCTTTTGATATTAAAGCATATCAATCTCCTGCTATTACAGATGTAATTAAAGAACATCGTAAAGGAGGAATGGGACTTAGATTGGTTAAAAATATTATGGATGCCGTTCAGGTTGTACAAGTCGGAAAACATCAGGTATGTAGACTTGTAAAACAGCTTTGAACTCTTCCAAATTGAACGAGATACTTTTTGTATCTCTTTTTTTGTGCCCTATATTTTCAAAATTTATTATTTACAATGTACATTTGTGCGGTTACTCCCAATAACATTAAAATGGATTGTAGCCGAGAATTTTTAAAGGTCTTTTGAGTTACAGCACCATGAAAGAAATTTTGCTCAATAACGTAAGAGTATCAAATACAACTTCCCCTTATCATCAACAAAATGTTTATATCTTAATTAAAGATGGTGTAATCGATGAGGTTTCAACATCTCCAATTACTGCTCCCAATGCAAAATCGATTGATACAGATGGATTATGGGTATCTGCAGGTTGGTTAGATATGCGTTCTACTTTAAACGAGCCAGGTGAAGAATTCAAAGAAGACATTGCTTCTTTATGTAAAGCAGCTGCTTTTGGTGGGTTTACAGATGTAGCCACTTTACCGAATACAAACCCTACAGTACAGACAAAAGAAAGTGTACATTTTATTAAACAAATGAGCGCTTTTACTCCAGTTCAACTTCACCCAATGGGAGCATTAACTAAGAATGCAAAAGGAGAAGAAATGAACGAGTATATCGATATGCATGAAGCCGGTGCGGTAGCTTTCACAGATGGTATACATCATTCATGGCACTTAGGTGTAATGAAAAGAGCTATCATGTATATGCAAAAATTTGATGGATTGATGGTAGAATTAGCTAATGAGAAGACATTAGACAATGATGGCCATATGAACGAAGGCGTTCCGAGTACCTTAATGGGTACAAGGGGAATACCTAATGTAGCAGAATGGCTAGCCATCCAGAAAATCCTAGCTTTATTGAGTTATACAGATGGTAGAGTACACTTTGCCAATATATCAGCAAAAGAATCTGTCGATTTAATTCGAAAAGCAAAAGCTGATGGCCTTAAAGTTACTTGTGACATCGCAGCACATCAAATTGCTTTAACAGACGAATCTTTATCAGACTTTGATACAAATAAAAAAGTATGGCCTCCTTTCCGCTCTCAAGAAGATATTGACGCTCTATGGGAAGGAATTAAAGATGGAACTATTGACTCCATCGTTTCATCACATACACCACAAGATACTGAATCAAAAAGGTTAGAGTTTGATTTGGCTGATTGTGGAATCTTAGGTTTAGAAACAGCTTTCGCTAATATCATCTCCAATTTACCTCAGGGTATTTCTGTTGATACAATTATTGAGAAGTTATCAACTACGCCAAGATCAATCTTAAAAGCTGATTCAGCTACTATTAAAGAAGGAGAAAAAGCTACAATAACAGTTTTTGACCCGTTCCATGAGTGGACTTTTGAGAAAAAAGATATTCAATCTAAATCAGATAACACTCCATTTATTGGCACTCAATTTAAAGGAAAAGCGATAGCGGTTATCAACAAAGGACAATTGGTAGAAGCGTAATATTTTTACGTAGCTATATAAAAAAGCACCATATGTATCTTCATATGGTGCTTTTTAATATCTCCTAAATACCTCTCAAAAGGGCTTTATAAACTTATATTAAAATGATTTAAATCCTTCTAGTGTGAAACATGATAAATAAACTCACCAATTTTTTCACCCACTTTTACAATCATAAAGAAAGAGAATTCTAAACTCATTAGAGTGAAAGAAAATTTTCATGATAATTAGTTTTCAGTTTTACACCTCCTCTAAAAAAGTGACTATTTACAAGCACTCTTATAAATAGACAGTCAAATAGTTTACTAGCTTATTTTGATACTTAAAAATCTATTATTTGACACGAATAGAAAACTTCCGTAATCAATTACTAAGTTTTTTGTACCATGATCACAAAAAAAGACTGCCCCAATTATTCAATCATGAGACAGCCTCTTTCCTTTTTATATTGAAACTACTGTATTTTTAATTCAGTATATCATTGTAATTATATATTAAAATCCCTTTCTACCTGGAAGAATTGGCTCTTCCACTTCTCCCTCTCCTTCTTCGATTGCTAAACTATAATCAACACTGAAGTTGTAGATGATTTCATCCGTTTGACCTCTGATGTCGGTAGCAAGAATTCTTAAACGGAAATCGGTTTGAGAGTATTCATATAAATCTGCCTGATTCATTGAAGGAACTACCATTTGTAGATCTGAGATCAGACTTCCTAAATCAACAGGGTAAGATGAAAACTCAGTAACTGTTTTACTTGCTGACGTACCTCTTGATCCTAATCCTAAATCAATGAATTCAATTAGTACAGATTGTAAACCTACATTTTCATAGATTTTACCTTCTAATTTAATATTGATACTATTTGTTTGAGGTGTTAAAGCATACGGTTCATTTTCAGGAACATATTCTTTAGTATCATTAAAGATGAAGTCTGTTACAGTTATTGATGGAGCCAAATCTTCTCTTGCCACCAAGGAGAATCTAAAGAATGAAGCATTATCCCACGTTTGCTCTTGGTCTTTTATTTTCACATTAATGAAAATCGTTTCACCTGCATCAGTAGTTAGTTCATCAAATTCAAAATTAAAGTTCAAATCTTCTAAGGTAGCTAAATCTATTGTATTCACTCCATTTAAAGCGACTTCAACAAACTGCTCGATAATTGGAGTAGAAGTACTTCCGTCAGAAGAAACAGGTATTCTACTTACTTCTAATTGTACTGAATCTAATCCACCTTCATCTTCAGCAATTAATGAAGTTAATTGGAATGGAGTACCAGGATAAATTAAAACAATACGATCTGATGGTATTTCTTGAGTGGACTCATATGATGCAAAATTGGCTGCAACATCATCACAATTAATTTCTAAAGGTATTTTCTTAACAGAAACATTACTGTACTCGTCTTCTAGAGTTAAAGTTAATGTATCTATCCCGTTCTCTAGCGACTCAGGAATAAAAATTTGTCGTTGAACGATATCATTAATATCCAATGAATCTCCTTGTATTAAGAAGTTTCTTGGAGAGCTATCAGCAAACTGTACACTCAATTTCGTAAGACCAATATTATCAGATAAGATACCAGATAATAATAGTCGTTCACCTCTACAATAAACTGTACTTTCTTGATTTCCCTCAATAGCTGACATCACTGAGATATCTGAAGAAAATGAAGGTAATATAGTATCTGATTCTATTCGGAAAAAGATCGAATCTACCATTACGTTATCTCCTGCATCTTTATTTTTTAATGCCAAGAAATATTGCCCTGTTGGAACGTAAGCAGGAATCACTAACGAGGAATCGATAGCCAATGCTCTTGCCTGAATATCAGCATAGGTAGAGTCAAAAGAAAAAGTAAAAACAGAGCTACTTTCAGGGTTTACCTCACCTATAGAGATCGTTGCTTCAGAGATCAATACATTGTCTGAGAACGTAACACTTAAGTTGAAAGTATCTTTGTAATGAAAGACCTTATTTTCCTCGATTTCCATGGAAGAAATACTAGGAGAAAAGTCATCTTCTAAAGCAATACATGATGCAAAAACAGCTAATAGTAGAATATATGATATGAGCGTTTGAAGTTTCATATAAATTAAATGAGTTAGTCGATCTGCAATTTAATAAATGTTAAGCACAGTTAATAGCAATTTACTTGCTAATCTATTTCAGTTGAAATTTAAAGTCATTAAGGAAATGGTTTCGTAACACCGATACATATTTTAAGTAATTTTTTAATATAATTCTTAAATAAGGTTTAAACTTGAGCAAATAAGATTAAAAAGTATAAATACCTTCATTTTAAAGGAACATATGATGACATTTGTAATGTACTCAAAAAGACATTGATACGTAGTTGAACCATTAGAATGGTTTCAACAAAATATCTAAAGAAAAACTATGTTAAGCAGCATAGAAGTCAGATGAATAGATTGAAGAGAGAGCTTGGAGAACGCTAGATACTTTGTACCTAGCGTTCTTTTTTTATATCTTCTATTACATTCCTCCCCCAGTCATCCATCTGAATTAGTATGTCTTCTAACGATTTCCCTAATGGGGTTAATTCATACTCAACTCGAGGTGGAACCTCTGGAAAAATCCTTCTTTGAATCAACTGATCTTCCTCTAATTCTCTCACTGTTTGAGTAAACATTTTATTTGATATATCTTTTAATGTTTTCTGTAGTTCTCCTGAACGCATTCCACCCTTTAGTAGATGAAATAACACCAAGGATTTCCACTTACTTCCAATCAGATCCATCGTGAACCGAAGCGGACATTCATATTTTTTATTTTCCATTGTATTTTTTTTAGACTGATAATCAATAATACTAACCTATTAGTAACTATCTCTCAAATTAGTAAGATATTGACTTCCAACATTCTGTATTCGATCTTTACAAACCAATCAAAAATTTATAAATAATTATGCAAAGTTACCCAAGATCATTTTCTCATATCGGAATTACAGTTCCTGATATTGAAAAAGCTGTAAAATTTTATTCAGATGTAATGGGATGGTATGTGATTATGCCTCCTTCGGATGTAAAAGAAGAAAACGAGACAGCTATTGGCCAAATGTGTATTGACGTATTTGGTAAAGGATGGGGATCTTTTAAAATCGCTCATATGTCGACTTCTGATGGCATTGGTATAGAATTATTCTCCTTTCCTACTACAAAGGCTGAGAAACCAGAATTTAACCCATTTAACGCTGGTTTATTCCATTTCTGCGTACAAGATCCAGATATAGAAACACTCACTAAAAAAATTGTAGATGCTGGAGGTAAACAACGTATGCCGATAAGAGAATATTACCCTAACTCTAAACCTTACAAAATGGTTTATGTAGAGGATCCTTTCGGTGTAGTTTTCGAAATTTATACACACAGTTATGAATTAACATATTCTTCTGGTGCATATACGGAATAAAACAATAAAGGTCAGTTCAATTAAGAACTGACCTTTATTCGAAATATATTATATATTAACTAAGTCTTTCTAATTAGAAGCTGATTGCTGCCTCTAACATGAAACCGTCGAATTCACCACCAGCGAAGTTAGCGTTTGTAGAACCAGTTTCAAGGTAGTTATCATAACCTTCGTAAGTTTGCTTGATGTATGAACCTTTCAATGAAACGTTTCTAGTCATGAACCAACCTGCAGATAATTCATATCTGTTTTGACGAACATCTTGTTGACCAATTGACCAAACAGTACCGTCAGCATACTCACCCATCTCAGCAGCGTTAGCACCCCAAGCTGTATTGTAACGAGCACCAACATTGAATTGTTCTTTTGAACCAAAACGGTAGATTAATTCACCTGCTAATTGTTCCCAAGTTCTGTTTTCTGCGTTTTCTACACCACTTTCACCCTTAGACATACCTTGAGAGTTCTCGTAAGTACCGAAGAATTCTAATCCGTGGAATTTCACAAATGAGTTCAACATAACCGCATCGATGTTGTTTGTGAAGTTCGGGTTAACACGACCAGATCTGAAATCATCTCCAGTAGGAACCATTACATTGTAGAATCTAGAACCAGCTCTGTCACCTGCATAGATGTTAGAGTTATCCAAGTTCGAGTTGTGATAGTATGAACCAGTTAAACGTACTCTTAAGTCGTCGTTTAATTGCTTATCGAAACCTAATTTACCATATACTGACCAGTTACCAGTAGAAGTTACTGATTGGTTTAATGCACCGTTTGACATACCAAACATACCGATGAACCCATTTTTCTGAGCGTAAACCTCCATTGCCATTTCAGTAGCAAAAGCATCCATGATAGTGTTACCAATGAAAGCATTACCCATAGAGTAAGCATTGTCAGTACGACGGAAGTGTTGGTCACCATAGTTTACTTCCATTTGACCTACTTTAATAGTCACGATATCCATTAGGTCATCTGCTAATTGACTATTTAAATTTAAGAAGTTTAAGTTATCGATTTGTAAGTAACCACCCATTACCCAAGCATCGTTGTGATGACGTGAAGATAAATACGTTAATAAGTTTACTCTAAGACCATCTGCTAATTGAGCATCAATTCTTAAGTTGGCAGTTGGTAAGTTAAAGTTGGTGTGCATGTCTTGTAGGTTCCCTAATGTATTAGTGTGTGATAAACCTTGCATTTGAAGAGCGAAGTCTGCACCAACACGTACTTTCATACCATCGAAACCAACTGTATCTGACTTTGTAGTTTCAAATACGTTTACACCTCTTTGATCATTGTAACGCATGTATTGCATATCACGGTCAAAGATTCCACTATCTTTTTGGGCAAATGCATTACCAGCAAGCATCATCAGAATCAAAGCGAAAATGCTCTTGAAGTTGTATAATTTGTTCATAATCGGAAATAAAATTTGAATAAATATTAGGTAGGATTAGGGTGTTAACATCCATGCATCACATCATACATGGACACAACACTCTAGTATTTTATAGGATAATTACTGATTTTCTTAGTTGAATGTAACGTCGTAGATGATTGAAACTTCATCTCCTGTAGTGATTGTTCCGAACATAGCTGTTGGAGGCTCTACAGAGTATTGTGACATTTTGAATGAAGTTTTACCTTCAAATTTCACTTGATCTCCATCAATAGCAGCATTTGCTGTTAAAGTAACATCTTGAGTAGACCCTGCAATAGTTAATTTACCTTGAGCAGTTACTACATTGCCACTGATTGTAGCAGAAGACATTTTAAAAGTGATTTGTGGATTGCTTTTCTCCTTTAATGCTGAATAAATATTTTTATCCATTGCACCTTTTCCTGATTTGATACTTTTAACTACAAAAGTTAAATCTAAAGCATCAATAGAAGATATTGTATTACCATCGATATTGGCATTAATAGATCCTGTAACTTCTGTTACGTCACAATGCCAATCGTGTAATGAAGATGTTCCTTCTATCTTCACAGAACTATTCTCTTTCGAGAAGTTTTTTGTCTGTGCTAAAAGTGAACTAAAAGTAGATAATGAGAAAATTAATAAAAAGGATAATAATGATGTTTTCATATTAATTGTAATTCTGATAAGTTGTCTGTCTAAAAATTAGGTATTATAAATATCTGTTTATCAATAACATGAAGCGCTTATCTGTTATTGATTACATATCAAAAGTAGTATAGAAAGGTAAAAAAGTCACCATTAAAATTGTTATCCGATTTAAATAAAAACAAACAAACCTTAACAGCTATTGCAATTAAGGTTTGTGTTTTGAGACCATGATTTTGGTCAATTTTTCTTTATGATTTGTATTACTTTTTAACTATTAAAAGAGGGAGATTCGTCACCATTTAAATCGTACTCCGAAAATTTATTCTGAAAGATTAGAATAAATAATACCCCTAAAAATATAGCCGAATCTGCAATATTAAATACAGGGCTAAAAAAGAGGAAGTGGTCTCCTCCAACAAATGGTAGCCATGTAGGGAAATTCCCTTCAATCATCGGAAAATAAAGCATATCAATTACTTGTCCATGAAACCAAGGTGTTGAGGAACCTGGTATTGCATTACCTTCAATGAAGACACCATAAAACACAGAATCTACGGAATTACCAATAGCCCCTCCAAGAATCATAGCTCCACAAATTAAGAAACCTGTATGTGCTCCTTTATTGTACAATACAGAAATACCATAGATAATGACACCTGATGCAATAATACGGAACAATGTAAGAATCAACTTTCCATATTCATTTCCAAATTGCATACCGAATGCCATACCTGGATTAAGCAAGTAATGCAACCTAAACCAGTCACCTAGCACTTTAATTTCACCTAAAGTACCCATGTCCATAAAATTATGAACAGCCAACTTACTTGCTTGATCAAGAATGATAACTAATATCGCTACTCCATAAATAGTAGACAGACTTGTTTTTTTAGTATTTCCCATCGTTCCTTTCCCTTCGGAATTAAAAAATCTTATATGTTTAGAATCTGCTCCAAAAATATGGAGTGAAGATAATCATTACTGTAAAAAGTTCTAGCCTTCCCAACAACATTAAGAAAGATAATACCCATTTTGCCATATCAGGCAAATGAGCAAAATTATCTACTGGACCTACTGTTCCTACACCAGGACCAATATTACCTAAAGATGTGGCTACAGCACCAATTGCAGTCAATAAATCCAACCCTAAAGCTGACATGACTAATATCCCAATTCCAAAAACCAAAAAGTAAGCCATGATAAAAGCAAGTACATTAAATGTGATACCTCCTTTTACAGCTTTATCATTAAACCTTACAGGTATAATCGCTGTAGGGTGTAATTGTCTCTTTAGTTCAAGAAATGAGTTTTTGAACAGAATAATATGTCGAACAATCTTCACACCTCCTGCTGTAGATCCTGCCATACCCCCACAAAACATCAATACGAAGACGATCATGGTGGCAAATGGAGCCCATGCAGTGTAATCTGCAGAAACATACCCAGTGGTTGTAATTATTGATACTACTTGGAATAGTGCATCTCTAAATGCCTTTTCTATACCCAAATCAGTTGTGTAAATAACCACACTAGAAATCCCTATCGTTGCTAAACTAATGATTCCTAAATAGTATTTGTATTCTTCGTTTTTCCAGATTGCTTTGAACATTCTTTTAAAGAAGAAATAATTCAGCGTAAAGTTAGTCCCTGCCAATACCATAAAGAATATTAGAATGTACTGTATGTAGGGAGACATCGAAGCAGCACTGTCATTATATGTAGAGAAGCCTCCTGTTGCCATGGTTGTTAAAGCATGATTTAAAGCGTCATAGAAACTCATACCTCCTGTCATTAACAGAATAGTCTCTACACCTGTTAAACCAGCATATACCCACCACAATCTTTTGGCTGTTTCCTTAATTCTAGGTTGTAATTTATCAGGAGAGATACCTGGAGCTTCTGCAACGAATAGCTGCATCCCACCAATTCCTAAGAATGGAAGTACAGCCACTGCTAATACAATGATACCCATTCCACCTATCCATTGTGTTAAGCTTCTCCAGAATAAAATACCTTTTCCTACTCCTTCAATATCTGTTAGAATAGATGCTCCGGTTGTAGAATACCCAGAAATCGTCTCAAAATAAGCATCAGCAAACGATGCCTGTATTTCACTGAAGATATAAGGTAAGCTTCCAAAGAAAGCCATTAATGCCCAACCTAATGAAACAATAATATAACCGTCTTTCTTTTTAAAAACTTGTTCATAGCCCATTTTTTGGGCGTATAACATACCAAACCCTCCTGCAATTACTGTAATAACACCAGATTGTACTAATGCTTTCCAATCTCCATCACCAAAATAGAAGGCAAAAGGAAGACAGGTAAACATGAAAATACCATTGAGTAAAATCAGTACACCAAGGACTCTACATATCAGTCCTACATTAAATTGACTTTTACGTTGCATTTGATCTCTTACCTAAGATAATATTCAGATTAACGGAAGAATGCTTCAACTTTTGCGATACACTCTGGTCTTGTCAGTACCACTGCTCTATCGTAAGGTTCGAATTGGAAATCTCCTTTTGGAATATAAGCCTTACCTTTTCGGATAGCTCCTCCAATAATAGCGGATTTAGGGAACCCTAATGCTTTTAATTCCTTCTTTGTTACCGGAGAGTTTTCGTTCACTACAAATTCAAGAACTTCTGCGTCCACACCATGAACGTTGGTTAATGAAATGATCTCACCTCTTCGGATATATCTGAATATAAAGCTTGCTGCGATTAGTTTTTTATTGATTAACGTATCTACCCCCATATTTTGAGATAAGTGGATGTAATCCATATTCTCTACAAGGGCAATCGTTTTTTGCACACCATGTTTCTTCGCTACTAGTGATGTGATAATATTAGTTTCAGAGTCACCCGTTACTGCAATAAATGCATCTGCGTTGTCAATGCCCTCTTCCTCTAATAGATCAACATTTCTACCATCTCCGTGAATTACTAATGTATTTGGAAGTTCTTCAGCTAGTTCAATGGCGATATCTCTATCTTTTTCGATAAGTACAACATTGTATTTATAGCTTAAAGCCCTCGCTGCATAGAAACCAACTTTGCCACCACCCAAAATAATTAGGCGTTTAATTTTCTTACTCAGTTTCTTTCTCGTCAGCTGTAATACACTCTCTACACCTTCTGGCTTTGCGATGTAATACACATGGTCATTCAATTCGAAGCGCGTATCACCTCTTGGGATAATGGTCTCGTCATTTCTAAGAATTGCAACAGTAAGGAACTTGAAATCTGGGTTCAAGTACGTAGTTTCTTCTAACGTTTTTCCTACTAATGGCTTTTCTTGATCTATGGTAATACCAATTAAAGACAAGAGTCCTTTCTCAAATTCAAAAGTATCAGTAATAGCTGCTTCTTTCAACAAGCGCTTGATCTCTTTTGTTGCCAACACTTGAGGTGAAATCATTTCATCCACTCCCATTCTTCTCATGTCAAGAACATCTCTAGAATGTAAGTATTCACTATTGATGATTCTGGCAATTGTTCTCTTTGCTCCCAATCTTTTAGCAATCATACAAGTGATCAAGTTCGTCTCTTCAGAAGACGTTACAGCGATCAACATGTCTGATTTCGAAACATTGGCTTCTTCCAAAATATTGAAAGAAGTCGAAGAACCTTTTATCGTAGCTACATCAATATGATTTGCTGCATGATTCAGACTATCCTCATCTGTATCAAGTAACGTAATGTCGTGATCTTCATGTGCCAATAGTTTCCCTAAGTGGAACCCTACGTCACCGGCACCTGCAATAATGATTTTCACAGCTATTTTTTCTTTTTTAATAGAAACACTCCCGCATCAATGGGAATACAAAAGCAAATATAGTGTGATTTTTCATTTAGCGATAATTTTTAACCTTCTGCCCAAGAGTCTCTATCTAAACTTCTGTATTGAATAGCTTCTGCAATATGTTCAGCTTTGACATTTTCACTGCCTGCTAAGTCAGCAATTGTGCGAGAAACCTTCAAAATTCGGTCATATGCTCTTGCTGATAAGCCTAATCGATCCATTGCCGACTTTAATAAGTTTTTTCCTAATGGATCTAAAGTGCATATTTTTTTTACTACTTGCGAAGGCATCATTGCATTATTATGCAACTTAAGACCTTCACTCTTAAATCTCTCCTGTTGTTTTTCTCTAGCGGCTATCACCCTGTCTCTAATATCAGTACTTGATTCAGCAGGTTTAACTGAAGTCATTTGATCAAACGAAACAGGTGTTACTTCTACATGAAGATCAATTCGATCCAATAATGGACCACTGATCTTGTTTAGATATTTCTGTACTGCTCCAGGAGGACATATACATTCTTTTTCTGGATGATTGTGATAACCACAAGGGCATGGATTCATACTTGCTATCAACATAAAGTTAGCGGGAAAATCCACAGACATTTTTGCTCTAGAAATCGTTACTCTACGTTCTTCCAACGGTTGTCTCATTACTTCTAGCACTGTTCTCTTAAACTCCGGTAGTTCATCAAGAAATAAAACACCATTATGAGACAAAGAAATCTCCCCAGGTTGTGGTATACCTCCTCCTCCAACTAAAGCTACATCACTTATTGTATGGTGAGGAGAACGGAATGGACGAGTCGAAATCAAATGTCCTTTACCCGCTCCTAGTTTTCCTGCTACTGAGTGTATTTTTGTAGTCTCTAACGCTTCAGGTAGAGACAAAGAAGGTAGAATAGTGGCAAGGCGTTTGGCTAACATCGTTTTTCCTGCACCTGGAGGGCCTATCATAATCACATTATGACCTCCAGCTGCCGCAATTTCCAAAGCCCTTTTCATATTTTCTTGACCTTGTACTTGAGAGAAATCAAGTTCGTAATCATCCAACATATCGTTGAATAATTCTCTAGTATCTATTTCCAACGGAGTAATCTCTCTATCTCCTTGAATAAATTCTATGGCTTCTAATAATGTTGAAACCCCAATTACATCTAGATTATTTACAATAGCGGCTTCCTGAGCGTTTTCTTTGGGTAAAATAAACCCTTTGAAGTTATTCTTTCTTGCTTCTATCGCGATAGGTAAAGCTCCTTTTATAGGCCTTAATGTCCCATCTAAAGCTAGTTCTCCAAGAATAATGTACTGATCGAGTTCTTTAGCACCAATTTGTTCGGAGGCCTGTAGAATAGATAAAGCGATAGGTAAATCAAAAGCAGCTCCTTCTTTTTTTGCTGCTGCTGGAGCTAAGTTGACCACTACTTTTTGTCGAGGAATAACGTAACCAAAATGTTTTACGGCAGATTCTACTCTGTGTTCACTTTCTTTAATAGCACTGTCAGGCAGTCCTACTACATAAAGTCCTTTTCCATTGAGTACGTTTACTTCTACTTCAATCAGCGTAGCATCCACTCCATAAACGGAGCTTCCATAAGTTTTAGAAATCATAGTTGTTTTTAGTTAGAATCGTTGCAGTTCTAATATGTTTATTCTTCTGAAGAGGTATTTTCTCCAGTATCTTCAGTTTGCTCTTCTGTTGTAGTAACAGGAGGTGCATATAGTTTTCTTAAGTAGGCTCTTAAATTATTTAGCGCTCTTCTAGCATCTAGGTAAGCAGGATCTATTTCTAATGCCTTTTCATAGTCTTTTCTAGCTTCTCCATAATCCCTTAGCATATATTGCTCGGTTAATCCTAATTCGTACCAAAGCTGCTTTGCATTAGGGGTGTGTTTTAATCCTTCTAAAAGTACTTTTTTAGCTTCTAAAGGAAGGTTCTTTTTTCTTTTCAGTTTTCCTAACTGTCTTGATGCTTCCCACTTAGATGGATTTACAGTCAATATATTCTCAAAAATTACTTCGGCACTGTCAAAATAACTTTCTCCCATGATCAATTGTCCTTGGTAAAGCTGAATATCCAAAGATGATACTTCATTCTCATTTGCTTGAGTAATCAATAATTTTGCTCCTTCCTCATTTTTTTGCTCTACCTCATAATGAATCAATTGAGCATAAGCGACAGTATCTGTTGGCTTTACAGATAGTATTTTTTTGTACAAAGCCATTGCACTCATCTTATCTCCTTTCAACTCGAAAGATTTTGCCTTTGCCTTTTGTAACGGAATACTATTCGGAGTTGCTTTTTCAGATTCTTCAATAAAAAGTAATGCACTATCTGCTTTACCTAGATTATTATAAGCATCTGCCATTAAAATATTAAGTGATGGATTCTTGTACTTCAGCTTTATAGCTTTCGTACCACTCGATAAAGCTCTTCTGAAATTATTAAGGTAATAGTGTGCTTGTCCCTCTAGAAAATAGTACCGTCCTTCTATTGAATCTAATTTTATCGCATGCTCTGCGTTTTCCAATGCACTAGCATAGGCATGTAAACTAATTTCCACATTTCCTTTTAGGTAATAAAGTCGAGGATTTCTCTTATCACTTCTGATGGCTTTATTCAGAAACTTAACTTGTTTTTCGTAAAATTCTCCTTCATGTGAACTTGCGTCCACTAATCCGTCTAAACTATCATCTTCTTCCTGACAGCCTGAAATCGTTAAGAATATTGTAAAAAGAAAGAATACGTAACGTTGCATATAATGATACTGAAAAATTTTACAGATGTAAATTTGTAAAAAGTTTTGCTTTCAAACCATGATAAATAAAAAAAAGCTCACTTTGGGGAAGAAGTGAGCTTTCTAATATCATATTTTTAGGGAACTACGAAAGTTTATTATCTCTTTTTCTTAAAGATGATAACTCTTTTTGCATTTCCTCTGCTTTGTTTCTTTCAGTAACAAGCTCTCTACGAACTTGCATTTCTCTTTCCTGTGCTCTCGTTCTAAATTCATCATATTCTTTTTCTAAAGATTCATGATCCTTCTTTACCGAGATGACTGTTTGGTTATTAGAGTTGAACTTAATTAAACCTACGATTAAGATTAAGATCAATAAACCAACGATTGCAAAAGTGGTATAAAGCACAGAATACTTCTCAAGGTCAAGACCTATCAGTGTGATATAATCACCTAATTCGATCAATCTATCTTTTTCAGCTAAACGAGATTCCATTTCTTTTACCTCTTGCTGAGCTTGAGCAGTTTCTTTACGGGCTTCAATGGCATCTGTATATGCAGTAGACAATGTATCATCTACTTCATTCCAATATTCAGTTAACCAAGTACCTTTGATCATTCTATATTCTTTCCAACGACCACCTCTTTTGGACATATACTCATATTTTGACTTTAGAGTATCGTCTTTAGGTCCTTTTGGCTTTTGAACCTTAGGTTTAGCAGTTGTTGTACTTGTTTGAGTACTTTGTTGTGTTGTACTTTTTGTTGAACTCGTTTGAGTCCCTGAACCTGCAGTCTCTTGAGCATTAACACCCATCATAACGAAAGACAATGATAGTGCAAGTAATGCCTTTATTATTCTTCTTGACATGTTAGTTGATAATTTTGATTCGTTCTATTCTACAAATATAAAAATAGCGAGCAAAAAAAAAGCTTTACAGAGCAAAACTGTAAAGCTTTTGTTGTCCGACCAGGTCTCGAACCTGGACTCTTCTGAACCAAAATCAGACGTGTTGCCAATTACACCATCGGACATTATTTCGGGAAAATGTCTCAAGTTTTTTTTATGTTGTCCGACCAGGTCTCGAACCTGGACTCTTCTGAACCAAAATCAGACGTGTTGCCAATTACACCATCGGACAATTTCTGAGAGCGTTTCCCCGAAATGCGATGCAAAAGTATAGCATAAAATTTTATCTACCAAACATTTGATAAAAATTATCATCAAATAATTGTAAATAATCTACTCTGCATCTTTATCAAAATACATTTCTCTTATAGATTTGCTGATGACAATCAACGATAAATTTCTGTAAATCAGAAACATTTCCATCAACAAAAAACTGATTCTGTGTTCCGTTAAAAAATTTCACTTCAATTTGATAATTTCCAACGTAACCATAGTAAAAAAGAAAAGCTGATCCCAAGAAAAGTGATAGTCCCGTTAACATCGAGAGTGAATATGACGCTGCAGCTATCACTGACAGAGGAGCAACAATTCCTCCAAGCAATAATGGAAGGATCAATTTCTTCTTTTTAACCGACAAAGATTTGATTTGTTTACGTTCAAATTTCCTATGTGTATTAGGTAGTTTTACTTCGAAAAATATCGTTGTTAATTTCATCAAAGAATCTTCATCAAACGTAAATACAAGATCATTATTCTCTTTTATCTTGATCCAGTTATATAGGTAACTGTAAGAATAATAATATTGTTTTTCCTCAGGGCTACTATCTGTATAAGAAGAAAATGAATTTTCTGTACTATATGTTGAATTTGTACTCAATCGGTGATCACATTAATTTCTTTTCAAATTATCATCTTTTTCTTTCTAAATTTACATAATGCAAGATTTAAATTTACCGAAGGCAAAGGTTCGAATAGAAGAAAGAGATGGAAAAAAATATATTTTTGATCCGATCAGAAAAAAAATGTTGATGCTCACACCAGAAGAGTGGGTAAGACAGCAATTCTTGCAAATGTTGTTTAGTATGGGAGTATCAAAGGGTTTAGTAGGTATAGAAAATGGTTTGAAAGTAAATAAACAAGCCAAAAGATCAGACCTTTTACTATTTGATAGAGGAGGAAGTCCTTTTTTACTGATTGAATGTAAAGCCCCTTCTGTAAAACTTAGTAATACTACTTTTGAACAAGTAGCTAGATATAATGCTACAATCAAAGCACCTTACATTGGTATCACTAATGGTATGCAACATTATTTTTGTGCAATAAATTTCGAAAAAGGAGATTACTCTTTTTTAAAAGAAATCCCTTTACCATCTTACATTAAAAAGACATCATAGTATCTATGAAATACTGTAAATACATATTATTTATTCTACCATTTGTTATTAGTGCTTGCTCAACGGAAGCAATACAGGCACCAAGGTTAGAAGTTGCCATTGTATCTCCAGTGGTTAACCCAACTACAGCTCAAGCATTAATCTTGAAAGATCAGGAGTTTGTTTTTGAAGCTAGAGAAAGAGGAGCCAACCCAGATACTTATAAATGGGAAGTAAATGGTGAGGTAATCTCTAATCAACTGAGTACTGAACCTGTATCCTATGCCACAGAAGGAGCTAGAACTGCTAAGTTTTCGGCTTCAAATGAAAGTTATGATGCAAGTGCTGAAATTACGGTATACGTAGTAGAAAGAGTCGCTACTTTTGAAGATCTAACCCTAGAAGAAAATACTTATTGGGTAGGAGACGGCACTAGTGGAACCCAGAGTACTTTTACAACGGGTAATATCACTTTCCAAAATACTTCTCCAACCGAATCAGACGATTTTTATGATTTTGGCTATTCAAATATTATTGATGAAGAGTCTGAGTCATACGAGAAATATGGTGCTTATCTACTGACAAATAAGATCAATACATACGGTTTAGCAAGATCGGATACTCAAGGGAAAATAACATTAAAGTTTGATGCGGCTTATAGCCCTTTAGGAGTAAGCATTGCCAACTCTCCTTTAGTAGTGAACTCTGCTAATGGTGATTATGATCCAGAAGAACCCACTGAAGATGATCTTTTATTGAAATTCGGTTCTGGAGATTATTATGATGTTGAAATAAGAGCAGTAAATGAGGATGGAACAGTTACAGAAGAGTTTGTCTCTATTCGACTTATTAGTGCTACAGCTACGACCATTACATCACAAAGTGTTTGGGAAAATATTGAATTGTCAACTTTTGGATTGGTACACGGTTTAGAGTTTAGAATCAATACCAGTAAAAAAGATAGTGAAACATCTGACATTTATATGCCTACTCGTTTTTGTTTCGACAACCTTATCCTAATCAATGATAATGGTGATAATGTAACGTTAAACAACTAACCCAATGCTGAAAATTGAAAACTTAATTAAAACTTTCCCCTCTTCAGGAAAGGATTTACAAATTATTAAAGATGTTTCTTTTGAAGTAAAAAAAGGAGAAAGCATAGCTATAGTTGGTGCATCTGGATCTGGTAAAACTACATTATTAGGATTAGCAGCAGGACTAGACCAACCTACTTCTGGTAAAGTATTGATTGATGATGTTGATCTAACATCACTTTCTGAAGATGATAAAGCCGACCTTAGAAATCAGAAAGTAGGCTTTATATTTCAGAATTTTCAATTGTTACCCTCACTGACTGCCTTAGAAAACGTGATGACACCTCTAGAGCTGCAAGGACAAAAAAATGCCAAACAAAAAGCTTTAGACATGCTAAATAGTGTTGGTTTGGAAGGCAGAGAGAAACATTACCCTAATCAATTATCAGGAGGAGAGCAACAGAGAGTAGCTTTGGCTAGAGCATTTATTACTACCCCTAAGATTTTATTTGCTGATGAGCCAACAGGAAACCTAGATGAAGAAACTAGTTTACATGTTGAAAACTTATTGTTTGAACTCAATAAAAATCATCAAACAACTTTAGTTATTGTGACTCATGATCCTCAGTTGGCTAAAAAAGCGGATAGAATCGTAAAGGTTAGAGATGGACAGATTGTACAGGACTAATTTAATTATTGGGTTTACCTCTCCAGTTTGAGATTAAGGCAACCCCTATAAAAATTAAGATGGCAGCATATAATTGTTCCCATCTAGGCTGTTCATCAAACAGAAAGATGGCAATAGCTCCAGCTATTAATGGTTGAAAATAAATATAGAAGCTCGTTGTACTTGCATTTAGAACTTGTAGACTTATTGCATTAAATAAATAGGTGATACATGTAGCTCCAACTAAAACAAAGGCTATAGCGCCTATTACTTTTGGAGTAAAAGTTAGCCACTGTGCTTCTACTAAATCCATAATACCAAAAGGTAAAACCATAGGAACTCCGAAGATAAATACCCATTTTAAAATAGTGAATGGATGATATTTAGTGGCTAAAGGTTTTATCAATATTAAATAGTAACCGTAAGAACAGGCATTGATGATTACAAGGATATCACCTTTTGCAGTTCCACTAGAAAAGTCGAAACCATTCATACCTACTAAAATCAAAGCACCTATCAATCCTAATACAATACCAACTACTTTTTTTGATGTTACTTTCTCCTTTAATATAAATGCCGACATAATTAACACTAATATTGGAGAAGACACCATAATCACTGACGCATTAATAGGAGAGGTTAATGATAGTCCTTCAAAGAAAGTGAGCATATTCAAACAAGCTCCAAAAAAAGCAGCAAAAATCAACTTTCTATAGTCCTTCTTGCTTTCAATTTTTTCTTTGACAAAAACTCCTTGGATAATGGTAAATAATATGGCGGCAAAAATTACCCTCATTAAGATAAAGCCCTTAGGCTGAACATAATCAGGCATTACGATTTTAGCTATATTATAATTGGCTCCATAAGCTAAAGCTGCACCAATTAAGAAAAAGTGAGCTTGAAGTTTTGTGAGATGTTTTGCTGACATTATTTGAATTGGTTAGTTAAATGGTAAGTGAAAGAAATTATCCTTCTTAACTCATTTAGTATTGATTAGTTAGTCGACTTTTTTTGTTTCTTTTTGATACTCACTAAGTAAACTCCTGTAAATATCAAGGCTGCTGCCATTACTTGAACGGTTTTCAACGATTCATCAAAAACAATGATAGCTACAATTGTGGCCACTACTGGCTGGAAATAAATATAAAAACTAGCTGTACTGGCATTTAATACACGCATTGCAATGGCATAAAATAGATAAGCTAAAAAACTAGTACAGATAACAACATAAGCTATTGCTCCCCAAATAGGTAGTGGAATCGCTTTCCAATCTACTGCTATAACATCTTGCCATGTGGCAGCAGTAACCATTGGAACAGCTAAAATAAATATCCATTTCATCACAGTAAAAGGGTGGTATTTTGCCAACAATGGTTTTGAAATGACCAAATAGACACTATACAATATAGCATTTACTAAAACCATGATATCACCTTTTACTGACCCGGAATGAAATGCAATACCATTTAATCCAATCATCAAAATGGCTCCGATAAAACCAATAGATATTCCTATGATCTTAAGTGGAGTGACTTTTTCTTTCAAAAAAATGAATGAGAGTGTCAGTACAATCACTGGAGAAGTAACTACAATCACTGAGGCGTTGATTGGACTCGTTTGAGCTAGACCTTCAAAAAATAGTAGCTGATTTACACAAGCACCAAATACAGCAGCAAGAAAAAGCCTTTTATAATCTTTCTTGTCTTCGATCTTCTCCTTTACAGTAAATGTATGAAGAAGGGTAAATAAAACTGCCGCACCAATAATTCTGAGGAAAATAAAAGCATAAGGTGTTATATACTGAGGCATTGCCAACTTTGAGATGACAAAATTGCATCCATAAATCATAGATGCAGCGACAAGAAATAAATGTGCTTGAACTTTAGACATACTAATCGACTAACTCTCCAATAGGATCAAATTTATCAAACACAAATGCGGTATGAGGAGCATCTTTCATTTCGGGAGTAAGGTCTTGGCCAGCCCAATGTTCATAATGCTTTCCATTTTTCCATAATCTAGAGTTAGACATGTCGTATACTTTTCCTTCGAAAGCAACCCAGATTTCTTCTTTATCCTGACCGTTTCTGAGAGATAATTGGCTTCTTGTGATTTTTTCCATCTTTAATCATAAAAAATAGTGGCTTTATCAACACGAAGGAAAATAAAGCCACTATAGAAAAATATTATTATGCTTACTTAATCGGCACATTTACGTGACGTTCCGCATGGTATGAAGAACGTACTAATGGACCAGATTCCACATATTTGATACCTCTCTTTAATCCTTCTTCTCTTAAGAAGTCGAATTTGTCAGGGTGTATGTATTCAATTACTTCATGGTGCATCTTAGTCGGTTGTAAATATTGACCTAATGTCAATACATGCAATCCTACTTCTGCAAGATCATCCATGATTCTGAAGATCTGCTCGTCAGTTTCACCTAAACCAAGCATTACACCAGTTTTAGAACGACGACCCGCATCTACGATACGTTTGATATGCTCTAATGAACGATCATATTTCGCTTGTGGACGAACGGCTCTATAAAGTTCTTTCACTGTTTCCATGTTGTGTGAAATTACTTCTTGACCACCTTCAATCATTCTATATAAGGCATCCCAATTGTTTCTTGTGTCAGGAATAAGTGTTTCAATCGTCGTTTCAGGACAAAGTTTCTTCGTCTCTACAACTGTTTGATACCAAATTTCTGCACCTCTATCTTTAAGCTCATCGCGGTTTACAGAAGTAATTACCGCATGCTTTACTTCCATTTTATGGATAGCGTCTGCTACACGTTTTGGTTCCTCGGCATCATATTCTGTTGGACGACCTGTAGCTACCGCACAGAAAGAACATCCACGAGTACAGATATTACCAAGAATCATAAATGTTGCTGTACCTTCACCCCAGCACTCACCCATGTTCGGGCAATTACCACTTTGGCAAATTGTATTCAACTTATGTTTGTCTACCAATTTACGAACGTTCGCATATTCTTTTCCAATAGGCAACTTTACACGTAACCAATCTGGTCTACGTTTAGGCTTATCCTTTTTCTCCGAAGAGATTACTGGTAGTTCTATCATTTAATTTTCCGTTTTCGTTTTGAGTCACTGTTCCTGACTCATCTACAAAAGTACGAAGTTGTTTATCAATAATGAAATCAAGCTCTAAAAAGGTCTTATTTTTATATGATCATATGGTAATGTGTTAATTTTTAAGATAATTTTTGTTTGATTTAGCGAATTCTTTTGATTCCAAAACTCTATATGTTTGTTTTGCCAAATATTGTGATTGCGAACAATTTTCATTCGAAAATAAATCATCAAAAAAATGGAAAATTCAACAACAGGGAGACCCCAGCAAAATATTACGATCTATACTGAAGCGAATCCAAACCCTAATTCAATGAAGTTCATGTTGAGCTTTATGATATTAAAAGGAGGAGAGAGTTACGACTTCCCAAGTATAGAAGAAGCTGCTGTATCACCATTAGCAAAAGAGCTTTTTGGTTTTGATGAAGTAGAGCGTATTTTCTATATGAGCAACTTCATTACAATCACAAAAAAAGAAGGCACTCCACAATGGATGGAAATCATTCCTAAATTCAAAGAGTTTTTATTAAACTACTTCGAAGCGGAGAAGCCAATTTTTGAAGATGTAGATGAAACAATCGTTGAAACGGCAGATTCTGAAGCTATCAAAAAAATCAAAGGAGTTTTAGACGAATACATTAAGCCAGCAGTTGAAACAGACGGTGGAGCCATTAAATTCCATTCATTCAATGAAGAAACTGGTGTAGTAAAAGTATTATTACAAGGAGCTTGTTCTGGATGTCCTTCATCTACATTTACTCTAAAAATGAGTATTGAACAACTTCTTAAAAGAATGGTACCTCAAGTAACTGAAGTGGTTGCAGAAGGTGTTTAATTCTTTATTTGAAAAATAAAATAAATAGGGTGATTGAATTCAACTTTTCAATCACCCTATTTTTATTCTGTGATATTTAATTTCTTCGCCAGTGGCTTAAGTGTTAGAGGATGCACTATTAATGAGACTAATACCATAAAACTTACGATGTAAAAGATCATTTCTGCATTCTCTAGATTATGCAATAAAGGCATAAGTGCAAAAACAATTGGAGTCGCACCTTTTAGACCACACCAGGAGACAAAAACCTTCTTTTGTACCGGTGTTTTAATAAAGAGATAGGAGATAAACACTCCCGCAGGTCTTGCAATAAAGAATAAGAACAATGTTGGTAAGATAGCATTAGGTACAGCTGCCAATAATTTATCTGGAAATAATTCTAATCCCAAAATTAAAAACATGACTGATTGTGCCAACCAAGCTAAGCTATTATAAAAATGAAGTGTTGTGTCTTTATTTTGAAACTGAAGAGTATTAATTGATAAACCCAATAAATAAGCACTGATTAATGGATTACCACCTAAGATACTGTTTAGCTCTATGATCATGACCAATAAAGCCAATAGAAAAATAGGAATTAACCCTTCTTCTTTAAATTTTAAGTTCTTGAAAATGAACTTAACAAAGTGGTATAATATAAAAGCTACGCTTAGGCCAATCGCAATCTGCTTGACAAAGAATAAAATATATTCACCATAATTCAACTCTCCAGGGTTTTCCAAAATACTGATGAAAATCAAAGTAAGAATCATGGCCATTGGATCGTTGGTAGCAGACTCAAATTCTAATACCTTATCAGATCCATATTTCAACTTTAAATTTTTGCTTTCTAGCACTGCAAAAACAGCAGCTGAGTCTGTAGATGAAACGATAGCAGCCAACAATAAGCCCTCTGTTATGGAAAGAGGAGTTACATATGAAACAAATACACCCAATGCTACGGTTGTTACTAATACTCCAAGATTGGAAAGGAGAGTAGCTTCTTTCATTACTCCCTTAATACTTTTGAATTCGGTATGTAAACCACCAACAAAAATAATTGTCACTAACGATAGCTGACTGACTATATCTGTAAAGTTCGGATTGTTATATACAAACAAAAACTCCTGATCATTTCCAATAAAAAGTGCTACACCAATAAAAATTATTGCAGCAGGAATACCAAAATTCTTCCCTGGATTGTATAATAGAATACCAATCACAATCAGAACAGCAAATGTGAGAATGAAAAATTCTACAGACATATAATTTAGTTTAGAAGCTGTGCACTAGATGTAAAAGCAAAACCTTGTTGCCCGATATATCCCATATTAATTGCCTCAATAATTGGTTTATTAATTAGTTCTTTTTCTGTACCATATTCGACAATAAAATTAGCTCCAGCACCACTTTCTCTCTCTTTAAACTCAACGATAAACTCAGCTGAACCCAATGGTTTTATCAATAAATTCTCTTCCAAATAAGCTCTGATTAACTCTCCATCACTGTTGTAATAATCAATCTTAGTAAAGTAAATATTTTCATGACTACTTGTATTACGAAGACTTAAGACAACAGTAAAATAAACTTTAGAAGCACCCGTTTGATAATATAAGTTCGAATATGCCGGTATATAATATGATTTTTTATTAACCAACTCAGGTGTAGAGTCTTTACTAACATATTTCTGAGCAGGTCTGTCTGAAGTTAATAACAAATGCTCTTTTGGTTTTTCCTGACAAGAAAGCAATAAAAAAGGGAAACAAAATAAAAATAGTTTGATTGTCTTATTCATCAATTTTCAATTTGGTTTAAGGTATTATATAGTGAAGAGTAAGTTAAAATAAAAAAGCAGCTTTCAAAATACTGAAAGCTGCTTCCTTGTTGAAAATCAATAAATATCGTTAAATATTGATTTAGTATTTTTTCGGCATCAATGCTTCGTAAGGTTTACCTTTCGCTTTTTTACCTTCAACAATTGTCATTTCATTAACGATGTTAGATGCTCCATATACCTTATCGATAATCCAAAGTACATAGCGAACATCAACGTTAATACAACGTTGTAATTCTGGCTCGAATGAGATGTCACCTGACATCGCTTCCCAGTTACCATCAAAGGCTAAACCAATTAATTCTCCATTACCATTGATTACTGGAGAACCTGAGTTACCACCTGTAATATCATTGTTAGTAATGAAAGCAATTCTTAGTTCGCCATTTTGATCAGCATAACGACCAAAATCTTTCTTTACAACACTTTCTTTGATTTCCTTAGGTAATACAAATTCATGGTTTTTAGGGTCTTCTTTCTCTAATAAACCTTTTGATGTTGTATAGTAAGCATAGAACATCGCATCACCTGGAATGTAATCTCTTACTTGACCATAAGTTAAACGCATCGTAGAGTTGGCATTTGGATAGTAGGCTTTTTCTGGATTCATCTCTCTGATTCCTTTTACATACAATCTGTTTCCATCGTCTACTTTCATTTGTGCTTCTTGTTCTGATTGAGCTACTGTCATGTATGATTGGAAAAACTCATCATGTAATACTTTTAACATATCATTGTTATAAGTATCTGCATTAGGGTTTTTGATGAAAGCTTCTAAGCGCCCTTTGTCAGTAAACATTGAAGATGTATAAGCTTTTTCTACATATGCTTCGTAGCTACCGTCATATTCTCTTTCAATTTCTTCGTAAACACTTGGTACAGGAAGGTTCTTATTTTCTTTGCGACCTAATACTTCTTTGTACTTTCTTAAAAGAACTACAGCTAATGCTTTATCTGTTTCATAGTTGTAATCTTTAAAGAAACCTTCCACTTGTTCTAAAGCTGCTTCTTGAGCTTTCTCTAATGAAATTTTAGAAGTCTCTTCACTTGTTGCTTCACCAACAAACCTTCCCATTCTTCTTGCTTGCATTACTGCTTCCATACGGAAACCGCCTTGAGTAAGTAATACGTAAGCAACTCTACCGTCACGTTTACCTTCGTATCCTTCTTTCAACATGTCAGTAACATCACCAAATTCTTTCTTTCTGCTAGCATCTTGGGAGATCCACTGGTTGAATTTTGCTTCCTCAGCTTGTTTTTTCTCAATAACATGCTGACGTTTTAAACCTTTAGTTTGCCCAATGAAATACTTCCAGTAGTTTGCAGTAGAAGCATATTTAGATGCATACTGCAATCTTACTTTAGGGTCTGCATCCATGTGCTTTCTCCAAGTTTTCAAGATAGCATCACGCATTTCAACAAATAGTGGGTTGAACACTTCGATTTGTTGTTTTACACCTTCAGATGTTAAGTAACGATCCGTAGAACCAGGGTATCCCATGATCATAGCGAAATCATCTTTCTGAACACCATTAATAGAAACAGGTAAGTGATGTTTAGGCTTGTAAGGAACATTATCTTTAGAGTACTTCGCAGGCTTGTTGTCTTTGTTAGCATAAACACGGAAGATTGAGAAATCTCCTGTGTGTCTTGGCCACATCCAGTTATCAGTGTCACCACCGAATTTACCTACAGCCTCTGGAGGAGTACCTACAAGACGAATATCATCGAAACGTTCGTATACAAACATGTAGAATTCGTTTCCTTCAAAGAAAGATTTTACTGATACTTCATAGCTATCATTGTTTAATTCTTTCTCTTTAGCTTCTTTGATGGCAGCCATTACTTCTGCTGCTTTCTTTTGTCTTTCAACTCCTGATAAACCTTTTAATTCACCATTCACTTTTTCAGAAACATCATCCATTCTCTGTAAAAAGCGAACAAAAAGTCCATCGATTGCTTTTTCTTGATCGAAAGATTTAGCAAAAAATCCGTTTGTTAGATAATCATTTTCTACTGTACTTACAGATTGAATTCCACCATATCCACAGTGGTGATTTGTGAAAATTAGACCTTTGTCTGAAACGATTTCACCTGTACAGAAACCGCCGAAATGAACGATTGCATCTTTTAGAGAGCTGTTGTTTACGCTGTAAATCTCTTCAGCTGTTAATTTTAGCCCCTCTTTTTTCATATCCACGTGATTTAGACGTGATATGAACATAGGGAGCCACATCCCCTCATCTAGTGGTTTGTTGTTTCCAAAATCACTGGCCATAGCTTGTAATGACAACATCATTACAAGCAGAAATTGTATCCATTTCTTCATTAGACTCGTATGGTTAGTAAATATTCATATGTTTTCTATCTACAATTCTACCAAAAAGTATTCACATATCACATTAAGGTCTAAGATTTGCAATAGCTTAATGTATTCTTAAAGTATGACTTTAAGATAGATTAACTAATTTTTATGCAATAATGATTTACGGTTAAACGTCATACTTAATGAGACTTAAAAAATTCTATTATTCAGTTATGGGACGATCTCTTAAATTTATTATTACATATACTGTTCTAACGCTCGTTATAAATATAAATACCTATGCACAAGATTTTCATAGCAATTTCAACAGCGGGAAAGCAGCATATGAACAAAAAAAATATAATCAGGCTATCCAGAAACTACAAACAGCTCGTTTGCAAGGGCAAGAAGCTGTAGGTGACACGGATCCAGATTATATTTTAGCCATCGAATATTTAGCACTTTCATACCAAGCCCAAAAAGATTTAGGCAATGCCAATATCTATTTCCAATCTTTAGAAAAACTTCTAAAAAAATCAGGGAATGGTGAGTCAGAAAAGATGCTAAGTACACAATTACAAGTTGCTGATAACAGCCTTGTAATGAAGAATTTTCCCCAAGCTGACATTTACTACAGAAATGCTATCACAACAGCTGAAAAAGTATTCGGGAAAGACTCTAAACAATATACTTCTACCTTTCATAAGCATGCTCAATTATATGTTATTGGGCGTAAATACAAAGAAGCAGACGGTATGTACCGTACTTTAGAACCAATGGCTGAGAAGTACTTAAAAGGAACTCCAGAGTTTGCTACAATTTTATCTGAGCAAGCAGATGTTTCTATGGGAATGAAAAGGGTAGAGGAAGCTTCTATTCAATTAAGTATGGCAATAAAAGCATTTGAGGGCACCAATACCCCTAAGTCTTCATATGTTAACTTATACTTAAAAGAAGCAACACTATTAGAAAAAAATGGAGATAACCAAGGAGCAATCAAAGCTTACAATATCTATATTGATAACCTTGGAAAAGCTTACGGTATCGATAACAAAAAGTATATCACTGAGGTAGATCGATTAGCTGTTCACTACGATATGAAGCTCCATTCTCCAATGGATGCTTACAGCTTAGTGAAAAAGAAGCTAGCTGCAAATAATAAAAAGTTTGGAGAGAGTAGCTTAGAAAGTGCCGCTACGAGAATTGAGTTAGCTGAAATGGAAATTGAACAAAACAATATTCCAGCTGCTAAAGCAAATACTGAGAAAGCAATCTCAATATATGATTCAAAAGGTAAAGCTACTTCACCAGAAGGTATTGCAGCTTCCATCACTATGGCAAGAATTTTTGGCCATAACAATATGAAATCAGAAGCTGAGGCTGCATATAAAAAGGCTATTGCTGATACTGAAAAATCTTTAGGGCAGAAACATACTACTTATGGTAAAGCATTAGATAGTTTAGCCTTTTTCTATATCGAAACTAAACGATTTGCAGATGCAGAAGAAGCTATCCAGAAAGGTATGACAGCTAGAGAGAAAAGCGTAGGTAAACAACATATCGATTATGGTAATTCTCTTTATAGTTTATCAATGTTATATGCTTCTCAAGATAGCTTAGAAAAGGCGGAGAAAACATTAATTCAAGTAGCGAAAGTAAGAGAAGCCTACTACGGAGCTCTTACGTTAGAACATGCAACTTGTATAAAAGAACTAGGTGATCTTTATAAAGATATGGGCGAAGAGAAATCTGCTGCAGCCCTTAAAACCTATCGTAGAGCGATTACCTTATATGAAGGTATTGGTTTAAAGAAAAGCGATATGGTAAAAGATATCTACAAGAGTATCGATGATATCAATACTCGATAAAAAGCAATTATTTGGTTATTAAAAAGGATATCGTTCTTCTAATAGAATGATATCCTTTTTTTATTCAGTATACTTTTGATAAAGTATGAAACGAAAAAAAGCGGTTTATCTCCATTTTAGAGATACTCCGCTTTTTTATCTTTTTAAAGCTAGTAAATAGATTATCCTAAATACGGCTTCAATGCTTTACTTCTTGATGTATGACGAAGACGTCTGATCGCTTTTTCTTTGATCTGACGCACACGTTCACGCGTTAAATTGAACTTCTCTCCAATTTCTTCCAATGTCATTGAATGCTCTCCGTTTAATCCGAAGTATAAAGTAATTACATCTGCCTCACGTTTAGTTAACGTTGAAAGAGCTCGTTGAACTTCTTTACGTAAAGAGTCATTCATTAACTCCGTATCTGGCTTCTCTTCCATGTCATTTTCTAACACGTCGTAAAGGTTGTTTTCTTCACCTTGTACGAAAGGAGCATCCATAGATACGTGACGGCCAGAAATTTTCATTGTATCTACAACTTCGTTTGTAGTTACATCTAAAACTTCTGCTAATTCGTCCGGAGAAGGCTCACGCTCATAACGTTGTTCCAATTCAGAGAAAGTCTTTGAAATCTTGTTCAATGAACCTACTCTGTTCAATGGAAGACGTACGATACGTGATTGCTCTGCCAATGCTTGAAGGATAGATTGTCTAATCCACCATACAGCATAGGAGATAAACTTAAAACCACGCGTTTCGTCGAAACGTTGGGCAGCTTTAATCAAACCCAAGTTACCCTCGTTAATCAAGTCACCTAAGGACAATCCCTGATTTTGGTATTGCTTAGCCACTGAAACTACGAAACGCAAGTTTGCTTTCGTTAATTTCTCTAATGCGATTTGGTCGCCCTCACGAATTTGCTTTGCAAGAGTTACTTCTTCATCAGGTGTTAGCAGGTCAACCTTACCAATTTCTTGTAAGTATTTGTCCAGCGATTGTGACTCCCTGTTCGTGATCTGTTTACTGATCTTGAGTTGTCTCATCCGTTCTTTTTTGCCATTGTTACGATTTTATCACCATATCTCTATTAAGATAATAAATAATGGTGACAAAACATTTATACTGAGATACTTAAAACCGCAAAAAGCGTGCAGTTCTAAACATCCTACATAATTGACTTAAAAAAGACATAAAAAGTTTAGTAAATTCTCACAATATTTCATAAAAGTATTGGAGAACTTACTAAACTGTCTTTCAGTCGGTTATTATCTTCTATTGTAACCTCCGCGGCCACCATCACGGTCACCTCTGTTACCACCACGATTACCACCACGGTAACCACCTCTATCTCCTCTGTCACCTCTATCATGACGCTCTCTTCTCTCACGTGGAGGAGGAGGAGTATAACCTTCAGGCATTGGTAATAAAGCCTTACGAGATAATTTGAATTTACCTGTTTTAGGATCGATCTCTAATAACTTAACATCGATTTTGTCACCAACGTTCAAGATACCTTCAACACTATCTGTACGCTCCCAAGCGATTTCAGAAATGTGAAGAAGACCTTCTTTACCAGGCATAAATTCAACAAACGCACCAAATGGTTGTAATGACTTAATTGTACCAGGGTATGTTTCTCCTACTTCTGGTTGAGCAACAATCGCTTTTACACGACCTACTGCACCATCCATAGCTACTTTGTCAACAGCAAAGAAACTTACTTTACCTTGGTTTTCAACTTCCTCAATTACGATAGTTGCACCTGTATCTTTTTGGATCTCTTGGATTACTTTACCACCAGGTCCAATAACAGCACCAATTAAATCTTGAGGAATCATCATTACTGACGAGCGAGGAGCATGTGGTTTTAAATCTGGTCTAGATTCTTTGATCACATCATCCATGATTTCACGGATATGTGCTCTACCTCTGTTCGCTTGCTCTAATGCTTGCTTTAACACCTCATATGGAAGACCATCAACTTTGATATCCATTTGACATGCTGTAATACCTTTTTCAGTACCTGTTACTTTGAAGTCCATATCACCTAAGTGATCTTCGTCTCCTAAGATATCTGATAAGATAGCATATTTTAATTCACCTGTTTCAGGATCGTTTTCTGAGATCATACCCATTGCGATACCTGATACAGTACCAGTAATATTAACACCAGCATCCATAAGTGCTAATGAACCTGCACAAACTGTTGCCATTGAAGACGAACCGTTTGATTCTAGGATATCAGAAACGATACGGATTGTGTAAGGATTCTCGTTTTCTGGAGGAAGAACTCTTTCTAAAGCTCTGTGTCCTAAGTTACCGTGACCTACTTCTCTACGTCCAGGACCTCTGTTTGGTCTTACCTCACCAGTTGAGAAACCAGGGAAGTTGTAGTGAAGGATAAATTTACTTGTACCTGAACCCATTGCAGAATCCAACATTTGCTCGTCCATTTTAGTACCAAGCGTTACTGTTGTTAATGATTGAGTTTCACCACGAGTAAATAAAGCAGAACCATGTGCTGAAGGAAGTACATCTACTTCAGGAACGATTGGTCTTACTTCTTCCAAATCACGACCGTCTAAACGGTTTTGCGTGTTCAATACTAAATCACGAGAAGCTTTTTTCTCACATTTAGCAATGTAACGCTTGATTAATGGTAACTTCTCTTCAGTTTCTTCATCTTCTGGTAAAGATTCTAAGTAAGCTTTCTTCACCTCAGTGAAAGCTGCTTTACGCTCAGACTTACCTTTGATACCTTGAGATGCTACAGCATATAATTTATCATAAAGAGCAGTGAAAACTTGTTCTTTTAACTCCTCGTCTTCAACGTCGCCTACGAATTCTCTATATCCTTCAACGCCTACTGCTTCTCTTAATTCTACCTGGATTGCACACTGAGTTTTGATTGCTTCATGACCGACTTTAATTGCTTCGATCATTTCATCTTCACCCACTTCTTGCATTTCACCTTCTACCATTGTGATGTTTTCAGCAGTAGCACCGATCATTAGATCAAGTGTGCAACCTTCCATCTGTGCTGGTGTAGGGTTTACGATGTATTCACCGTTTGTATCTTTGATTACTCTTACCTCAGAGATAGGACCATCAAAAGGAATATCTGTAATAGATAAAGCTGCTGATGCTGCTAATGCCACTAAAGCATCTGGTAATGCATCTTGGTCTGCAGAAACCATTGTAATCATGATTTGAGTATCATGATAGTAATCTGATGGGAATAATGGACGGATTGCTCGGTCAACTAAACGAGAGATTAAGATCTCACGGTCACTTAAACGGCCTTCACGCTTTAAGAAACCACCAGGGATTTTACCTGCTGCAGCAAATTTCTCTTGATAATCTACTGAAAGAGGCAAAAAGTCAGCGCCATCTCTTTTTTCTGGGTTAGAAACAACAGTTGCTAAAAGCATTGTATTTCCCATACGCAAAACGATAGATCCGTCTGCTTGTCTTGCCATCTTACCTGTCTCTAGAGAGATCTCACGACCGTCAGGAAGAGCAACTGTTTTTTTAATCACGTTTTCAAACATCGTAATTGTGTTGTGTTTTGTTCTTTTCTACATCATAAAGCAGATATTTAAGGATCACGTCCTACCTGCTGTCAAAATTCGGCTAGTAAAAGCTTTCTTTTTCTAACTCAAAAATTTAGTGAATTTTTCGCGGATTAATCATTTTTCCTCCTTTTATTTCCATTTTTCAGTGAAAATTTATGAAGGGATTATACGCAAAAAGGGAATTCCAAAAATGGAATCCCCTGAGTGGTACTTTGTAACCAGAAAAATTACTTTCTGATTCCAAGTTCTTTAATGATTGCTCTGTAACGGTTGATGTCTTTTTTAGCAACATAGTCAAGCATCGAACGACGCTTACCTACTAATTTCATCAAACCTAGACGAGATGCGTGATCTTTCTTGTTTTGCTTTAAATGCTCAGTTAAGTGTGCAATACGCTTAGTAAATAAAGCGATTTGCGCTTCTGGTGAACCAGTGTCACCTTCTCCACCTTTACTATGCTTAGCAAAGATCTCTTTCTTGTACTCAGGGCTTAAATAATCCATAACCACAAATTAGTTTTGCGAAAAAACTTGAATTTCACGATGCTGATCCCTCTTGGCAGCGATTACCGCGTGCCGAAATCAGTAACACTCAATCCGTAGTATTTCGAATGATACATAAAATTTTCAGGGTGCAAAACTAAGTATCTTTTAGAAAAAATCCGAATAATATTCAACATATCAGTATTCATTAACGAAAAAACACAATATTCGTATTCTGAATCAGTATGATGATCATTAAACACCTCGGAATATGTCGAATAGATCTGAAAAGTTACCAAAGAAATTCACTGAACGTCTAAAAGGACAACTTTCTCCTGAAGACTTTGAAGCGTTCAATACAGCAATAGATGGAAGTGTACCTGTTTCCTATAGAGTAAACCCATTTAAGCCTGCTGATATTGAGTTCTCAGACACTACACCTGTACCTTGGTGTGATGAAGCAAAATATATTGCAAAAAGACCTTCTTTTGCCGAAGACCCTTTAATTTTTGCTGGAGCTTATTATGTACAAGAAGCTTCTTCTATGTTTTTGTGGAAAGCTTTAAAACAATATGCTCCTCTAGAAGAGGATATAAAAGTATTGGACTTATGTGCGGCTCCAGGAGGGAAAAGTACACTGATCAATTCATTAATTACTGAAAAAAGTCTTTTGGTTTCGAATGAGATCGTTGGTAAGCGTTCTTTGCCTCTGATTGATAACCTTGTTCGTTGGGGTAACCCCAATACTATTGTCACTGGTAATTATGCAGAGAGTTTTGCTCCTTTAAAAGAATATTTCGATGTCATCGTTACTGACGCACCTTGCTCAGGAGAAGGTATGTTTAGAAAAGACCCTAAAGCTTCAGAGCTGTGGTCACCATCACTTATTGATTCTTGTGCTTCTATTCAGACAGATATTGTAAATCATATACCATCTGCATTGAAACAAGGTGGTTTATATATTTATAGTACATGTACTTTTGCTCCTGAAGAAAATGAAAGACGCATTGAACAAATCCTTGAAACAGGAGAATTTGAGCCTTTAGATATTGACTTTGACCCAGAATGGGGTATTACTAAGATAGAGGTAGAAAAGGATGGTGAGAAAGCAACAGGATATCGTTTCATCTTCCATAAAACAAAAGGAGAGGGGTTATTTTTAGCTGCTTTTATGAAGAAAGGTGAACCTTCCCGTACTCAAAAGTTTAGTGTTTCTCCTAAAAAAATGAAAGGTGTTTTCATGGTGAGAAAACGAGAAGCAGAAGACTTAAGAAAATGGTTGGAGAATGGAAAAGATTACGAATTCTATCAAGATGAAAGAGAAGACGTTTTCGCCATTCCATCCCATATGGTTCAAGATTTCAAAATCATGAAGGTATCTCAAAAGGTAAGACATCAAGGTATTAAGATGGGAAAATTCAACAAAAAGAATAATCAATTAATACCTGATCATGAATTAGCTGTTTCTAATATTGTCGCAAAATCACTTCCAAGACAAGAAGTAGAATATAGAGATGCAATCAACTTCCTGAAGAAACAAGAAATGAGTATCAAGTCTATTCAAGGAGTAAAGGGTTGGGCAATTATCACCTACAAAGGTTTAGCCTTAGGTTGGGTAAAAGCTTTACCAAATCGATTAAACAACTATTATCCATCAGAACTTCGACTGAGAAAGGATGTATAAATAAATTAAAGGCTCACCCTTCTTAAAAGAGTGAGCCTTTATATTTTATTCTGATTTTGCTGTAGCTTGAATAATTAGTGAAGCCAGTCTACTAATTACAAACACCAAGAAACCATACAATGTTGTTATTGTTGAAACCTTGATACCTGCAGCTAATACTTCCATAGAAACACCACCTGCACTTTCAATGGCCATCATTGCACTAAATAAACCAATGATCTGTCCTAAAACACCAATGACCAAAGCTAACGTCCCTGCCTCTTTCATAAGATTTAAAGACTTTGCAGGTGAAAAAATACTAGTCGATACTTTCATGATTCTCATTACCATAAAAACCACCATGATAATACCTATGATGGAAATGGTATTCATAAACTCAAGACCACCCCAATAATATAACTCTGAAATACTCATAACTCAATTGTTTAATGATTAATGAATAACTCAAACCTACTTGGTAGATCGATTGTAAAAATAATATATCGATATATATGAGGTAATGAAGGAAATTCAATACGTTTTAAAAGATAAGTGATGTAAGAGGCAAGAGATGATTTGAAAGTAGTCCTATTTTGATGAACCGTCTACAAATTCAATCCATTCATCGATACTTTGTTATGAAATAGCTATAAAACAAAAATCTCTTTGGGTCAATATTTTTTTTGATAGAGAACAAAAGAGTTACATCACTTAAAAATGATTTTTGATAAGATATTGATTTAACGTTTTTAGTGTAATCCAAAATTTATCAAGAAGATTAGAACACAAAACCCTATAAAAACAAAAAAAGCTAGCTGAAGCAGCGAGCTCTTTCCTGTTAAACCTAATTTTATTAACCCATTATCAATCAAAAACGTTTAATGTTTTTTAATCTTTAATGTCTTATCTGATGTAAATGTAATAAAAAGTTTATTAATACAAACACTTTCTATGAATTTTTATTTACAAATATTAAATAAATACCATTTTAGACCCTAAAATTACGTTAAAAACGTGATTTTACTATGTAGGCTTTGTTATGTTTTAAAATGTTAGAGGCAAAAAAAAGTACTCCTCAATTTAGGAGTACTTCTTAAGTGTCTTTCAGTAAAATGTTAATAGGAACTTTTCATTCTACTTAGAGATTCTCTTTATTTTTATCTTAAATGCCGCAAACAATACAGTCATAATAGGACTTAAAAGATTGAAGAAACAATAAGGTAAGTAAGCCATTGTTGCTACACCTAAAACTGATGATTGTGCTACACCACAAGTGTTCCATGGTACAAGTACAGAAGTAACCGTTGCTGTATCTTCTAAAGTTCTACTTAAGTTTTCTGGAGCTAGTCCTTTTTCTTTAAAAGCTTCGGCATACATTTTACCAGGTACAACGATAGAAAGGTATTGATCAGAAGCTGTAGTATTAAAGAAAATACAAGTACCTGCCACTGATGCAAACAAACCCGTTTCGCTTGTTACATTCTTAATAATAGTAGAAGTAATCTTTTCTAGCATTCCTGTAACTTCCATTGCTCCACCAAATCCCATGGCTACGATAATAAGCCAAATTGTTCCTAACATCCCGGCCATACCACTTGATCCTAACAACTCAGAAACAATCTGATTATCTGATTCAATTGAGAATCCTTCATACATTGCTTTCATAAATACCATGTATGTTGCTTGCCATCCTGTTTCACCACCTGCGATAACTGTCACTGCTGTTGGTTGAAGGAAAATACCAATAATAGCTCCTGTAAGCGTACCAACAAATAATGCTGGCAATGCTGGTACCTTCTTTATAATCATAAATACTACGATTGCAGGTACAACAAAAAGAACAGGTGAAATATAAAATGCTTTATCTAAAGCGACTAATACAGATTTCACATTATCTTGTGAAATTTCTGAGTCATAGCCGAAACCAATAATCAAAAATAAGATCGATGCAATAGTAAACGACGGTAAGGTTGTATACACCATGTATCTGATATGTGTAAACAAGTCTGTTCCAGCTACAGCAGGAGCAAGGTTTGTTGTATCTGATAATGGTGACATCTTATCGCCAAAATATGCTCCAGAGATAATAGCACCAGCTACTAACCCTTCTGGCATGCCCAATGCTTTACCGATACCCAATAATGCAATACCAACAGTAGCAATTGTAGACCAAGATGATCCTGTGGCTACTGAAACAATAGCACAGATAATTACTGTTGCTACCAAAAATATTGTTGGATTTAGGATTTGAAGACCATAATAGACCATTGCGGGTACAATTCCACTTAATAACCAAGCTCCTGATAAAGCTCCAATCATTAATAGAATTAAAATAGAAGACATCGCTGCACTAATACTATCGACGACTCCATTCATCAATGTATCAAACGACATTTTTAATCTAAAAAATGCGATTATTCCAACGACAGCAGTAGCTAATAAAAGAGCAATTTGATTCGAACCTGCTAATCCGTCATCTCCAAATACCATTACGTTAGCACCTAATAGTATCACCAGAAAGATAATTGGTATAATAGATTCCAATAATGAAGGTTGTTTCTGTTGTGAACTCATAGTTATTTGTTAATAAGACTTCAATGTCATAAAGGATATTCCTCGTTAAATAATTGTTGGCAGTAAAACTAACAAAAAGGGATGTGAATACAACTTTTGGTAAGTAAGTATTCACATCCTTAAATATTAATGATTAAATTTTTGTTATAATCTTAGAAAAATATCTTAATTCTCAACTCCTTCATTAATAATGGATTCGAGTTCTCTAATTCTCTCTTTTTGCTCCATTAACTTTTCTTCCATCTTAATTACTACTCTCGAAGTATTCATATCGGCAATACTTGAAGCAATGATTTCTGATAGGTTTTCTAAGAAGCTTACCTGATACTCATCGAAAGTATTGAAAGAAGAAATTTCCAATATTCCATACATTTTATCAGCATAAATAAGAGGCAAGATGATAAGACATTTTGGTTTAGCTCCACCCATACCAGAAGTGATATTGACATAATCACTAGGTACATCTTCAATGTATACCATTTGCTTTTCTTTATATACTTGTCCCAATAAACCTGTTTCAACATCGAACTGTCTATTTTCGTAACGCTTTTTATCGTAAGCATATAAAGCGACTAGATCTAATACAGGCTCTTTTCCTAAATCATCTTTTATAAGAATAAAGGTACCTTGACTAGCATCAACATAGTGCATGATATTTCTTAGAAGGTTATCATACCACTCTGAATCAGAATCTAGTTTATCTCTTAGTAATTGGGAGAATTTCGCCATACCATTTGTCACCCAATTACGTTTATGTTCTAACTCCTGAACCGCCTTAAATCGATTCCTCATCTTTAATAAATCTTTGGCTAAAGGAGTTGTTTCAAATTTCTTTTCATATTGAACATCTATTTCGCCATTTCCAACTTTTACTGAAAAGTTATGAGCAGCGTTTAATTGTTCATCTATTTCGTAGAAGTGAGTGGAGATATCAGAGATTTCATCATATTCCTCTACTTCTTCTTTCTTTATTTTCGTTAATGATTCACCTTTTGAAAGTTTACCAGAAATCAACTGCATAAATGTGAATCTCTTTTCTAGAATTCTTGAGAAATTAAAAACGAACCAAGATAGAATAATTGATTGTATCACAAAGATGACAACAAATAACCCCAACATCCATCTTAGGTATTCTTCATTAGAAGATGAAATATTCTCAGAAAGGTTTAATAATCGAGAATTGATCTTTTCTTGCAGGTCTGATACCGACTTCATTAAACCAGCACTTTGTCCTTTACCAATCACCTTCATAAGGTCTACCACTTTGTGCATGCCAAACTGATACCCTGCCAAACTCGCTCTTAACTCTCTTACATCCTGCTCGCTTAATGCTTCCTTTTTTGAATCTTGGTACAATTGAACAATGTGTGCTTCAAAATCTTCGACACTTTCATCAAACATTCTTAAGTATTTTGAGTCTCCTCTAAGAAGAAAGTCTTTTTCGTTTCTTCTCATTGTTAGTAAAAGCCCTTGATTGAGATCGATTTCAGAATTTTCAATTTTATGTACTTTAGACCTCATATTTCCGATCATGCCCCAATCTTTATATCCTAGATCTAGGAACTTTCGCATTAGGAAGTCTTGCTCAGCTTTTAACAATTCAAGATCAGAACGGAGTAATTCTATCTCTTTTGCTCTAGGGTCATTAAGTGACTCCATCTTTTTCCTCACTTCTTCTACAGTGAAAAGAGCAGAGTCAAGTAGGTGTACTGAACGAGAGGTATTTGTACTCTTTCTATTTTTATAGAAATCACTACTTGATAAATCTTCCAATAGGAAATTCTTAAAATATATTTCCGATTCGGTATAAATTGAACTACATGATCCGAATTGTTCAGAAAGACTATTTGTTTCGATCAAAGATCGTGTACCAAAAAACACTGCTCCTAATGTAAACAGGAGTAATGTAGTGTTAATTATAAATAACACGAGGAGTCGGAAACGAACAGTCTTGTGAAATATCATAATGAAATTATCTTGTTAAATCTATCCTCAAAAAAATAAGGACTGCTAAAAGCTATGCTTTTAAAACAGTCCTTACTTCAAAAATATTGCCTCAATAGATATTTCTTACTTACTTTTTTCTAAAACATCTACGGATTTTTTCACTTTCTCTGATAAATTGACTACTGCATTGAAGATTCCTTCGTGGTCGAAACCTGCTTCAGCTTGTAATTCAATTTGTTCACCATGTTCGATAATAGTATCAGGAATACCTAATCGAACAACTTTCTTATTCATGATCTGACGATCCATTACCCACTCTAAGATTGCAGATCCAAAACCACCTTGAAGACAACCATCTTCAATAGTTATTACCTTATCAAATTTAGCAAAGACTTCTTCGAGCATTTCCTCGTCTAGTGGCTTTACAAAACGCATATCGTAATGGGCAGGGTTCAATCCGGCAGCTTGGAATCTATCTCTTAATTGAACAACGTAATTACCAATGTGTCCAAAAGTAAGAATCGCTACTTCTTCACCATCTTGAATTTTACGGCCTTTACCTACTTCAATATTTTCCATAGGCACTCTCCACTCTGGCATCACACCCTGACCTCTTGGGTATCTGATACAGAAAGGTGAAGTTCTATGATCTACTGCTGTCTTCATTAAATGACGAAGTTCAGCTTCATTCATAGGTGCTGCGACTACCAAGTTTGGTATACAACGCATAAAAGCAATATCGTAAGCTCCATGGTGTGTTGCTCCATCTGCTCCTGCAAAACCTGCTCTATCTAAAGTGAAAATTACAGGAAGATTTTGGATACAAGCATCATGGATCACTTGATCATATGCTCTTTGCATGAAAGAGGAATAGATATTACAGAAAGGAATCATACCTTCTGCTGCTAAACCTGCCGCAAATGTGACAGCATGTTGTTCAGCAATACCTACATCAATAGCTCTATCAGGCATTTCTTTCATCATGATATTTAATGAACTTCCTGAAGGCATTGCAGGTGTAATACCCATAATTTTATCGTTCTCTCTAGCCATCTCTAAGATAGTCTCGCCAAAGACTACTTGATATTTTGGAGGCTGTGGAGTGGTATATACTTTTTTCTTTATCTCTCCAGTAAGTTTATCAAACTTACCAGGTGCATGCCATTTGGTCTGATCTTTTTCTGCTAATGCATATCCTTTACCTTTTACAGTAACAGCATGGAGAATTTTTGGTCCTGGTATATTTTTCAGATCATCTAAAACATGAACCAAATGGTTGATGTCATGACCATCTACCGGGCCAAAATAACGAAGACCTAATGCTTCGAATAAATTACTTTGCTCTAATAATGCTGATTTTAAAGCATTTTCTGCTGCAGATACTGCTTGTTGAGCATGTGGGCCAATTTTCTTTACTTTTCCCAACATGTTCCATACTTCCTCTCTCAATTTATTATACATAGGAGAGGTAGTAATATCAGTAAGATAGTCTTTCAATGCTCCTTGGTTAGGATCAATGGCCATTCTATTATCATTTAAGATAATTAGAATGTTTGCATCTGATGCTCCTGCGTGATTCATGGCTTCAAAAGCCATACCTGCAGTCATGGAGCCATCACCTATCACAGCAATGTGCATTCTATCATGTTCGCCTTTTTCTTTGGAAGCAATCGCCATACCCAAAGCAGCACTGATAGATGTAGAAGAGTGACCTACACCAAATGTATCATACTCACTTTCGTCTCTTTTAGGGAACCCTGAAAGTCCACCATACTGACGGTTGGTATGAAAATCATCTCTTCTTCCTGTTAGTATTTTATGGTTATACGCCTGATGACCAACATCCCAAACGATGCGATCATATGGAGTATTATATACATAATGTAAAGCTACAGAAAGCTCAGTAACTCCAAGACTTGCTCCGAAGTGACCACCATAGATAGAAACATTATCTATGATAAACTCACGTAACTCTTCACACACTTGATAAAGTTTATCAAGAGGAAGTTTTCGCAAATCACTTGGTGCGTCTATTTTCGCTAGGAGTTCACCTGGTTGAATAAGCATAACTTTACTGTTAAATTAGTACTTAAATTGTAGTTCTGAAATCGTAATTATAAACCGAAACGAGTTTTAAAAAATTACGTAGTAAACTAAATTTGACATGATTATCACTTAAAATGTGTGGTAATCTATCATAAACTTAAACAAAATCTTGGAAAGAAAACTTACTGCTGATAGTAATTGTTTTCAATAACCAAGACTTTATGGGGGATTAGGCAAAAATAATACAAAGATTTAGGTCTTTACTAATTCCTAGTCAAATAGTTCTAAATTTCAATAAAAAAACAACTTCAACATTAAGTAAATCAGTTTTTTAGAGCTTAACAGATAGTAAAATCGAGAATTATTTAAAAGATAGATACATGAGCAACAACAAACCGAGAACACTATTCGAAAAGGTATGGGATAGTCACGTCGTTCAAAGAAAAGAAAATTACCCTGATGTACTTTACATCGATACGCATTTCATTCATGAAGTAACCAGTCCACAAGCATTTAATGGACTGAGAGGTAGAGGTATTCAGCTTGCTCGTGTAGACCAAACTTGGGGTACTGCAGATCATAATGTTCCAACAAAAGATCAGCATTTACCTATTAAAGAGGCATTATCTAGACACCAAGTAGAGACTTTAACAAAAAACTGTGATGAGTTTGGAGTAAAGCTTTACGGATTGGGTCACCCTTTTCAAGGTATCGTTCACGTTATCGGACCAGAATTAGGAGTTACTCAACCAGGTAAAACAATTGTTTGTGGTGATAGCCACACCTCTACTCATGGTGCTTTTGGTTCAATTGCGTTTGGAATCGGAACATCACAAGTAGAACAAGTAATGTCTTCTCAATGTACTTTACAAAACAAACCAAAAGCAATGCGTATCGTTGTGGATGGTGAGTTACAAGAAGGTGTGAGTGCAAAAGACATCGTATTATATATTATCTCAAAATTATCTGCATCTGGTGGTACAGGTTATTTTATTGAGTTTGCTGGTTCTGCCATCCGTAATTTATCTATGGAAGGTAGAATGACAGTTTGTAACATGAGTATCGAAATGGGTGCTCGTGGTGGTATTATCGCACCAGATCAAACTACTTTCGATTACCTAGAAGGAAGAGAATTTTCTCCAAAAGGTGAAGAATGGGAAAAGTCAGTAGCCTACTGGAGCAGTCTTCCTACAGACGAAGGTGCTACTTTTGATGCTGAATTCGTTTATAATGCTGCTGATATTGCACCAATGGTTACTTATGGTACTAACCCAGGTATGGGTGTTGGTGTTGATAGTTCTGTACCAACTCCTGAGAGTGAGTCAGATAAAAAAGCATTAGAATACATGGGCTTAGAAGAAGGTGAATCTTTAATCGGTAAGCCAATTGACTATGTATTTATTGGTAGCTGTACCAATGCTCGTATTGAGGATTTAAGAGCTGTTGCTGAATTTGTAAAAGGCAAGAAGAAGGCTGATGGTGTAAATGTTTGGATCGTTCCAGGTTCAAAACAAGTAGAAAAACAAGCGATTGCAGAAGGCTTAGACAAAGTATATGCTGAAGCTGGTTTTGAACTACGCGAGCCAGGTTGTTCTGCTTGTTTAGGTATGAACGAAGATAAAGTTCCTGCAGGTTTATACTGTATCTCTACATCAAACAGAAACTTTGAAGGTAGACAAGGACCTGGAGCTAGAACGTTATTAGCTTCTCCGTTAACTGCTGCTGCTGCTGCCGTAAACGGTCATATTGTAGACATTAGAAAAGAGTTAACGACTGCTTAATCCACCTAAAGAAGAAATAATCAAATGAAATATATAAAATCAACTTGCGTTCCATTAAACATTGAGAACGTTGATACTGACCAAATCATCCCTGCTCGTTTCTTAAAAGCTACAACTAAAGAAGGCTTTGGAGATAACCTTTTTAGAGATTGGAGATATGACAAGCAAGAGCAACCGATTGCCGATTTCGTATTAAACCAAGATACTTATAAAGGTGAAGTTCTTGTTGCAGGTAAAAACTTTGGTTGTGGTTCATCTCGTGAACATGCAGCTTGGGCTATTGGTGACTATGGTTTCAAGATCGTTGTATCAAGTTTCTTTGCTGATATTTTTAAGGGAAATGCCTTAAACAATGGTATTCTTCCTTTAGTGGTTTCAGAAGAGTTCTTAGCAGAATTATTTGCAGATATCGAAGCAGATCCTTCTACTTCTCTTGAAGTAGATTTAGAAACACAAAAAGCATGGATTTCAGGAAAAGAAGATAACAAACAATCTTTTGAAATCGATGATTATAAAAAAATGTGTTTGATTAATGGATATGACGATATTGATTATTTATTAAGCTTGAAAGATGAGATTGCCAAATATGAGGCAAACAGAGCTTATACTTTCAATGTGTAATCAATTACGACTCAAACAAATTCCAAAATCTACAATACAATAATGAAAAAGAAAATTACAGTGATGGCCGGTGACGGTATCGGATTAGAAGTTACAGGTATCACTCAAAATATATTAGGAATCATTGGTGAGCGTTTCGGACATGAGTTCGAATTCACTCCAGCATTGATTGGTCACTCAGCGATCGAAGCAACAGGAGAACCTTGTCCTCAAGAAACAATTGACACTTGTAAGGCTTCAGATGCTGTACTTCTTGGTGCAGTAGGTATGCCGATGTACGACAATAACCCTAACTTAAAAGTACGTCCTGAGCAAGGTCTACTTAAAATCCGTAAGGAATTAGGTTTATTCTCTAACATCCGTCCAATCAAGCTTTTTGATGAGTTATTATATACTTCATCTATCAAGCCTGAGATTCTTCAAGGTTCTGATATTATTTTCTTCCGCGAATTAACTGGTGGTATCTATTTCGGTACTCCTCGTGAGCGTAATGAAGATGGTACTGAAGCGATCGATACACTTCGTTATTCTAAAATGGAAGTAGAGCGTATCGCTCGTCAAGCATTCGAATCAGCTATGACTCGTCGTAAGAAATTATGTTCTGTTGATAAAGCGAACGTTCTTGAGTCTTCTCGTTTATGGAGAGAAACAGTGCAAGAATTATCTTCTGAATACCCTGAAGTAGAAGTTACACATATGTTTATCGATAACGCTGCTATGCAGTTGATTAGAGATCCAAAACAATTTGATGTAATTGTAACGGGTAACATGTTTGGTGATATTCTTACGGATGAAGCTTCTCAAATTGCAGGTTCTATGGGTATGTTACCTTCTGCTTCTGTGGGGTCAGAAATCGGACTATACGAGCCAATTCACGGTTCAGCTCCAGACATCGCAGGAAAAGGAATTGCTAACCCAATTGCTTCTGTTTTATCAGGTGCATTAATGCTAGATATTTCTTTCGGCATGAAAGATGAAAGCGATGCTATTATCAGTGCAGTAGACCAATTCTTAAAAGAAGGTTACAGAACTACTGATATCGCTACAGATGAAACTCCTGAAGACAAGAGAATGAATACTGAAGCTACAGGTAAAAAGCTTGCTGAACTTTTATCTGCAGTAACTGCATAGTTAAAGATCAGTAAATAGTAATAATAAAAAAGCCTGACTCTTAAAAAGAGATCAGGCTTTTACTATTTATACAACCTTTTTAATCAGAGTCACTAATTAAGTTTGAATAGAAATCCTTCTATTCATGTTTTACACTCACATGGTAAATAGCATCACCTCTATTTACATTGGGAGCTGTGTTTAATCCGAAAATATAGCAGTCAAAAGGTGCATATATTTTCTTTTCAAACTCTCCGAAGGGGTCTGAGACCCTACCAATCAATGTCTTTTTAGTTACGAATTGACCATTTTTTACCATTGATTCGAAGATTCCTGAATAAGGCGCTCTTAGCCATTTACTCTTCTTAATTAATACTGAGTCTTGCTTTATTTCCACATCGCCCTCATGCATATTCAGGTATTTCATAACATTCAACGCTCCATTTACGCCAATTGATATCACATCGTTATCTAAATGAAGCGATTTACCTCCTTCAAATAGAATAATGGGTTTTCCCATCTTGTGAATCGTTTCTCGGATAGAATGATGAATATATTTTGAATGCATCATATAGGGAGCTCCAAAAACTTTAGCTAATGAGAACTCTACCTTATCATCAAAATTGCAACGTATATTAGGGTAGTTACTTCTATCCGCACCACCTGTATGAAAATCTAATACACAATCAACATAAGGAGCGATTTCCTTTGTGAATTTATTTGCAAACTGACTAGCTAAAGATCCTCTTGATGACCCAGGGAAAACCCTGTTTAAGTCTCTGCCATCAGGAAATGCTCTTGTTAGATTTAGATAACCAAAAACGTTAAAGACTGGAATACATATTACTGTTCCACTTTTAGGCTTATTGATTTTCTTTCTGATTATATCTCTAACGATCGCGACACCGTTAGATTCATCTCCATGTACTCCTCCAAGTAGCAATAAAACAGGGCCATCTTTCTTCCCTCTTTCAACAATCACTGGTACTTTTAAGCTATTTCGAGTATGAAGTTTTGCCACTTCTAACTCAAGGATAGCACCTTTGCCTTTTTTTATCTCTGTACCTAATAAGACAAATTTATCATTAGACATTTCTTTCTAGATATTTAATAATCTCTTTTGCGATATCAATATTTGTCGCATTTTCGATTCCCTCCAACCCAGGAGATGAATTTACTTCTAGAACCAAAGGTCCATTTTTAGATTGCAACATATCCACACCGGCAACTCCAAGTCCCATTGCCTTGGTAGCCTTTAATGCTGTAAGCTCTTCTTCATTGGATAATTCTATTAATTGTGCACTTCCACCTCTATGTAGGTTCGAACGAAATTCGCCTTCTTTGCCCTGACGTTTCATTGCTCCTACAACTCTACCATCAACAACAAAAGCACGTATATCAGCTCCACCTGATTCTTTAATAAATTGTTGAGCAATAACTCTTGCTTTTAGCCCATTAAAAGCTTCTATTACTGATTTAGCTGCGTTTTTAGTTTCTGCTAATACAACACCTAAACCTTGTGTTCCTTCTAATAATTTTAGAATTAACGGTGCACCTCCTACAGATTCAATTACATGGTCAACATCTTTTGCGTAGTTAGTGAACACCGTTTTTGGTAAACCTACCCCTGCCTTAGCAAGGATCTGTAAACTTCTAAGTTTATCTCTTGAGTTAGCCAATGCTTGAGAGTCTACTGCAGAGAATACCTGCATCATCTCAAATTGACGTACTACAGCCGTACCGTAAAATGTTACAGAAGAGCCAATTCTTGGGATAATAGCATCAACATCATCTAAGTAACTTCCATTGTAGAATATTCTAGGACTTTTCTTTTCTAATTCGATAGTACATTTTAGATGGTCTACAATGATAGCTTCATGCCCCATTCGCTCTGCAGCTTCTACTAGACGTTTTGTAGAATATAAGTTTGTGTTTCTAGAAAGGATGGCAATTTTCATTTTAGTATTTTGTTAAGTTATTAAGGTTGTTTTGAGAGAAAAGATTGGTTTTTCACAGATGTGTCTACCATAAATTTTTTGTTGAGAAACTTCCTTCCTATTAATACAGGAAATCTCATTTCACTTCGGTTAGAAAGTGATAGTTCAATTGGGTATTCCTTATTAAAAAGGATTACAAATGTTTTGATAACATAGCGTTCTTCAACATCACCAAATGAACTTTTAATCATCTTTGATTTATAATTATTGACTGTAATCGTGTTATCATGATATTTCGAATATTCGGGATCTAAAACTTTAAAACTTAGGTGCTTTACTTCGTCGATAATAATTTCTTTTATATCGTGACAGTGTATTGAAGAGGTATAAGCACCAGTATCTACTTTCACTTCAAGATTTTCTAAATGCAGTTCAGGGAAATCTACTTTGTCACTTCTTCCTATAATTTCCATAAAGCTTCTCTTTGGGGTTTATTTAGTTATTAATGGTCATTAAAAGAGATCTTTTAAATAAAGAAGACTATTGATTTTTAGGATGTTAAAACCTTATTGTTAAACAGATAGTAAGTGAGATTTGTTTATTAAATCTTTCAATAATTATTATGTGATGTTTGCTGAGAGCTTATAATACGGCGGTTGTTTTGAAGAGGTTACAATGAAAATTAAAAAAATAAGTTAAATTTTTAATTCTACATCAACCGTGTTATTTGACTAGTTTTTTAGCTGTTTCTATCACTGCTGCTTCATCTTTTAAATACTGCTTTACCTTTAATGGAGACTCACTTTTAATTAGCATAATACTGTGTAGACTTCTAAAATATCTAAGGTCCATTAATGTATCCTCAAACTCATAGATAGAATAATTCCAATCATAAAGATCGTACTTACCATCAACTTGTTTTCCATAATTAGAAATTGCTTCTACTACTTTAAAATAGGATGAGTGTGCTTTAGCGTAAGTTTTAAAATGTACTATTTCGACATAATAGTTTTTAGTATTTACGGTAATATGATGTTTACCCTTAAGTTGTCCGTAAGGTATGATCCGATCTTCCTTTCTGATCATAAAGTAAAATAAAACCAAAATTAAAATACCGACAAAAATCATATCATAGAGAATGAAACTGTGACAACTTTGATGATTGCAATGAAGATACTAAAACTTACGGTGCGTTTGTTGAAAATAAGCGACCGTTCGTTGAATATTTCTTCTCTGCATACATCAATTGGGTTTATTTGTACTATCGAGTCATTACCAACTTCACTTCCATTTCGATAAAGCAATGAAACCATATATTATTATTCTTTTTCTTTTAATACCAAATCTAGGTCTTGCACAATCGACTACAGTTATTGAGGGTAAGATAACAGGGAAAGACAATCATGAAGCATTAGTCAATGCATTAATCACAATATCAAATTCAACATCAAGATATCAGGTTCTATCCAATTTAGATGGATATTTTAAAATCACTTTAAAAGAAAAAGGATCCTACAAAATCGAAGCAATGTATCTAGGATATAAGAATGTCACTAAAGAATTGTTGATTAATGATAGTGAACCTTTAACTGTAAGCATTGAATTAGAGCCAATGTTTACTGAACTAACAGAAGTAGAGGTTGTAGGAGATGTTCCTATTGTAATTAAAGAGGATACCATACAGTTTTCATCAAGTAATTACAAAACACATGAAGATGCCACAGCTGAAGATCTTGTCACAAAAATACCAGGAGTAGAAACCGATGATAATGGAGGTATTACCGCAGAAGGAGAATCAGTAAAAAAAATATTAGTCGATGGGAAGGAGTTTTTTGGTGATGATCCAAAAAATGCACTAACCAACTTACCAGCTGAAATGGTAGATTATGTACAAATCATCGATCAAAAAAGTGATCAATCTGAGTTTACTGGATTTGATGACGGAGAAAGAAGTAAAACCATCAATTTTGTGACTAAAAAGGATGCAAAATACTCTTACTTCGGAAAAGCAGAAGCAGGAGTTGGAACAGACCAACGCTATAGTGCAGGAGGAAATATCAATATTTTTAAGGGTGAACAGCGTTTGTCTTTTACTGGATTAAGTAATAATGTAAACCAACAAGGGTTTATGTCTGATAACTTATCGGAAGGTCCTAAAAGAGGACGTCGAGGAAGAAGAGGTAATGGTAATGGACCCACTAACAACTTAACTGCTCAGTCTAATGGTATAAACACATCACATTCTCTTGGTACAAATTATATCGACTCTTGGGGAGATAAATGGGATGTCAATGGAAGTTATACTTATAAGATTGTGGACAATGAAACTGATGAAACTTCCACTACAGATTACTTTGTTTCAGAGTCAACAAATCAAGTGGTAGATGAAATCCTTGATATAGATTCACATAAGGAAAATCATAACTTTAACCTTCGGTTAGATTATGAAGCCAACCCAAATACGTCTATTCGTATACGTCCTGTTGTTAAACTTGAAAATAGTAATAGTTCTGCTTCTAGCTTATCAAATACCAATCTTCAAGATGGAACAGCTCTTAATAGCTCAGTGATGTCAGATTATAGTACAACCAACTCTGCTGATATCAATAATAGTTTCTTATTGAGACATAAGTTAAACCAAGAAGGAAGAACTATCACCTTGGATTGGAAAGTGTATTACCATCAAGATAATACCAATCAAGATGCATTTACGAACATCAATTATTATGAGAGTGATAATACCGAAAATGATTCCACAGCTCAGCGAATACTTGGAGAAACTGAAAAGTTTAGAACGTCAGCCAACCTTATTTTTACAGAAAAGTTAACCACAAATCTACAGTTGAAATTGAATTATTTTCAGAGTTGGGAACAACAGAAATCTGATCGAAAAACTTATGATATACTAGGACAAAATATCGATGGAGGAGAATTTATAGAAGACCTATCCAGCACTTTCACATCTCAGCAGAATATTTATAGACCTGAAGCGGGGTTATTATTTAAGAAAGATAAACTGAATATCACAACAGCAGTAAAATATCAATATTCGACTCTTCATAATGAAAGTATTTATCCCTATGAGGAAGTTACTAGTACCAATTTTGGTTATCTGCTACCAAGTGTATTTATCAACTATGCTTTTTCAAGAAGTAAAAGGTTAAGATTTTCTTATCAAAAAAATGTAACACTTCCATCGGTGAGCAACTTACAATCTGTAGTAGATTATAGTGATCCATTAAATGTTTCGACAGGTAACCCTTATTTGGAAGGAGAAGAAAATCATGTACTGCGTATCAATTTTAAAAATTTCAATATTGCTAGAAAAGAATTGTTCTTTGTGAATTTTACAGCTCAGCAAACCAACAATAAGATCACTCAATATTCTTTCATAGCTGAAAGTGATACTACAATCAATGGAGTACCATTAAAGAAAGGTTCTTCCTATACAGCCCCTGTAAATTTAGATGGATATCTTACTGCCAGAGGAATTTTAGTTTACTCTAAACCTATTCGACCTATTAAAACCAATATTTCATTTATGACTACAGGCGGGTACACTAGAAATGTTGGTATTACTAATGATCTACAATCGTATACTTTCGATAGTTCATTAGGTCAAGGGGTTAAACTAGCAAGTAATATTAGTAAAAATGTAGATTTCAATATTTCGGGAATGGCCACTTATCATTGGATTAATAATGATCAGAATGAAACTCTTAATGGTAATTATCTACACAATAAAATCCGAGCAAAACTAACAGTAGAACCAATTCAAAGACTCCAATTAAGTACTTCGTTTACAGGTAATATCTATATCGGTGATGATGATTTAATACAGGAGAATATTTATAAGTGGAATGCTGCTATCGCCTATAAGCTGTTTAAAAAACGCCAAGGAGAATTTCGTTTTTCAGTCTCTGATATACTCAATCAAAATAGTAGTATTAGTAGAACTGTTACAGAAAGTTATATACAAACCAGTACATATAATGTATTACCAAGATACTTTATGCTATCATTTATATACCGTCCAAAAGGAAAAACAAACCCGAAGGGAGAACGCGGTGAAAGAGGTGGTATGCGTAGAGGAGGCATGATGCCATTTTAGTTTAAAATTAATTACAGATTATGAAAAAAATATTCATCACAACGTTTCTTTTATTTAGTATATGTTTCTCAGTATTTGCACAAAGAAGATTCCCTGATATTTCTCCAAAAGATTTACCAGTAGAACTTGTCGACAAATTGAATATCAACGAAGATGTTGAGAAAAAATTAAATAAAGCTTATGTACGCCTTCAAGAAGATGTCATTAATACAATGATTATAGCCAAGAAAGAAGGAGACATCAACCAAGAGGATCTTAAAGTAGAACTAAATGGGTACCGACAAAAGCACTTGAAGAAGGTAAAAGATTTTATGCCTGATACTGCATATACTACCTATGAAGAATTTATAATGCTGGATCGACGAGAAAGAAGAGAATATATTTTAGTTCTAAAATTAAAATTGACACCTGATCAAAAAGAGAAATATGATGCAATACAGGCATCTAATGAACAAGTCATTTCTAAAATTAAAGAACAATATAAAGGAGATAGAGAAGCTATGAGAGACGCTTTAATACCCCTTAAAAAACAGCAGTTTCAGATGTTGGCCCAAGTGTTGACAGAAGAACAAATGGAAATTCTAAAAGCTTCTGTTCCCAAAAGAGGTAATAGACAACCAATAGACTAGGAGGAGTTACCAAATTCGGAAGTGATTTGGGCCTAATTAGGAAAAACAACACGAATTAATCTCGTTATAATGAGTATGTTAAACAACTACGAATTGAAAATGAGAAAATCTTCAAAACTTACTTACGTTCTATTTTTGTTATCATTATTAGGATTTATGACATCATGTGATAAAAATGACGAAGTAGAGCCTTATTACCCTAATGAAAATAATGTAGATGTTCATTATTACATGAAAACAGCTAATATTTTAGAAGGGCAACAAATTGCAACAATATATAACACTGAAAATATAGAAAGAGTAGAAGACCTTAAACTATATACTTTTGGTGAAAATAAATATGTCGAAGTTTATCTAATTGGTGGAAGAGTGCTAGAATACACCAACTCACAATCAGGGTCAAATTTATATGACTTTTTTATGAAAAACGGTCTAGCTATACAAGAGTTAGATTATAGGAAAAAGTCATATCGAGATCAATACGATCAAATTGTATTAATCGGAACCTCAATTAAAGTGGTCCATGAAACCTTAGATAAAGAACCTAAATAATCTTCAATAATAAAGTCCTACTTATTAAGTTAAGTAGGACTTTTTTGTTATGATATAACGTTAATAAAAAGTTCAAAATAACCACACCGCGGAAGAATTATTTCCGTAGCTAAATTTAAATTTGATAAACTTTGACTAACTCATAAGTACCAACTAGCAAGTGAAATACTAATAATTAAACTATTGTAGAACGTTAGTCATGATAATGAAATTTTTATCAACTATTACTAATCTATTATGATAAATAAAGTAGCCTTAAAAACTATTAAAGAATTGTTATTCGCATATGAAGTCTTTGTTGGGGGATAGCTGATCATCTGAATTTTCAAGATCACAACAATGATCAATTATATCATTATTTCATGAATCATTATGAGGTTAAAGATATATTTCAAATTTTAATTTTTTCTTAAATGAAAAACTTCAAAATTTTAACCTATAAACTAAATACTATTAATAACATTTCACGCAATGCTTCTCCCAAAAGAGCTAATTAAAGTAATATTACCAAAATATTATACTCAACTAAATAAAACTTCAAATGCTATTTATCTTACTATTTTAAGCTTAGTAATTGTAGCATTAGGATGTCTTCCAATAATTAAAGTTCCGATAACAATTCAGTCACTAGGGTTAATACGTCCTACTCAAGAAAAATTTGGTCTAAAAGCTCCATTAACTGAAAAAGTATCTCAACTCTTTGTTAAAGACAATACCGTTATTTCTAAAGGACAAATTTTACTAGTTCTTGATACTACAGAACTTTCTCTAAAAAGAGATTTTGCCTTACAACATTTTAAAATTCTGGAAAAACAATACAAAGATTTAATACACTTATGTCAAGTGACGAAAGAAGTCCAGGAACTGCAAGAACTTGAATCACTAAGAACAAGAAACTACCTTAAAAAGTATGAAGAATTTTATAACGATGTTCTACTTCTACAGGAAGAATTAGAGATTTCTCAGAAACAGTTAAACAGAAAAAAGCGTTTAGCTCAAACTCAAGCTATACCAGAAAAAGAAGTTGAAAATAGTAAACTGATTGTTAGAAGAAATGAGACAAAACTTACATTAAGATGGAAAAGAGCACATTCTGAATGGGCTATAGAATTAGATGATCATAAAATAAAGCTTGAAAACCTTAATTCAGAGATCAAGCAATTAAATAAGCAAATCAATAAATACTATATCAGATCTACAGTTACTGGAGTATTACAAAATTTTAATGGAATACATGAAGGTACAATGGTATTCGCAAATCAGAATATTGGAGAAATTACTCCACAATCAGAACTGATTGCTGAATGTTATGTTTCTCCAAAAGATATAGGTTGGTTACATAATGATATGAAATCAATTATGCAGATTGATGCTTATAATTATAATGATTGGGGAACCTTAGAAGGCAAGATAACGCAAGTATACCATGATGTTACTATGCTTGATGATCAACCTGTTTTTAAGGTAAAATGTAGTTTTCATAAAGACTTTCTTTCATTGTCCAATGGTTATAAAGGCTATCTTAAAAAAGGAATGACCTTACAAGCACGGTTTGTTGTCACACAAAGAAGCTTATTTGATCTACTGTATGACCAAACAGATGATTGGTTAAACCCTTCAAGACATGATGCAACTACTAATAAAGTTGCGAAGTTATAAAACCCAAAAAGCAAACTTTTCTACTGAACATATATGAAACTGACTAAGCTTAAAGTAAAGCAACGCGATATTACAGATTGTGGAGCAACTTGCTTGCTCTCTATTTCTAGATTTTATGGAGCTGATTATTCAGTTGCTAAAATTCGCCAGATGGCCTCTACGGATCAAAAAGGCACTAATTTATTAGGGTTGATAGAAGCCGCTAAAAAACTTGGATTTGATGCTAAGGGAGTAAGAGGAGATATCTCAGCATTACCAGAAGTATCCTTACCATCAATTGCACATGTTATACTAGAGAATGACCTTCAGCACTTTATAGTTATTACTAAAATAAACAAAACTGAAGTTACCGTTATGGACCCAGGAGATGGGCAATTCCATAATTATTCACTTGAAGAATTTTCAAAACTATGGTCAGGCGTTTTAGTGTTAATTACACCTGCCATCTCTTTTGAGAAGAAGAATGAAGCTATTTCTATATCACGTCGATTTTATGAGTTGGTAAGTGCTCATACGAATGTCTTAATTCAGGCTATTATTGGAGCTTTGGTCTTTACAATACTCGGATTGAGTACATCTATTTATATTCAAAAAATCATTGATTATGTGCTTGTTGATGGTAATAAAAATCTTCTTTGGTTATTGAGTATTGGGATGGTTGTTATTTTAATGTTCCAAACAATATTAGGTGTATTAAAAAGCCAATTAGTACTACGAACAGGACAAATGATAGATGCCCGATTGATATTAGGTTATTACCAACACCTTATTAAACTCCCTCAACAATTTTTCGATACAATGAGGGTTGGAGAAATTGTCTCAAGAATTAATGATGCAGTCAAAATCAGAGCTTTTATTAATGATAGTGCGATTTCCTTAGTAATAAATGTCTGTATCCTTATTTTTTCATTTGTTGCGATGTTTATCTACTCTTGGAAACTTGCACTTGTAATGCTTTTACTACTTCCTATTTCAGGAGGTATTTATTGGTTTGTGAATTATAGAAACAAAAAGTTTCAACGTAAACTAATGGAAAGTAGTGCAGAACTTGAATCTCAACTTGTAGAATCTATTGATTCTATTCGGACCATAAAAAGGTTAGGTATAGAGGACTTTTCAAACTTGAAAACAGAAATTCGGTTTGTAGATACCTTGAAGAACGTTTTTAGTATTTCTCAAACGAATATCTTTTCAGAAAATAGTACTCACTTTGTTTCGGTCATTTTTACTGTGGTACTCTTAGGTGTTGGGGCTCACTTTGTTTTAAATAAAGAACTTACTCCTGGGGAGTTACTTTCCTTTAATGCCTTGTTGAATTACCTAACAGGTCCTGTAACGGCTCTGATTGGTATGAATAGTCAGTGGCAAAATGCAAAAATTGCGGCAGATCGTTTATTTGAATTATTAGATTTAGATAATGAACAATCTAATGTTGAAGAAGAACAAATTGAGCTGACTCCTTCAAAAATTGGAGATATTCAGTTCCAAAATGTATCGTTTCGTTATGGCTCAAGGGTAGATGTCTTTCAAAAGTTAAACCTTAGTATTCCTAAAAGAAAATTAACTGCAATAGTTGGTGAAAGTGGTTCAGGAAAATCTACATTAGCGGCGCTAATTCAAAAGATTTACCCAATACAAGAAGGACGCATTATAATTGGTGATATCAATATTAATTACCTATCGCGAAGCTCTCTAAGAAATACTATTGGAGTTGTCCCCCAACAAATTGAACTTTTTAAAGGAAGTGTAATCGAAAATATAGCCTTAGGAGAATTGCATCCAAATGTTGAAAAAGTTATTTCGATATGTAAAGATTTAGGTATTATAGATTTTATAGAGTCTTTACCCAATGGTTTTCAATCGGAAATAGGTGAAAAAGGAAGTACTTTATCCGGTGGACAACGTCAAAGATTGGCTATCGCAAGAGCTTTATACCGTGACCCTGAAATACTAATTCTTGATGAGCCCACTGCATCGCTCGACAGTAAATCAGAAGAGTTTGTTCAGAAAACAATACAACAGCTTATGCTGAAAGGGAAAACCGTGATAATCATAGCCCATAGATTATCCACAATACAAGATGCTGATAAGATCCTTGTATTAGAGAAAGGAAAACTAGTAGAAGATGGGGTACACTTTTCATTACTAGAACAAAATGGAAAATACCATGAACTTTGGGAGTCCCAAATTCCTAAAGGATTAAAAGAATTAATAATAGCCTAAATATTAAATTAAAGCAGACAATGTTACTTCAAAAACAACTACTAAGAATTGAGAGAATTGATCATTTAATCAGAAAAAGAGGAACAGGTACACCAAAAGAGCTTGCTCATAAACTTGAAATTACAGACCGTACTCTACGTTCACTTTTAGCTCAAATGCGAGAACTAGGAGCAGAGATTTATTATGATTCTCATCGAATGAGCTATGTGTATAGTAAACCACACCGTTTCTTCTTTGGCTACATACATGAAGATGCTGTTAACTCAATAAAACAAGTTAATTAGGATGAAAAAGATATCTATAATACTACTTGTGAGTCTATGTTCTTTCCAGATTTTAGCTCAAAAAAATACGCTTTCTCTTCAAGAAGCTATAAATAAGGCTCTTCAAAATAACTTTGAAATACAAATAATTTATCAGGATGTATTAGATGCTCAACAACAAAATACGTGGGGAAACTCAGGTAAATTACCACAAGTAAATATATCTAATAGGAATCGAGCATCTTCTCAAATTAATCAACCAGCGTCTCCTTTTTCTTTAGAAGGTCAAAATGATAATATTCAACTAGATGCTTCTATTGATTTGCAATGGATATTATTTAATGGACAGAAAGTTAGTCTTCAAAAAAAACAATTTGATCAACAGGAACATTTAACATCACTTCAATATCAATTAGTGATAGAAAATAAAATTGAAGAGGTAATATTTCAATACTATAAGATTCTACTTGAAAAAGAGAAACTAGATGTTCTAAGAAAAGTACATCGAAACGCAGGACTAAGAATATCTAGAATTGAAAAAGGAGTTACCTTAGGTGAAAATTCTAGGTTTGAATTAAGTAGAGAAAAAACGACATATTTTACTGATTCTATTCATCTTGTAAATCAGAAATTAACTGTCGAAAATGATTTAAGGGAACTCAATTTTCTATTGGGTGAACAAGAAGTCAATACGATTTTTATTCTGACGGATAGTCTAGAAGTACCAACACTTATGTTATCCCCAACAACAATTATTGATAACATGATGGAGCAAAATAGCCAATTAGGAATATCTCAATCATTATTACAACAAAGTAAAATAGATATTGATATTACAAGAACAAACAAACAACCTATAGTTGCCTTTGAAAGTGGGTATCAAGGAAATCTAAATTGGCTTAAAGCTGATTATCCTACTCTAGAAGGAGATATTGTTTCTCAAACTAATAATGGTCATTTATATGGAGCCTTTGCTGGAGTAAATGTTTCGGTTCCAATTTTCAATGGAGGACAAAATGATAGAAAATTACAGTCATCTAAGATTCAATATCATAAAGCTCACTTAGAATTAGAAAATAAAAAGCTAAGTCTTAAAAAAGAAGCGTACCAACTATTTGCAAACTATTTATATAATCAAGAAAAAGCTAAAATAGGACTATTGGGTCAAAAGTCTGCGGAAGAAAACTTACAACTATCCCAAGAACAATTAGATATAGGAAGTATCTCTGCTTTTGATTTTAGACAAGTACAGAATAGCTATTTGAATGCCTCTCTCAATTATTTTAATGCCCAATACGATCTTATTCTTTCTCAAGTAAGATTATTAAAGATTTCTGGAGAAATATTGAAATAATTTATTCAAAATATTTTTCAAATTAATTAGCAACGGAAATTTTTTTTCCGTGTCAAACAATAGATTTGGAGTATCAAAAAAAGCTAGCTAACTATTTGATTTTCTATTTATAAGGATACCGAAAATTGTAAATAGATATACTTTTTAAGAGTAGGTAAATGAACTTAAAAACTAATCTAAATGAAGTTCCAAGAATTAGAATTTGAAGAATTAAAATCGATTGATGGTGGTATAGCTTGTGGTGGATGGTGCATTGCAGGAGTAGTATTATTTGTAGGTTCAGCACTCGGTGTTGGAATTTATAACGGATATAACAACGCTGCAGACAAAGCTGCAGGAAAAAAGTAATCAAATAATTAATTTAAAATACTAAATAAAATGTTAGAATTAACAACAAAAGAATTAAAAAATATTGAAGGAGGCGTAGGCTTCACAGGTATTATTACTGGAATTGGTGTAGGAGCTGCTGCATGGTTTGCCTTAGAACAATCTGGAGAAAAAATTGGTGAGTTTATCTATAACATCACACATTAAAATGAGTAATATCAAAAATTATCTAGAGATAAGTTCAAATTCAGAAATTTTTGTTTCGTTACTGATTTTTGGATTCTCTTTTTTTATACTTACTAAAGTTGGTGAAAAGATTGGAGAATTCTTTTATCATATTATGCACTAATATCTACGAGTACTTCTTGTTTTGGGAGTACTCGTATTTTTATGCTCATACTATTAAATAACTCTTTTACTAAATAATTCTCACTTTATGCATACAATAAAAAGAAAAATGACAATAAATAATCAATCATCAATTATATCTGAGATAATAAGTGATAAATATATTGTTGTAAAAATTGATGACATTAATAAAACAATATATGATATCAATTCAAATATTGTCTATGGCATTAATGAAGACCATTCATTTACAGAAGTTAATACAAAGGCAGAGGCAAATCAGTTTATTTCAATGATAACAGAAGTAAAAACTGAAACAAAAGTAAAAGATAATAAAAACATTTATAATATAATTTGTAAAGGAGAAAAAGTAAATTTAAAAACAATGATGATAGGTAAAGTTATAAATGATTTTTCGAACCCCTATTATTATAATTATAATGTTCAGAATTTTCATTTTGGAGATTACCCTTTAAAAACGAATGAAATATGTGAGTTTGCAAAGACTATTATTAAAATACAGGATTCAATAATGAATATAGAAACAAAATTATTGGATTTTACAAAAATTGATAAACTACCATATAATACTAAAGATGTTATTAATAAATTTAATAATAGTATCTCATGAAAGTAGCTAATTTTACAATATTAATATTAATTATATTTCAAAAAATAAATATCTATTGTTCTATAATTAAATTATTAAAGTATTTAGAATGGCATAAAAATGATCTTTCTTTATATAGAATAATTAAATATTTAGATACATACAAAGTAAATTATAAAAAGTATAAAATAGATTTCCCTGAAGAAAAAGATATTAAATTAAATGCCATATACAATACTTACAACTACGGTTTAGTTATAATAAGAAGTATAAAAGGTGATAATATTACTATATTCTCCACTCGAGAAAATAGTAATATTAATATATTTATTAATGATTTTTTATTTGAATGGGATGGTATTATTATCTCTTTAAAGAAAAAAAATAACTATAATAAAATTCTCCAATACGTATGTAAGTTAAGATTAATTTTAATTCAACATCAATTTCAATGGGTTTTATCTATAAAAATATTATCAATATTAATTGGCATAATTTTTATATTTATTCTCTCTTTTACTCATGGTAATGGGATTTATTTTAAATTATGCTCACTTTACCTATTTATCATAAACATAATAGCATTAAGGTTAATTACTAGTAATGAGTTACCTCTAGAATCATGTAAAAATGAAACATCAAAAAAATGTAAACCAGTAATTAATTTCAAAATATGGGCTTTAACCTATACATTATCTTTTGAGAAAATAGCATTATGTTATTCATTAACTTTATCAATAATTATTGTTATTAATAATAATGTTGATTTTTTATTTTTTAGTTCAATTTTAGTCACCCCTTTATTATTTTATTTATTACTATATCAAATAGTAAATTTTAAAAAATTATGTATATACTGTTTTACAATAATGTCATTTTATTTTAGTATTAGTATTTATAGTTTTATAAACATTAATCATATATATATTTATCAAAATTTATTAATATATAAATTTCTTGTTTTTTTTATATTATACATACTATTATACGCTTATGAAAAAAATAATGAAATAAAATATATAAAAAAATATAACTTTAATATTGTAAATAATAAACCTGTTTTAAATGAAAATTATCTAAAATCACTATCAAAAAACAACAAAATGAAATTAATATTAAGTTTATTTTGTCCAAAATGTGCAGAGATTGCTTTATCATTATCAAAAAAAGATATTGAAAAAATAGATATTTTTTTTATTGATAATAAAGATACTTTTGAAAGTAGTAGAGTTAATAAAATTATGTCACAGCTTTTTACAATAAACACAGAAGATTTTTATAATTCATTTCAAGAATGGTATACTCACTTTAATCATACAACGTTTATAAAAAAGTATTCAAAAATAGAGACCATAAAAAATGAAAACCTTGATATTGATAAATTTATAAAAGTGAATAAGCTTTCATATATACCAGTAGTTATATATGAAGACAAGTTTATTGACTCTTCATACAGTATATCTGATGTTTTAAAGTTTGATAATTATAATTTATGATACCTTTTTGGTTTTTATAGTTATTATTATTGGAGTTAATCATCAATATTATTAACTTAAAATCAACTACTTAAATACTAAAATCATTTTATCACTTTATATAAATCTATTAAATGGAAAATATTAAAAATTTTATCGAAGCAAACTCATTATCAAAATTCTCTTTCACTCTAATGAGTTTAGGATTCTCTTTCTTTATGATTGTAAAAGTAGGTGAAAAAATTGGTGAGTTTATTTATCATGTTTCACACTAGAAGGATATAAATCATATTTTTAAATAAAAAAACACCTGAAGTAGAATTAATCTATTTCAGGTGTTTTCTTATAAGTCTATTGTTACAAAACCTAACTGCTTAAGAACGCTGATTCGTCTTTCAGGGCTTTCTACAACTTTAATTTCTAGAGGAAGCTCGTCTGGGTTAATGTTTAACTTCTCTAATGAAGCTTCACAAACTGTTACCTGTACATGCTCTTTATCTACAGACTTTAGCATATTCATGGTATCAATGTCATCAATTAAACTTCGGGTTACTTCACCGCAGACTATCAATTCTGCTCTGTGAAAATTAAGGTTATTATTCTCTATTAGTGAATCGGTGGTTGTTATTGCTTCTTTTAGGTCTTCTTTACTATCTACATGAAATACAAAACTGTCTTCGCCAAGTACGCCATATAGTATAGTTGATAATACAAAGAAAGAAGCTAGAACAACACCTACTATGTTTCTTTCCATAGGTTATTTTTGAATGTATGAGTTGAGTGTATTGTGTTATGAATATACGGAGAGTTGTTAATAGAGTTCTTGTTTAAACAACAATTTAAAATTTATTAATAAAAAAAGTCCTACCCTGGGAGGAGTAGGACTATATATTTTCGATTTGGGGATTACGTAAACCTAGTTTACGGGGTAAATACAAGGGTATTCACCTTCGACTTAAGATTTTTGCTTGAATTACTCAGCAGATTCTTCTTCTTCTGATGATTCTTCAGCAGCCTCTTCTTCTGAAGCTTCAGCTTCTTTTTCAGCTTGAGCAGCAGCGGCAGCAGCAAGAGCTTCAGCCTCAGCTTTTTTCTCAGCTTCTTCAGCAGCTTTACGAGCAGCGATACCAGCTTCTAATTCAGCTTTAACAGCAGCCTCAGCAGCAGTTTTCTTAGCTTCTAACTCAGCAGCATATGCAGAAGATCTTTCTGACATCCAAGCGTCGAATTCTTGATCAGCTTGCTCTTGAGTTTTTGCACCTTTGATAACACCTACTTGTAAGTGTTTCTTGAACATTGCACCAGCTTTAGAAAGTACCATACGAGCAGTGTCAGTAGGCTGAGCACCATTCAATAACCACTTTGCAGCAGCTGCAGGATCAATATCAATTGTTGCAGGGTGAGTGTTAGGGTTGAAAGTACCTAATTTCTCGATAAAACGACCGTCACGTGGAGATCTTGAATCAGCTACTACTACGTTGTAGATAGGTCTTCTCTTACGACCACGACGTGCTAAACGGATTTTTACTGCCATTTTAAATAAGCATTTGTGTGTTGGAAAGGAACTCGTCCTTTGTGACACAGTTGAACATATGGGAAACGCGTTCCCTTTACAGCGTGCAAAGATAATATAACTAATTGAATTCTACTACCTAAACACGTAAATAAACAATAATCTAAACGGCGAATTGCTCTAATAGATGCAATTCTCAAGAATCTTAGTTCATAATAATTGTGTATGGAGAACAATATCACTCAGTAATTGTTAAATAAAATAACTCTGAATACTTACTTTTCTCTGATTCAATATTACTATCTTGCGTAGAATTATTATTAGAAAATTTTTCAAGAAAATAGATGTCACTAACACTTATTTTAATCGCTATCAATGTAGCTATAAGCTATTATGCATGGCAAAAACCAGATGTATTAAATAAACTTCTTATGCAGCCATATATGGTGCAAAAACAAAATCAGTGGTACAGGTTTATTACTTCTGCATTTGTACATGGAAGTTGGATGCATTTGTTCTTCAATATGTTTACTCTCTACTTCTTTGGGAGATATATTGAGTATTATTTTATGATTATCCTTGGTGATGAAACATTAGTAGCATTAGCTTACTTTAGTTTATTTTTATTAGGGGCAATTGTCGCGGATATCCCAACATTTATTCAACAAAGAAATAATTTTAACTATAGATCATTAGGTGCTTCTGGAGGTGTATCTTCAATCATCTTTGCTAGTATTCTATATTCCCCACTGAATGATATCTGTCTATACGGCATCTTATGTTTTCCAGGATTTATTTGGGGGGCAATATATTTGATCTATACACAATACCAAACGAATAATATAGACAGCAACGTAAACCACTCTGCCCACCTTTATGGTGCACTTTTTGGTATTTTGTTCGCTATTGTGATGGAACCTTCTGCCTTACCACAATTTATCCAACAAATTTCATCATGGGCATTCTAAAAGATATTCGCTTATCTGTTAAGCATCAAGTAACACATAGAATCTTGGTACCTATCCGTACATTATTAAGACAAGGAATGACTCCTAATGAATTGGCTTGGAGTGTAGGTGTCGGTATGCTTGTAGGATCATCTCCTATGTTGGGTTTATGTACTTGGATATGTATTATCATTGCATCTATTTTTAAACTAAATCAATTTGCAATTCAGGCGGCGAACTATGCTGTTTCTCCACTACAAGCATTTTTGATAATCCCATACATACAATTAGGTACTTTTATTTTTGGTTTAGAATCTAAAGGTATCACTTTAGAAAAAATACAAGCTGCCATTGATGAAAGTCTATTCAAAGGTTTGGAGGAAATAGGATTACTCATGTTACAAGGTGCAACTGCATGGCTATTAGTATCACTAATTGTAGTAGTCCCATTACAGAAAATTCTTCAAATCGCATTTAAGAGAATGCTCAAACGTATGAACCATCTTAATCAAACTGAAGTAACAGAATAATATGGAATTTGCCGATCGGCTCATCAATTGGTACGAGAAAAATAAACGAGACCTTCCTTGGAGACATACTACCGATCCTTATAAAATATGGTTATCGGAAATTATCCTTCAACAAACAAGAGTACAACAAGGATTACCTTATTATGAAAAGTTTGTAGCAAATTTTCCAACGGTAAAAGATTTTGCTGCAGCAGATATCGACAAAGTACTTCATTTATGGCAAGGGTTAGGATATTACTCTAGAGCCAGAAATATGCATATTGCTGCCAATGAAGTGATGGAAAAGTGGAACGGTCAATTTCCTGATAATTATAAAGATTTACTGACCTTAAAAGGGGTTGGTAAATATACAGCAGCAGCTATTGCATCATTTGGTTTTAAGGAAAAAGTCGCAACTGTAGATGGTAATGTCTATCGAGTATTATCAAGAATATTTGATATCGACCATGACATTGCATCTGGAAAAGGACAAAAAGTTTTTACTGAAGTAGCCAATGAATTGATTTCAGAAAGCTCACCAGATATATTCAATCAGGCATTAATGGAAATGGGAGCTATCCAATGTACTCCTAAAAGTCCTCGCTGTGAAGATTGTCCTTTTGTACAAGAATGTGAAGCTAGAATTAAGGATATCATCAGTATCAGACCTGTTAAGCTAAAAAAGGTAAAAGTAAGCAACCGTTATCTTCAGTATTTTGTGATCGAACATAATGACCGTTTTATCTTAAAGAAAAGAGCCGAAGGTGACATTTGGACAGGTTTATATGACTTTCCATTGTCAGAAACGGCAGATAAACCTACCGAGTTTTCAACAGGCATTATTCTTGAAAATACAGGATTAGAAATACATGAAAACACTATCTTTCATAAGAGTGAAACGTTTAAGCATTTGTTATCACACAGAAAGTTATTTATTGAGTTTTTTCATGTAAAATTGCAGACTCAAATTTCTATACCAGATAAACATACTGATTATCAGTGGATGGATATTGAGGAAATTAAATCGGTTGGGAAGCCGATCATTTTAGAGAATTATTTGACAAAATATATTTATTAAGTATTTTGGAATCAGAGAAGAAAATCTTTTCTGATCATTTCAAACAACTTAATGATTCATATTTTAATAATTAACAGAACCAAAACAAAAAAATGGCTGGAGTTAACAAAGTCATCTTAGTAGGAAACTTGGGTAGAGACCCAGAAGTGAGACATCTAGAAGGTGGTGCAAGTGTTGCCACATTCTCTCTTGCTACATCTGAAAGCTATACTGACAGAGACGGCAATAGACAAACACAAACTGAATGGCATAACATCGTTATGTGGAGAGGTTTAGCAACTATTGCTGAAAGATATTTAAAGAAAGGTAGTAAAATTTATCTTGAGGGTAAATTGACTACTCGTAGTTATGAAAAAGACGGAATCACTCGCTATGCTACCGAAGTAGTAGCTAGAGATATGGTGATGCTTGATAATAGACCTGAAGGACAAGTTGGTAATAATGCTTATGCTCCACCAACTGCAGCAGATGCTCCTAGCCAGGCTCAAGCGGCTTCTCCTGCACCTGCGGCAGCAGCAGCTACACCAGACTTGAGTGCCGCAGAAGGCAGCAACGACGATCTGCCTTTCTAAATGTTTTTTGAACTTAAACGAAATTCATGGAAGGTGATTTGTCACACCCAGTAATGCCACTATTAATGTTTTCACTCCAAAATGTACCTTGGGGTGCCGCATTAGTAGTGGTGCTTTTACTCATTTTATCGGGATTAATTTCTGGTTCCGAAGTAGCTTTCTTCTCTCTAACACCCGAACAAATAAAAGAATGTAGGGAAGGAGATGATGAGGTTGGTAAAAAAGTATTTAGTCTACTACAGACCCCACAACTACTATTAGCAACAATATTGATCTGTAATAACTTTGTCAATGTTGCAATAGTTATGATATCTACTTTCATCGCTTGGCAAGTAGCAGATGATATAGGTATTGCAAGAGATGGTGCAGAAATTTTTATCACACTAACCTTTGTTGTAACCGCATTGGTGGTATTTATCGGCGAAATTGTGCCAAAAATATATGCCACAAAGAATAGCCTAAATTTTGCCAGAAGAATGATTACCTTCTGGATTGTTTCTATAAAAGTCTGTAAACCATTGGCCTTGTTGCTTACTTCAATGGGTAATACCATGGAAAAAGCTTTGGCTAAAAGAAATTATAACCTTGAAGTATCCGTCAACGAAGTAGATCAGGCTGTAAGTTTAGCAACAGATAAAGTTGACGATAAAGCAAGTGAAATGTTGAAAGGCATTGTTCATTTTGGTTCAAAAACTGTGAAACAAATTATGGTTTCTAGAACTGATATGAATGCTTTAGACAAAGAAATCGACTTCCATGAGTTGATGGATCATATCAATAAAAATTCCTTTTCAAGACTTCCTGTGTATGAAGATACAATAGATTCTTTGGTGGGTATCCTATATATCAAAGATCTACTTCCATACTTGGATAAGAATGAACATTTCGAATGGAAAAGGATTATCAGAAAAGATATTTACTACGTTCCAGAGTCAAAAAAAATTGATGAACTCTTAAGAGATTTCCAAGAACGTAGGGTACATATGGCAATTATTGTCGATGAATACGGTGGTACCACAGGATTAGTAACTCTAGAAGATATTATCGAAGAAATTGTAGGTGATATTAACGATGAGTTTGACGGTGACCTTGTACAAGATTATGTCAGCCAAGATGCTAGCTTTAACCTAGATGGTAAAACATCATTAGTAGACTTTGAAAGATTAGCATTACTATCTCCTGATTATTTCGATAAAGTAAAAGGTGAAAGCGACTCCTTGGGAGGATTGATCCTTGAACTTTTACAAGAAATGCCTTCAACAGGAAAGAAAATAGACTATAGAGATATAACTTTTACGATTAAAGCTGTAGATAAAAAACGTATTAAAACAGTTCATGTTAAATTCAATGATGAACAACATATCAAACGTTTACAAGCTGAATTCGAAGAAGACGAAAAACAAACTTCATGAAAATAAATAATTTTTTAAGCTTACTTTTCATACCAGTAATATTATTCAGCTGCGGAAGCAGTACTGATCAAGCTTACTTACCAAAACCTAGAGGCTTTCATAGAATCGAAATGCCTAATCATGCATACTCTGATCAAGTCTTTAAAAACAAAGAATTAAAAGGGTATCCATACCAGTTTGAATTAGCAAGTAATGCTATTCTTGTACCTGACTCTTCATTTATGTCAGAACCTTATTGGGTAGAAGTAAAGTATCCTCAGTTTGATGCTACTGTAGATATCTCATATAAAAAGTTAGCTAATTTCGACTCTCTTGTAGGATATACAAACACATCTAATGTACTTACTTTTAAACACAATGTTCGAGCTACAGCCATTGACGAGTATAGTACCCAAACAAATAATGGATATGCTGCAGTGATGTATGAAATAGAAGGTGATGTACCAAGTCAGTTCCAGTTTTTTGTTACAGACTCCACAAAACACTTTTTCAGAGCTGCATTATACTTCCCTACGTCTACTCAGAATGATTCACTGGCTCCACTCATCGATTATGTTAAAGAAGACATGATACATATGATGAATACATTGAAGCTTAAAAATTAAAATTGATATCCTTCATCCAAGAGGTAACAAGCTACTTCTATTGTTTTTTTGAGATAGCTTAAGCAATGATCTCCTTTTACTACATAGTTAAAGATTCCCAAAGCCTGTAAGTCTGCAATTTGATTTACTTCTTCTTGTGCAGAAATAACAATCACTAGTGTTTCTTTTGATTGTTTACGAAGCGTATGGATAATCTGTTGACCCGAAATTTCTGGCATCATTAAATCAGTAACAATAATTTTTGCTGGTTCTTTCTCAAATGCTTCTAATAATTTAAAACCATTAGAAAAGAATTTTGCCTCAATATTCGGTAGCTTTTGTAATGCTAATTTCATCAACATATTTTCTGTTGTATTGTCTTCTATAAAGTAAATCAGGTGTGTTGAATTCATGGCTTTTAGGTTTGTAGATTCTGCTTTTAACTATCGCTTGGATTTTTCTAATGAATATTTCGAAAGTTGCAATATGGGTTACAAGTTCTATCAAATAAGGTGTAACTTTAATATAGTAAATCAGTGAGAATATACTTTTATAACACAATGTTATATATATGTATTCTTTGTTGGATTCCTTTTATTCAAGAGTAAATACAACTTTTTTTGTAGTATCACATCAATCATAGAAACATAATAAACAAAATGAAAAAATATAGCATAATCGTAGCCGGAGGAAGAGGAACAAGGATGGGCAGTGAAGTCCCTAAGCAGTTTCTTCTGATGAAAGGCCTTCCGATTTTAATGCATACTATCAATAAATTTCATCAAGCTGAAGACAATATTCAAATTATTATTACACTTCCTAAGGATCAAATACCTACTTGGAAATCATTAGTTGAGGAATATAGTTTCTCAACACCTCATCAAGTAGTTACTGGTGGAAATACACGTTTTCAGTCTGTAGATAATGCTTTACAATATATCCCTAACCAAGATTGTCTTATCGCAATTCATGATGGTGTTAGACCTTTAGTAGATACTTCGGTAATACAAAAAAGCTTTACTGAAGCTGCAAGTTTTGGTACAGCTATTCCAACAGTTGCCTTAAAAGAATCTATACGTTGGGTAGGAGAGAATGAAAATCGTACTGAAGATAGAAGTGAATATAGAATGGTACAAACACCACAAACATTCCGTTCAGATGTTATCTTCCCTGCCTTTGAGAATGATTATAGAGATATATTTACTGATGATGCTAGCGTTGCTGAGTTTTCAGGTCACTCCGTTCATCTTTTCGAAGGAAACTACGAAAATATCAAAATAACTACACCAGAAGATTTAAAGTTAGGAGAAGCTTTATTGAACTAGCCTCTTAAAAAAATAGAATATAAAAAAACTGCGGCTGTGTCTTAATATTAATGACACAGCCGCAGTTTTATATTATACCTTTTTGGGATTAATATTCGTCTTCGTTAAAGAAGAAGTCATCTTTTGTAGGGTAATCAGGCCAGATTTCTTCAATACTTTCGTATGGTTCGCCATCGTCCTCTAATTCTTGAAGATTTTCGATTACTTCTACTGGTGCACCTGTACGGTCAGAGTAGTCAATTAACTCATCTTTTGTTGCAGGCCATGGTGCATCTTCTAAATAAGAAGCTAATTCTAATGTCCAGTACATATTTATAATAGTTTTTTGTTAATACAAATTGGTCAATGAGACATAAAATTTAATTTATATCTCATTTTTGATTTTCTGCGAAAATACTAGTTTTTTTGAATTATTCAATAGTCAAAGAGACAATTAAAAATTTTATATAGTAGATTCAAGTTCCTATGTATCTACTATATAATACATCAAAAAGTTTCTAAAAAGCCTATTTTTTTGTTTCTACTAAGATTAATTAGCATAAACAATACGAGATTTATATACTCCATTTAAATCACATCCTTTGATTTCTAATGGAATAAAACCTGAACCTACTTTCTTATAATGCTTCTTTCTCCAAGAACCATCAGCTTTCTGTAGGTACATTGTCACTTCGACCTTTTGACCTTTAGGTGTAAAAACTTCTCCTTGTTTGAAATAAGTACCGATAGCATCTCCTTCACATTCTTTGAAAGGATATTTTTCAGTTACTCTGAATTTCGGATTCTTTCCTTTTTCTTCATGCTTCGCCTTTACTTGCTCAACACTTGGCATTTTCTTACCAGAATTGTAAGCATAATCAGCCAAAGCATAATAATTACCTGTGTAATCACATGAAGACAAGTCTAACTTGACAACTCCGCCTCCTTTTCTTTTGAATACTTGTTTCGTCCACGATCCGTTGTAATTTTGTAGATAAATATAGATATCTACGTATTCGTCTGGATTGGCAGAACGAACGATCCCTTCAATTAAATGTAAACCTCCTAATGGACAAGCTTTAGGAACATCTTGTTTAATTACAGTAAAAGTAGGTCTACCTCCTTGAGCAGCAATAGAAGTAGTGTTGTAATCAACAGTGAAAAGGCTGATGAATAATATCGGAATAATAGTAAGAGTATTAATAACAGTCTGCATAACTATTTTGGTGTTCAGGTAGTGCAAAGACTACCAAAATAACTTTTTCACTTTTATGTTTTCTCGAACGAGCTTTCTAATAAGAGAACGAATAAAAATTCGATTTATCTCATAAGATACTGAACAAATAACAAAATGTGTACTAAATTATTCACTTTACTTCAAAAAATACCAAAATCTATTTTTCTTTTTATTTTTTTGAAATATCAATCGAACTCACAACTTCACCTAACATTGAGTACTTAAACCAAAAAAGCACTTGATTTTATTTATCTAGCTATCAATTATTTACCAATCATTTGTAAACATTTGTTTACAAATGATGTTTTTTATTTTGTTTTGTTAAGTAAATGAATGTAAATTTGAGTTATCAAATAAAGAAAATAACTGTTGGTTCTAGCTACTTTCTACTATAAAAATATTTGTAGACAAAGGTCTACGTTGTTGTTTGTTCACCCTATTGGAAACGCTATTTTCTCATTGCTACTTTCTACTTAAACACATTTAGTTGACAAAAACATTGCTACTATTTACACCCTTACAAGGCACTTTATAAAGTGCCTTTTTTATTTTAATATAGTAAATACAACTCTGCGATTTTCCTGTCGACCCGAAGAAGTTGCATTACTACCCACTGGTCTTTCTTCTCCGTAACCATATGCATCTATTCTCGTTGGGTGTACTCCTTTAGATATCAGATACTCTTTTACAGCATTTGCTCTATTTTTCGACAGCTCTATGTTATATTCTTTTGAATCTACATTATCCGTATGGCCTTCAATGATTAAAATCCATAAATCATTTCGATTCATCATCGCAACCAATCGATCAAGATCAAAAAAGGATTCTTTACGGATATTAAAAGAGTTAGTATCGAAGTTTAAAGAATTCATGACGAAAGTAGCATCTTCTTCATCTGTTAAGTTTACCGTTTCCATGGCTGATAAACTAAAGTTCTTATCAGGGTCACTATCTTCTTTGATCTCAATACTACTACCAATGAGGTCATCATCGTCAACATAAACTACATAGTCCGTATCTGGAGGTAATGCTAATTGAAACTCTCCATTATCACCTGTATACTTTTCATGTACTTCAATACCGTCAGCTGTATTGATCTTAATTTTCACTTTTGAGATTCCTTCTCCATTTTTATCTACTACTTTACCGTGAGCAAACAACATAGGTAAAGGGCGTAGGTGTTCAGGAATTTCTAATTCATAAATATCATCACGACCATAGTTCACATCTCCTTTAGAGGAAACTACCAATGCCTTATTACCAGCTGAAGTAAGATAAAAAGCATCATCATCTACACCATTAACCGCAATTCCCATGTTAACCGGTTCACTCCATTCTGTCCATGAGTTAGGATTTAGTCGTTTTGACATAAAAATATCATAACCACCAAAGCCCGGATGGCCATCTGAACAAAAGTATAAGGTTTCTTTGTCAGGATGTAAATAAGGGTTCTTTTCTGCAAATGGTGTATTGATCACCTCACCTAAATTAACAGGCTCTCCCCAACTACCATCATCATTCTTAACACTAACATATATATCAGTATTAAATTCTCCTGCTCCATGGAAGTAAAGACCATCTTCTGGGTAATTAGGATTATATTCTCCAACTGCTCCTGGCCTATCTGAAGTAAAAAAAGCTACATCTCCATCTAAACTAAGGCTTAAACCTGATTCATAATAAGGTGTATTTATTGGATACTGAAAAACATTAACTGCACTCCAAGTACCATCTCTTTGTTTTTTTGAATAGTAAAAGTCTCCTTTTCCTAATCTGGACTCTGTACCTCTTACATATGAGAATTTTCTGAGCTTACTATAGTTACCATAAAGCAATAACGTCTGTCCATCACCACTGATACCCATAGGTACTTCGTGTGATTCTGTATTCACTTCAACTATTTCTTGAGCTAAAGACCAATTTCCATAAAAGTCTTTTTTAGAAACATAGACGTCTTCTCCAGATTTTGCAGTCTTTCTAGCAAAAAATAAATATTCCTCATCTAAGGTAATTACAGGCTGATATTCTCTAGCAACTGTATTAATCTTATTCCCTATATTTTTCAGTTCTCTAGGATTACTTGTATCACCAAGCGTTGTTATGATTCTATCAAAATAATTTTCTTGATCTGGAAAATATGATTTATACGTAGCGTATATATTCTTTACATATTCGTAATCTCCTTTTCTAAAAGCATCCTCTGTCATCTTCTTTACTGCAATCAGAGCAATGTCCATTGGAGCCATCTGTTTTACAAAACGATCGTATAATTCTGTATTTGCAGTATCACATCCTCTATCATGGATATTTAATTGACATAATATTTCGATAATACTAGTACCTTCTGCATCAGCAAATGCCTTGAGTTTTTTATAACCACCCGACTTATACATATTCGATGGAGAGAACCCATATTCTTTACCATAAAAAAGAGGAACAATCTTTTTTAATTCATCTTTTGAGTATAACTCTATGATATCCTTGCAATAACGTTCATACATATGACCGCTTCTGTTACCATATTGACGCAGCGATGTATTGTCTAAATACTCTTTTAATACACCTTTTCTAATTTCATTTACTTTTGGAATATATTTAGAATCAGGGTAGTCACTAATATAGTCTCCACATTGACGGATTAGTATCTCTCGCAAAGCAATTAATGTATCACCTTCCATAATTCTATTGTATACCTCTGTTCTATACAATTGATAGGTTGGACGACGATAAGGAGCTTGTTGAAGATAAGCATAGGCTTCTTGTTGAATTCTTGACGACAAATAACCCGTTACTTCATCACCTGCTACAGATAATGATTGTCTGATCATTAATTTATCTGATTCATCAAGATCTACATAACTTTCTGATGCTAGTACAGACCATTTATAGGCTTCGCGAAGGTCGGCAAAATACTCATCCATATTTTTGAATCGTATGATGTGCATTTCTTTCGCTTTTTTATCTACTACCTTCTCAAACAGTTGGTTGGCTAAAGCGAATTGTGAGAGCGTTGAATTGGGATTTTCCTTTAATGATGCTCGAAATGTATTAATGGATTCTTCGATTTCTCCATTAAAAATTTGAGCTATACCTTTTGACTCTATTTCAGTCTGTGCAGCGACACCACTTATTAACAGAACATAGTAAACAAAAAAGGTAATAAGACGTTTTAATATCATGAATTTACTAGATAGAGTATAATTAGTTTAATCCAACCTCTTTTTAATTGGTGTTTAAAATACAATTAAATTGAAAAATTTGAAGAAATTTATTTAATTTCATTGTACTATCCGAAGATTACAATGTAAAATATTTATAGAAATTACTATATTGTAACATTAATGAAGTTAATTTAAGAAACAATCGTTAACAAGTGAGTATTAACATGATTATTTAATTATAAAATTAATTATATAATCTCAACTATCAACACATTATACATAAGAATAGAGTATATGAGAACACTAACATTATTAGCAGTTGCGGGAGTTATTGTCCCATCTCTGCTATCACTTTTTCAAAACAGTAATCGTCTAACTTTAATAGAAAGAGTGATTAATGCATTAGCGAAACTTGTAAAAGTTTCGCTGGTTCTAGGTTTCGGATTAGGAGCCCTAGGACTTGGCAGTGCTATTGTCTATTACGGAAGCCCTCTCTTTGGATTAGCTACTAATCCTGAGACAATCGAAATCTCTGTTTGGGCACTACAATACTATGCACTTATCGGTGTAGTATTACCCATCCTAGGAATTGTAATAGGTTCAATGCTGACCAAACGTCAAGAATTAAAATAAAAACGTTTAAGACGAAATTTTAAGTCACTATGAGACATTCATAGTGACTTTTTTATTATATATTCGTTATACATTTTTTGATATTTACAATAATCATACGAATATATGGCCCTCAATTATATTTGGATATTTTTTATCATTGGAGCATTTGTTGTCGCACTCATCAATTGGATCTTCTTAGGGGATGCATCCACTTTTCAAGCTATAATTGAAAGTACATTTAGTATGTCAAAGACAGCATTTGATATCTCTATTGGGCTTACTGGCACACTTGCTCTTTGGATGGGCCTCATGAGTGTAGGAGAAAAAGGAGGTGCAGTACAAGTAATGTCAAAGTTAGTTGGGCCATTCTTTTCTCGAATCTTTCCAGATGTACCTAAAAATCACCCTGCCATCTCATCAATGATGATGAACTTTTCTGCAAATATGTTGGGCTTGGACAATGCAGCGACACCTCTCGGGTTAAAAGCAATGAAAGAGTTACAAGAATTAAATAAGAAAAAAGACACTGCATCAAACCCAATGATCATGTTTTTGGTACTTAACACATCAGGGTTAACACTAATTCCTATTACAGTTATGATGTACCGATCTGAACTGGGGGCTGCTTCTCCAACAGATGTATTCATACCTATTTTATTAGCTACTAGTATATCTTCTTTAGCAGGGTTACTAATTGTATCTATTTATCAAAAAATCAACCTTCTAGACAAAGTCATATTAGCATATTTAGGAGGATTAGTAGCCATTATTGCAGGTACAATTACTTTGTTCTATAACCTTTCTCCTGAACAAGCAAACGCTGTTTCTTCAGTAGCAGGTAATTTTATTTTACTATTTATCATTACCTCTTTTGTTGGTTTAGCAGCATACAAAAAAGTAAATGCATATGACGCATTTATTGAAGGTGCAAAAGAAGGTTTTAAAACAGCTGTAACTATTATTCCATATCTAGTAGCAATACTTGTAGCAATAGGTATGTTCAGGGCTTCTGGAGCATTGGATTTTATTATTGATGGGGTGAAATGGGTAGTACAAGACGGTGTCGGTATTGATGCAGCTTTTGTTGATGCCTTACCTGTGGCATTTATGAAACCATTAAGTGGCAGTGGAGCAAGAGGTGTAATGCTTGATATTATGAATGCTCAAGGAGCAGACTCTTTTGCTGGTAAGCTATCATCAATGATGCAAGGAGCTACAGATACAACATTTTATATCATTGCTGTATATTTTGGCTCAGTAAATATAAAGAAAACAAGGTATGCAATTACCTGTGGTTTAGTCGCCGATATTGCAGGAGTAATAGCTGCGATTTTTCTTGCTTATCTTTTCTTTTAAAAAGGTAAGCAAGACTTTCTATTTTCCCTTAAGATTCTTTACTTTTATCCCTAAGGCATTTAAGCCCTCTCATTCAATATCATACAATCCATTCTACTTACTTACACCTTCCATTGAAATCCTATCTAACATACTTTGTTCTTCTACTATTGTGTAGTTATGTTTCTTCTTTTGCTCAGGATAATATTGCTAGAAGAAGTTATACCACTCATTCACTCGAAAAAGGAAAAATCACTATCGATGGTTCTTTTGATGATGACGCATGGAACAATGTAGAGTGGGGTACCAACTTTACTCAAAGAGACCCTATTGATGGTGCACCACCTTCTCAGCAAACCGCTTTTAAGTTAATGTATGATGAAAAATACCTCTACATAGCAATCAAAGCATATGACTCTTCTCCAGATAGCATTGTTAAAAGAATGTCTAGAAGAGATGGTTTTGAAGGTGATTTTGTAGAAGTGAATATCGATTCATACCATGACCTTACCAATGCTTTTTCTTTTACTGTAAGTGCTTCTGGTGTTATAGGGGATGAAGCAATCAGTCAAGACGGTAATGATTGGGATAGCAATTGGGACGCTATTTGGTGGACAAAAACATCTGTTGATGCCGAAGGTTGGAATGCAGAAATACAAATTCCACTATCTCAATTGAGGTTTGCCAACAAAGAACACTTGACTTGGGGATTACAAGTTACTCGTCGTTTATTTAGAAAAAATGAAAGGTCATATTGGCAATATATTCCAAAAGATGCTTCAGGCTGGGTACATCATTTTGGAGAATTGGTTGGACTAAATGGAATCAAACCACAAAAACAACTTGAGGTTGCTCCTTATGTGTTAGGCAGAAATGACAGAGGGCCTAAAGAGGAAGGTAATCCATACCAAACAGGTTCTGAATATTCTATTAATGCAGGTGTAGATGGTAAAATAGGTATCACTAGTGATATTACTTTTGACTTCACTATTAATCCAGATTTTGGACAAGTAGAAGCAGATCCATCTCAGCTGAATTTATCTACATTTGAAATTTATCTTCAAGAAAGAAGACCTTTCTTTATAGAAGGAAGAAATACGCTTTCGTTTGATGCTACGAAATCAAGATCGGGAGGAAGCTTTTCGAGAGATAACCTTATATACACTAGGCGTATTGGTAAAAAACCAAGTTATTCTCCTTCTATTGATGAAGGACAATACATCGATGAACCTAAAGTTGTCCCTATTTTAGGTGCTTATAAATTAACAGGGAAAAATAAGAATGGATTTGCTTTTGGTATCATGCAGAACTTTACTGCTAAAACTGAGGCAGAAATCAGCACTAAAGGAGAAACTTCTAAAGAAACTGTTGAGCCTTTTACAAGCTATCTTGTAGCAAGGGCAACCCAAGATATTAACCAAGGTAATTCGGTTATTGGAATGGCTTTTACATCAACAAACCGGAATATCGAATCGGAATCATTAAACTTTTTACATACTAATGCATATAGTGGAGGTGTAGATATATTACATCAATGGAAAGATAGAACTTATTACCTTCAAGGTAATTTTATGGCTAGTTATGTAGAAGGTGACCCTACTGCCATTACAGAAACCCAAGAATCAGGTCGCCACTTTTTTCAGAGACCTGATGCTAATTATGTTTCTGTAGACACTACCGCTACTTCATTATTAGGAACAGGTGGTTATCTTAAATTTGGTAGAAGTGGAGGATCTCCAATACGTTATGAAGTGGGAGGTACTTGGAGGTCGCCTAAATTTGAGATCAATGATGTTGGCTTTATGAATTCGGCAGATATCATAGCCCAATGGTCTCGAATTGACTACCGTACCCTTCAACCAGTAGGCGTTTTTAGAAGTATCAATGCTGATTTACGTGAATACCTATACTACGATTATGGAGGTCGAGTGACTTACTTTGGTATTCACGGTGGATTTGATTTACAATTTCAGAACTTTTGGACTTTAAGTGGTGGTGGCGCCTTCCAAATTCACCGACTCAGTAACTTTAAACTAAGAGGTGGTCCCGCATTTCTAGATCCTGATAGAGAAGGATTCCGTTGGAATATAGAAAGTGATTCAAGAAAGAAGCTTTACTTTAACTTTGGTAATAGAAACAGAATTGCACATCAGAATAGTGGAAAGCAAATTGATGCATGGGTCGGTCTAACTTACAGACCCATCAATGCATTGGAAATTAGTATTTCTCCTTTCTTCGCCTATAATAGTGACGATGTACAATACGTTACTACAGAACAAAATGGTAGAGGTGATAATTATATTCTTGGTAGAATTGAACAACATACTACTGGTTTTACTTTAAGAGGTAACTTAATTCTTAGACCTAACCTATCGTTACAATACTATGCTCAACCTTTTGCATCAAGAGGTGATTATTATGATTTCAAAAGAGTGTCAAATACCCCAAAAGCAAAGAATTATCATGACAGGTTTCATCAATTCTCTACTGATGAGATCGAATATAACGATGCTTCAGAGGAATATACAGTTATTGATGAAAAGGGGAATTACTCTTTTGAAAAACCCGACTTCGATGTTACTGATTTCAACTCAAACTTTGTCTTAAGGTGGGAATACAAGCCTGGATGTACCTTCTTTGCTGTATGGTCTCAGAGTAGAGGAGATGTTGTTGAACCCTTCAGAGAATTCTCATTTTCAGAAATTGTCAATAATATTTTTGATACAGCTGTTAATGATGTATTTATTCTGAAAGCAACTTACCGTTTCAGAAAATAGTATTTAATTTTCAGACATCAGCTTACATAAATCCTCATCGATCAAAAGGTGACCTTTTTGTAGTTGAAAAAATCTTACATTATTTATTTTCTTAGAAAATTTTACAGCTCCATCTATTAATATCACTTCATCCCTTTCACCAAAATACATATCAACAGGTATTTTATTCTGATTTACTATGTCTGCTATTTTATTTAAGTCTGGCTTCATAAACCGAGACGAAGTAGCTGTTCCGAAAAATCTCCTCCTCTGTTTTTCTGTTTCAAAGTGATTCATAAAGAAGTCATAAAGAAACTTCGACAGTAGTCCTCTATTATAAATAAAACCTACTACTTTGAACATTAATTTTGGAAAACGCATCAGTATCATCATCAACTCTAAATACCAACGGGGCAATTTTGATACATCATAAAGGGTATGTGTCTTTAAACCATCCGATGCACAAAGAATCATTCGGTCTATCTGATCAGAATAATACTTCTGCACACAATACATTGTAATCTTTCCACCCATACTATATCCTAGAATAGAGAACCTTTCTTGATCATACTTCTTTAAAATAGAATCTATTATCTCTCGAATATTCCTAGAAGAAAAATGAGAAGGCTTCCATTCAGTATTACCATGATACGGCAATGAAAAGGAAACTAAAGTGTAATCATCTGTCCAAGCAGGGGCTATTTCTCTAAATAAGTTCACATTATCTCCAAACCCATGAAGGCAAATTAATAGCTTAGGTCCATTTCCTAATTGGAGACATTCAATATTACCGTTTTCTACTTCTATAAAATAAGTGGATGATTCTGAGGTTAGCATATAGTATTTAGTGAGTGAGTATTCACTTGTTATTTTACAAAAAAGATTGGAAATCAGCAAATAAGAAAAATTTTCAGACAAAAAAAGAGGTATTACCGGAGTAATACCTCTTCTCTGTATGATAAAGTTTATCACTACTCTGCTGCAGCGTCCATAGCTGAACGTAATGCTCTTGGAATAGCAATTGAACCTACCGTTACTGAATCGTTGTATAAGATTTCGTAATCTTTAGCTTCGATTGCACCAACACGAACTGATTTACCTAACTCTAAACCTTCGATAGATACCTCTACGTTCTCTGGCATGTTAGCAGGAAGTGCTTTAACTTTAATTTTTCTAAGTTTAGCAACTAACTTACCACCCATTTGCATACCTGGAGATGAACCAACGAATTTTACTGGAACTTCCATTTTGATTGGCTTGTTCTCATTTAATTCTAAGAAATCTGCATGCAATAACACCTCAGAGATTGGGTGTAATTGGTAGTCTTGGATAATTGCTGTTTTCTCAACACCTTCGATGTTGATGTTTACGAAACATACTTCAGGAGTATAAATAATATCCTTGAATAAGTACATTGGTACTGCAAAGTGAATTGGCTCTTCACCACCGTAGATTACACATGGAGCTAAACCTTCAGCTCTTAAGTCTTTAGCAGATTTTTTACCTAAAGTCTCACGCTTGTAACCAATGATTTCTACTGTTTTCATCGTAAATTTTAATTATAAAAGTAAAACATGTATAAACGCCTTGGTACTTGATCCTCCCTTTCTCGAAGGTAGATCCCATCCCAAAACATGTTAACTTAGATTCTCCTATTATGGAAAATCAGCGTGCAAAGGTAAACTATTTTTATTATAAAAGAAAAGATTATTAGTATCTTATTAACACAAAAAAGGCTATACCCCAACAAGTTATGTCAGAATATAGCCTTAAGAATATTGTTTCAGCTATTTTGTTTAGATAAACAAAGAACTGATTGATTCATGATCTTGAATCTTTCTGATTGCTTTTGCAAATAGTTCAGCAACAGAAAGTACGTGTACTTTTTCTCTGTTTTCTACAGGTAAAGTATCTGTAACTACTAATTCTTCTAATTTAGAAGCAGCTACTCTATCGTAAGCAGGACCTGATAATACACCATGTGTACAGATTGCTCTTACAGATTTAGCTCCTTTCTCCATAATGATTTCTGCAGCATTACATAAAGTACCTGCTGTATCTACTAAATCATCGATTAGAATAACGTTCTTATCTTTAACATCACCAATCACTTGCATTGAAGCTACTTCGTTTGCTCTCTCTCTGTGCTTATCACACATAACGATATCAGACTTGAAGTGCTTAGCATATGATCTTGCTCTTTTAGCACCTCCTACGTCTGGAGAAGCAAAAGTAAGATTATCAAGACCTAAGCTTTCAATGTAAGGAACAAAAATAGGTGATGATTGTAGGTGAACTACAGGAATATCGAAGAAACCTTGGATTTGGTCAGCATGCAATTCGCAAGTAACTACTCTCGTCGCACCAGATGCTGTTAAAAGATTTGCTATCAATTTAGCACCGATACCTACTCTTGGCTTGTCTTTTCTGTCCTGACGAGCATATCCAAAGTATGGAAGCAATACAGTAACAGTAGAAGCTGATGCTCTTTTTGCAGCATCAATTAGTAAAAGTAGTTCTAGTAGGTTGTCAGCTGGAGGACAAGTAGATTGGATGATAAATACATCGCAACCTCTTACTGATTCATTAAAGTGAGTTGAGATTTCGCCATCACTAAAGCGTTGTAGAACAACATCTCCTAAGGATTTACCATAAGAGTGTGCGATTTTGCTCGCGAGATACTCCGTTCCCGAAGCTGAAAAGATTTTAACTGAAGACATCAGTATATTATTTGTGGTACACTATCTAATGAATTCCAATACTTAAGGACAGAAGTAATGCCTCTGAACTTAAACATTCTTCGACTGCAAATTTAGAAGATTCATTTATAGTTTACCACTTCCTTTAAAGTTTTTAGAAAATAATAAGGCAATCCTACTACAGATTGCCTTAAAACACATAAAATGTGGTGTGTAATTAGTTATCTAATCTCTTAAAACATAATAATATGTTCCTTCGGAAGACATGATCAAATCTGCTTTTTGTGCAATTTGGTCTAAATCAACATCATGCACATCTCCATTATGGTAATGAACTAACCTAAAATCCTCTGAACTATATACGTATACTTCAGATACTTTTGTGATTTCATCTTTCAAAGCTTCGTTTTCATTGTAATTAGTAATCCCCCAATCCAATTCATCTAATGTATGCTCTAAGTTTTGAACATAATGTGGACCTAAAGATTCTAATACTGAATATTCCTCATGCGAATACTCTTGAGCGTTGATTTTTTCTAGTTCCTTATTCTGAGCGAATAATAAAGAAGATGCCAATAATAGTGTAGTGAATAAGAATGTAGTTTTCATGATAGTGTGTTTTTTGGTTGTGACTTCTATAGCCTTATACGTTTTTTAGCAGTGTCAGATACTTTTTATTTGACCCTTGTATGTAATATTTACTTTGTTTTTCCAATAAGTTTAAAATATGTTAATTTTATCAAAAAAACAAGTTTTAAAGGTAGAAAAACAGCTTTTAACACTATCAAAACCAATATTCTACGACCTATTAATCTGTAAACCTCCAGAATGTAATGCTACTATATTTGATCCTTTTGGAAATAATCCTTTTTTAATCATATCAAATACTCCAAACATCATTTTTCCTGTATAAATACGCTCGAGCTCGATGTTATATTTTTGATTAAAAAGTGCCATAAACTCCATTAATTCAGGTTTCTTTTTGGCATATCCACCAAAATGATACTCCAAGTTTAATGTCCATTCTGGAAAGCTGTTTCTGCCTTTCACTGATGAAATAAATTCATTGATATCTTCATAAAGAAAATCACCACCTTTTAGAGCAGGAAAACCTATTACTTTTGTTTCGCTTGATATTGAAGTGATCAAACCTGCCAAAGTACCTCCGGTACCACAAGCTGCGCATAAGTAATCAATGTTGTGATCAAATTGATTTAATTCTTCTCCTAACTCTGCAACGCCAGCTAACGCTAAATCATTTGAACCTCCCATGGGAGCCATATAAAAGTCTCCAAAAGTATTTTTTAATTGAGGTATAGCAGAACGATAGTCACGGAATGAAGTACGGTCTAAATAAGTTAACTGCATTCCTTGTGATTTTGCAAAAGCTAAAGTTGGATTTAAAGGAAGGTGTTCTTCTCCTCTAATTACACCAATCGTCTTTAAACCATATAACTTACCTGCTGCGGCAAAAGCATGAATATGATTAGAATAAGCACCTCCAAATGTCAAAATTGTATCATATCCGTCTTCTTTAGCTTTTAAAAGATTATACTTCAGTTTTCTCCATTTATTTCCCGATACTTCCGGATGGGTTAAATCGTCACGCTTTACAAAAAGACGAACCCCATTCTCGATGAGAACAGGGTCCTTTATTTCTTGCATGGGAGTGTTTTCCTTAGGTAAACTTTCCATGTCTAATATTTATTGCTTTACAGTATCAATCACAAAATTGTGGTTCGTATAGATACAGATATCAGCGGCAATACTAAGGCCTTCTCTTACCATTTCCTCTGCTGTTAAGTCTGGAGCATGCTTCTTTAATGCTAATGCTGCCGACTGAGCGTACATACTACCCGATCCAATAGCTGCAATATCATGGTCTGGTTCAATAACATCACCAGTACCAGAAATGATTAAAACATCATTTTTATCTGCAACGATCATCATTGCTTCTAATTTTCTTAAATAACGGTCAGTTCTCCAATCCTTTGCTAATTCGATAGCAGCTCTCTTCATATTTGACTCTCCAAAAGCGTTTAATTTCTCTTGGAAACGTTCCATTAAAGTAAATGCGTCAGCAGTTGATCCAGCAAATCCACAAAGAATTTTACCACCCATTAAAGTTCTGACTTTTTTTACATTGCTTTTTGCTACTGTATTTCCAAAAGTAGCTTGTCCGTCTGCTCCTAATGCTACCTGTCCATCCTTTTTAATAGCAAGGACGGTAGTTGATCTAAATTTCTTTTCCATAGTTTTTATGTTTTTGTTTATCTGATCACCAATAAGCGACCCATGTGTTTGATCATCGACAAATTGTCAGTTTTATAAGGTTGAAAAAGGAAAATCGAATATTAATTAAATGATTTGTACCTATTTTGTCATATTCTCTATCAATATCTTTAATACTCTCGATTTTCTGAAGTATTTTCAATACGATTTAAAGAAAAAACTCGAAAAAGTTCTAGTGAACTTTATATCATCAAATAATTACATATGATCTTTAATTACAAACATGCCGTAATAAGTGCTATACTATTAGGGTCTACAATGCAAGCCTGTAAAACTACACAGCCTGCTGCAAATGGTCAAAGTGATATCGGCCAAGCCCAAATAGATGAAACTATACTTATTGAAGATACTACTACACAAGAAAATGTTGACCAAACCCCGGAATGGGTAGCAAAGAAAGGACCTTATCATGCTGCATATGATCAAGCATTTAAGATCCTTCATACACAATTAAAAGTGAGCTTTAACTGGGAGAAACAGCATATGAATGGAGATGCTGTTATTACATTACAACCGTATTTTTATCCACAAAGTGATATTATCCTTGATGCCAAACACTTCGATATACATAAAATCGAGCTTGTAGATAAACAGAATAAGTCAATTACGGCTCTTGAGTACACCTACGATAGTTTACAACTAAATATAGCTTTAGATAAAGAATATAGTAGTGATGAAACTTGTCACCTACATATTGTTTACACTGCAAAACCTAACGAAAGACAGTCTCATGGTAGTGAAGCTATCACTGATGATAAAGGTTTATATTTTATCAATCCATTAGGTGATGAAATAGGAAAACCACAACAGATTTGGACACAAGGTGAAACCCAAGCCAACTCATGCTGGTTCCCTACATTCGATCACCCTAATGTAAAGATGAAGCAAGATATCTTTATGACTGTACAGGATAAATATGTCACTTTATCGAATGGTAAATTAGTATCACAACAAAAAAACAGTGATGGTACTAGAACAGATCATTGGAAACAAGAACTACCACACTCTGTATACTTAGCAATGATGGCTGTTGGTGACTTTGCTGTTGTGAAAGATGAATGGAGAGGAAAAGAGGTTAGTTATTATGTAGAACCAGCTTATGAAAAGTACGCCAGAACAATCTTTGGTAGTACTCCTGAAATGATGGAATACTTCTCCAACCGTTTTGACTATCCTTTCCCTTGGGCTAAATATTCACAAATTATCATCCGTGATTTTGTGTCTGGTGCTATGGAAAATACAACAGCCTCAACATTTATGGAGTCTGTACAAGTCGATGATAGAGAAAAGCTAGATCAGGATTGGGATTTTATCGTTGCTCACGAGTTATTCCACCATTGGTTTGGAGACTTAGTAACCACTGAATCTTGGGCAAATCTTCCGTTAAATGAATCTTGGGCGAACTATAGTGAATATCTATGGAGAGAATACAAGAATGGAAAAGATGAAGCAGATTTTGCGTTACAGTCTGAACTAGAAAGTTATCTATATGAATCTGAAACTAAGCAAGAACCTCTGATCAGGTATCATTACATCAATAGAGAAGATATGTTCGATAGTCATTCTTATGCTAAGGGTGGGTATATCTTAAATTTATTTAGAAATACAATCGGGGATGATGCCTTCTTTAAAGGGGCTTCTATTTATTTAAAATCCAATGAATTTAAAGCTGCAGAAATTGCCAACCTTAGACTTGCCTTTGAAGAAGTTACAGGACAAGATTTAAACTGGTTCTTTAATCAGTGGTTTATGAGTGCAGGCCATCCTGATTTTTACATCAAAGATTCTTATGTTGATGGAAAAGTAAAACTATTAGTTCAACAACAACAAGATCCAGAATATACTCCAATCTACAGAATACCGACTAAAGTGAAATTCTGGTGGAATGATGGTAAATCGGAAGAAAGAAAAATGACGATCACAAAAGCATCAGAAACATTCCAATTTATGTTTGATCAACAACCTGATCTAGTCATCTTTGATCCCGATCATATCATTCCTGGAGTTTTTGACCACTCTAAATCACCACAAGCTTATACACTTCAAGCTAAATATGCTGAAAATGTAATGCATAGAGTAGAAGCAATTGAAAAGTTAGGAGAGTCTATTGTTGCTGATACTTCTGTTATTCCAACTTTATTGACTTTTATGGATGATAAGTTCTGGGGTATTAGAGAAACAACAGTAGCCGTATTTGATCAGTACCAAGGTACAGGAGATATTTCTGAGGTAGTAAAGAAAATGCGTACGATGGTACTAAAGGATGATAACGCATCTGTGAGAGCAACTGCACTTAGTGTATTGAGCAGTATTGATGAACAATTTATCGAAACAGCAAAAATCGCAATGAATGATAGCTCTTATGCTGTTGTAGCTACAGCATTGTATGCTTCATCTTCAATAGAAGGACCTAGTATTCTACCAAAAGCAGAACAATTTGAAGATGCTAAAAACCCTAATATCGTTTTTGTACTTTCGTTAATCTATACAGACCTTGCTGTAGAAGGCAAACTAGATTGGTTCGATAAGAAACTGACAGAAATGAATGATCAGTTTAGACAATATATGTTCAGATCTATGACAGGATATATATTGACATTAAAAACTGACGAGGATAAAGAAAAAGCAGCCGATATTATTTTAAAATATGCAACGAATAAAGGTTCTAGTACTAACACCAAAATTGCAGCTTACCAAGCTGTAAGTCCTTTATTAGATAATGAAGCTATTAAGAATAGAGTAACAGAAGCTATTAATGCGGAGAAAAATGACGATGTAAAACAGATGTTGTCCGAACAAGGGTATTAATTGTAATCCTATTCTTTTCAAATAAAAAAAGGATTCCATATCAATATTCAGATATGGAATCCTTTTTTTGTTTTAGTCTTGGTAGAAATGTTTACTAGTTATCAATTCTCTTACCCCTTCAGGAACAAGGTATCTTATATCTTTATTCTCTTTAATAGCATTTCTAATATATGTCGCTGAAATATCTACCATAGGTGCCTCTATGAGTTTTACATGAGGATGATCTTTTAGATCTGAAGGCTTTGACTTAGGCCTTGGATACACTAATAAACCATAATCATTTAATATCACTTCATGATTCTTCCATTTCTTGAACCCCGCTAAATTATCCTCCCCAACTATCAATTTAAAATTATGCATAGGATTCTTTTCTGATAAATACACTAGAGTATCTACAGTATAGCTAGGTTTAGGCATTCTAAATTCGATATCTGATGCCTTAAAGTTAAAATTGTTTTGGATTGCAGCATTTACCATATCCAAACGATCAAATTCATGCAATAAAGAACTTCTCTTTTTGAATGGATTTTGAGGAGAAACGACAAACCAAACTTCATCTACCTCTCCACTTTGAACCATCGCATTTGCCAAAATTAAATGACCAACATGAATAGGGTTAAATGACCCAAAGAATAAACCTGTTTTTCTCATGATCCTATTTTTTCCAACCTCTTAGCATTTCTCTTTTACCAGGAGGGCCTGGATATCTTTCTACCTCATATCCTACCTCTACCAAATCTCTCCTAAGCTGTCCTTTTGCACAATATGTAACAAATATGCCTTCTTGAGCCGTGTAGTTGTAAGTTTTCTTCAAGTTATCTACAGACCAAACCTCAGGTTGTTTATTTGGAGCAAAAGCATCAAAAAAGATCACATGAAAATAATCTTTATCAGCTGAAAGATCTTCCAGAGTAGATTCCTTTTTAATGATGGTAAAATTAGGTAAGATCGATACTTCCTTTTCCCACTCACAAGAGTGAAGTTCCTCGAAATACGGTGTAAGCTCTTCAGATAAGAGTGATTTATAATTTAAACCATCAATCAAATCTGAAGACAAAGGAAAAGGTTCTAGGGTAGTATAATTGATCTTTACATGGGGATGAAGCAGTGCCTGTTCTATCATAAGAATAGCATTTAATCCTGTACCCATTCCTACTTCCAAGATATTTACTTCTTCTTTCCCTTCATAAATAGCTTCAAAACCTGATTTGATAAAAACATATCTAGATTCTGTCAATGCTCCATGTGAAGAGTGATATGTCTCGTTCAGTACTTCATTAAACAATGAACTGGATCCATCGTTGGTTTCTATAATCTTAATATTGCCCATAGTACAAAATTAAACAGGAAGTCTAAAAAGCAAAAAGACCACCCTTGTGAGGTGGCCTTTTATATATTTTATTAATAAAATTCTTAGAAGAACTTATAACGATCATCTTGAACGTCTGATAAATCCTTAACTGCTTCTAAGATTTTATAGTTTGCAGATCTAGAGTATCTACCTTCAACTTGACGTTGGTAGATAGTGTAATCAGCAGTTTCTAAAGCTTTGTTTGCTTTTCTAACTTTTACGATGATTACGCTGTTCTCATCAACGATTGGAGCAGATTGCTCACCTTCTTTCAATCCAAAAGCAGTACCGATTGCCTTAGGTGCAATTCCGATTCCTTGGATAGAAACATCATTCAACGATAAATCGCTAACGATATCTGTTTTAGCACCGTTACCATAAGATTTAGCCATAGCAGCTAAATCACCTTTAGCACCAGCTAACTTGTTTTTGATATACTCAGCTTTTGCTTGCTTAGTCGCTTGAACTTTAGCTTCGCTTTTTACAGCATCAAAGTTAGCAACACCTTCCTCACGAGCAGAAAGAATAGTAGCAACTACGAAACGATCGTCTAAGTCAAATACTTCAGACACTTCATTTACGCTACCTTCATTGTATGCCCAACGGATTACTTGTCTTACTGAGTTACCTCTTAAGCTGTTGATGTAAGTAGCAGTTGGAGCAATTGTTAAAGCTTGCTCAATAAAGATTTTCTCTTCTTCAGCAATTTTTTCGAAATCACTTCTTCCACCTTTTGTTTTAGCAGCAAACACCGAAGCTTTTCTGTATGCTTCGTTAATTGTAGCATCTGAAGGAGTTAACTTCTTCTCTACAATTGCCAAGTCATACATCTTTTTCGTTTTAGTTTCAGTTACTTTAATGATATGGTAACCAAATTGAGTTTTAATAACTCTTGAGATTAAACCTGTTCTTCTTGCAGAGAATACTGCTTTATCAAACTCTTTTACCATTCTACCTTCAGTGAACCAGTTTAAGTCACCTCCGTTAGCTTTAGTAGTAGGAGCAGCATCACCTGTTTTCTTTGCTAACTCTTCGAAGTTTTCACCACCTTGGATCTTTCTTAAAGTAGCATAAGCTTCTTTCTTAGCAGCAGCATCGTCTTGATCGTTTTTGAATAAGATATGAGATGCTCTTGCTGAATAAATAGTATCTTCTGATGTACCTGTAATTTTGTAGATTCTAGAAGCTCCAGCCGCAAAGTAAGGTCCATAGATTTCACCTACTTGAAGATCTTCGCTCAACATGTAAGTTGGAACACCTGTCATGTTTACAGTCATCAAGTTTGTAGCTCCTTCAGAGTGAGAATCTACAAATGCAGTATCGTTAGAAGTTGTAGCAAACGTACGCTTTAGGTTTTTCATCTCAGCTTCTAAGTTTTTCTTATCCACTTCTGATGGCTCAACTTTAAAACTAACAAATTCGATACCTCTGTTAGCATCACGCTTGAACTCCTCTTCATGAGAACTGTAGTATGCTTTAGCATCCGCATCAGTTACGTTTACTAAAGAATCAGCAACTGCGTAAAAAGGAACGTTTAAGTAAGCAATTTCTACTTTATCGTTTTGCTTTTCATATTCTTTCTTACCTTCTAAATCAGAAGCGTAATAAGTTCTTGACATTAGGTTCTCGTATTTTACTCTGCTACGAGAAGTTTTTAGCTGTTGCTCGAAGTTCAAGAATTGTTGGTACTGTTGTGAATTAGCACCTTGTTGCTTCAACATACTTAAGTATTGTTGAATATTTTCTTTTGAAACTTGTCCTGTCGAGTCTCTGAAATATTGACCAAATTGTGGGTCGATGTTGTTACCAGAAATAATATCGTCTAATTCCTCTTGAGAAATAGTAACACCCAAATCTTCCATTTGTTGACCGTAAGCAACACGGTAGATTAACTCATTCCATGCCATTTGACGAACACCTTGTAATTGTTGCTCGTTAGGAGGCGTAGGATAGTTTGCCTTAATAGCATCTACAATCTCTGTAAATTCTCTTAATTCGATTTCATCCCCTCCAATAACTCCTACAATTTGCTTGTTTCTTCCAAGTAATGTAGAGTTAGGTGACAATAAATCGCCACCGACCATAAATAGAATCAGACCTATTGCGATCAATCCGACAGCAACGCCAGATTTTTCTCGGATCTTCGTAATGATTGCCATGATAAAATTATAAATGCTTTATATATGAATCCTTTATAGTTTTTAAGTTCCTTAATGCTCGTTCAGTGTCACTACACAAAAAATCAACACCCAAAAAAACTTCAATTGTTCGTTGACCAAGCAGAATTAAAAACATGCAAATGTAACAAGTATTACTATTGCAACACAAATTAATACAAAAAAATGTACAGATAACACCAAAAAGAAAAAAAAAAGCCTAGCAGATAAAATCTACTAGGCTTTTTTGAGCGAAAAACGGGGTTCGAACCCGCGACCTCAACCTTGGCAAGGTTGCGCTCTACCAGCTGAGCTATTTTCGCATTGTCACTTCTGCGGTACAAAAGTTTTGTACCAGGAGTGGGAATCGAACCCACACGAGGTTGCCCTCACAAGATTTTAAGTCTTGCGCGTCTACCAGTTCCGCCATCCCGGCTCATCTATCAGACTGATAAATGAAATATTTTAAAAATTTTGAAGACGTTTTCTTCAAATTCGAGCGAAAAACGGGGTTCGAACCCGCGACCTCAACCTTGGCAAGGTTGCGCTCTACCAGCTGAGCTATTTTCGCATTGTCACTTCTGCGGTACAAAAGTTTTGTACCAGGAGTGGGAATCGAACCCACACGAGGTTGCCCTCACAAGATTTTAAGTCTTGCGCGTCTACCAGTTCCGCCATCCCGGCCCAATCATCCGATTGGAGATGAAAGGATTTCATTTTTGAGCGAAAAACGGGGTTCGAACCCGCGACCTCAACCTTGGCAAGGTTGCGCTCTACCAGCTGAGCTATTTTCGCTTATTTAGTTCCTTTCATCAGGTGCTTTCCGTTGAAAGCGATGCAAAGGTAAGCCGACTTTTTATATTTCCAAAATTTATTTCAAAAAAAGTAATAAACGAATGTCAACGCATTGATAATCACATTCATTTTATTAAAAATAAAAAATCTCCTAAAACATTAAATGAAACTTATCGATTTACGTTTATTATGGATGACATCACAAATAGAGTAATTATCCTCTATATCTTTGTGACGAAAGAAATTCTTGCTTATATCATTATGTTTTAATCCACTAAAACTATTTTTTAATTAGATATATGGAAAGATTTCATTACTTTTAATGAATATAAATTATGGCAATTTCAACATATCCTATGGATTTCAGTTTCACAGATACACTATTCGAAGGAGATAAAGAGGGATACATTGATTTTCTTTCTATCTCGATTGACGAATTTGAGTCAGACTTTCCAAAACTTAAATTGGCTTTAGAAGATAGAGATTCTGACTTATTCAGTGCAGTTAAACACAAATTCAGCACAAGACTACATACTTTCAACCTTGAGACTTTAGAAAAATTTATGTCTGAAGTGGGAGCGAACTACAAAGAAGATGTTAACTCTGTTGACCCTGTTATGGCTTGGGCAGAATTAGAGCGTCATCTACGTAATATTCTTGATACTTTGAATGAGAAGTTAACAGAGATTAAAAATAACTAAGGATAATTTTCCTTTGAAGATAAATAGACCTGTATCTCGCGTGCGTAACTATCGTAGCGACGGGACAGGTCTTCTTTATTTAACTCTGCGTAGTAACGAGATAGGTTGAGGTTTGCCAATAAAGCTACCTCATTTTTTTTAGAAAATAATTGAGGTGCTAAACGTATCGGTTTACTGTAATATTTTTCTACAGCTTCCTGTTCCAGACCTTGAGCAAAAGCAATGTTTCCTAGCAAAAGATAACACCCTAAAGTCTTGATATAATCCCTGCCATAATTCGTAGAGTAATACACCAAAAGTTGCTCTGCAAAGTAATTTGCAGAATCATATTCTAGAGCACTTAGATGGATCATTGTCAGATTATTAAATGCTATCGCTTTCCACCTACTTTCTCTATCATCTTCTAACTCTAATACTTTGTGATATAAGTCTTCAGCGTCTGTTGTATCGCCTTTCATTAAGAGCAATCCTGCCAGATCTATTTGCTGAACAATAAACTGAGTACTATCTTTTTCTGTACCTAAATCCCACTCAATAGCATATGCTTTATTGGTATATATTTCTGCTTGTTCAAAGTAGTTTAACTTGGTCTGCGTTCTAGAAATTTTATGCATTATACTCGCAGCTTTCAAGTTTTCTTCCCCAAAGTATTTTTGGTTCACAGAAAGTGCTTTTTCATATACATTATTGGCTAAAGAATCTTGCTTAACTCTCTCCATCTTCTCACCAATAGTAATGTACCAATCTGTAATTGTCGCTATTTCTTCTAAGGAGTTTTGATTGGTAATATAGGCATCATCATACAATACATCATACCATTTACAGGCTAGAGAATATTCCCTATTTCCAAAAAAGGTATCTGCCAGAAAGCGTTCATATTTTTGTCTACGTTCTGTCGTCCCAATATTACCTTTTAATATTTTGACAGCTTTTACAGCATAAATATCAGCACTATCAAATTCGGATTTTTGGATATACAGATCTATTAATTGCTCATATACATTTTCAAGTTCCAAAGCATTTTTACCAAATACTTTTTTAGCAATCATCTCAGACCTCAATAAATTTTGTTGTGCTTTTTTGAATGAACCTGTGGCTGTTTGGGCTACTGCGATGCGATTTAATATTTCTACCATATCTGCTCGGTACTCTGTATCCATTTTTGCTATAATATTCGATGCTTTTGTATAGTAACTACTAGAAGTACCGAAGTTTTTAACCTCAAAATGGAATGTACCTAACGTCATGTAGACATTAATCAAATTATAATAATGATTCGTCCCCTCTGATTGCTCATAAGATTCTGCAGCTTGCTCGTAATAGTTTATTGCAATGTTAGACAATTGGTGATGTCTAAATATCTGAGCAAGATAAATATACATATCACCAATAAACGCATAATTAGGGGAGGGCTGAGACCTTAAAATGGAAAGACCTTGCTGAATATATTGGGATGCAATGTTAGAAAATCCTCTGTCAGCAAACTTCTCTGCTATTCGTTTATGAAGTAATACAATTCTTTCGTCTGTATTACTATAAGTATCTTTGGCTATTTGAATTACGCTATCCGCAACTTGTTGTGCTTCAATATGGTAATTATAGGATAATAAAGAATCTAAAGTGTATTGTATCTCTGATACATCATGTTCTTTTATCTTAATAGAATCGTTCTCAGCTACTTGTGCAGATGAAAAAAAAGGTAAAAGCATGAAAACACATATCCCAATCCCTACAATCCAGCATCTATATATTTTCTCTACTTTCACCTTTACATTATATATCGTCAAGTTTATCCTTTATTTGAAGGATAATGAATTATTTGATCTCGTTTAGTTTTGCAGGTGTTAATGGCTTAATGATAATACCTGCTACTTGGCTATATTGTTCTGCCTTCTTTCTATCATCTAAAGTTACTTCTGCAGATAACATGTATACTTTTTCAGGATTCACTCCTTTATCTGCCAATTGATCTAGAAAGTCCCACCCAGTACTAGGAGGCATATTGATATCCAAAAACACTAATTCCGGCTGTACATCATCCCAAGATTGAGCAGCAGTATCCACATCTAAAAAAGTGACCACATTTTCACCAAAATTTGTTTTCTCTATCATTTTACGACAGATCATATTATTTGTTGGATCGTCATCGATCACAAATACGTTTTTATAATTACTCATAAGTAGATTTTTCAAATATTAAGCAGAGACGTCTTTTTCTCTTGTAATTTGAATAGAAGACAAATTTATAAAATCTTTTATGTTTCCTGATTATAAAAATAAAGATATAAAAAAAGGTGAGTAAAACTCACCTCCTTTCTAACCAATTCAATTATTTAAACTTCCATCGAAATCTTTCATTTTTGATGTTTTACATCAAAAGTGAGAAACCATAACATTTTTGCATTTTTCGTAAAAAAAATGCCTTTTGTTTGATTTCTTATTTGTAAACATATTATAATATTGACTTTTTCACAAGAAAACAATATAAAATTTTAAGATTTAGCATTAAAAAAATCAAATTATATCTTATTTATAATCAAAACACTATGCACACCACTATTAAACACTATAGACTTACTAGAGTAATTGAATTTTAGTGAATTATCGTTCAAAATAATTTTTACAAAATATTACGAATCTCTTATTATCTATTTGAGATCGTCATTTCAGGATTGTAACTTGCTTCGAAATTCTGTATAAATTAAATCAATGAATATTTCCACTGCTCAACAAGCCCTAAAGCATTTTTTTGGGTACGACCGATTCAGACCTATGCAAGAGGATATCATTATGAATGTTCTTGCAAAAAAAGATACCGTGGTTTTAATGCCTACTGGTGGTGGTAAATCTATCTGCTACCAAATACCTGCGATTATTTCACAAGGCACAGCCATCGTGATTTCTCCTCTTATTGCGTTAATGAAAGATCAGGTTGAAAGCCTTAAAGCAAATGGTGTTAATGCAGCATATTTAAACAGTACACAATCTTATGTAGAGCAAAGGGAAATAGAAGAGGAGTTTAGAACAGAACGACTCAAGCTTTTATATGTATCTCCTGAAAAGTTACTAGCTCCGGCATTTTTAGATTTCATGTGCCGTATGAACATTAGCTTTATCGCAATTGATGAGGCACACTGTATTTCTCAATGGGGGCATGATTTTAGACCTGAGTACACACAACTTACCTCATTAAGACAAAGGTTACCACATATTTCTTTTGTAGCTCTTACCGCCACTGCAGATAAGGCTACTAGAAATGATATCGCCAGTCAACTAAGCATGAATGATCCTAAGATGTTTATTTCATCTTTCGATAGACCAAATCTTAGTTTAAGAGTAGAAGCAGGGCAAAAAAGAATTGAGAAGATTATTCAGTTTTTAAGAGAAAGACCTAATCAATCAGGTATTGTTTATTGCTTATCTCGAAAAAATACAGAATCACTAGCCAATAAATTAAGAAACGCGGGGTATAACGCGACCTATTATCATGCAGGTATGCCGACACATGAAAGGTCAAGAGTTCAAGAAGCGTTTATAAAAGATGATACACCTATTATTTGTGCAACTATTGCCTTTGGTATGGGTATCGACAAACCCAATGTGAGATGGGTTATACATTATAACCTTCCTAAGAATATGGAAGGTTACTACCAAGAAATCGGTAGAGCTGGTAGAGATGGACTTCCTTCTGACACATTATTATTCTACACTTTTGCAGACGTCATGCAATTAAGAGAGATGGTGAGTGACTCAGGACAACATCAACTCCAGTTATCTAAGCTTGAACGAATGCAGCAGTATGCTGAAACAAGAACTTGTCGAAGACGAATTCTATTAAGTTATTTTGGAGAGACTTTAGAAAAAGACTGTGGAAACTGTGATGTATGCAGAAACCCTCCAGAACTATTTGATGGTACTGTTATCGCACAAAAAGCAATGTCTGCAGTAATTCGGGTGAAAAGAGAAATGAATAAAAGCCTTTCAGCAGGTATGCTGATTGATATTCTAAGAGGATCCAGAAGAATAGACTTGGTTAATGCTGGCTACGATCGTATCCGAACGTATGGTGCAGGAAATGATATCAGTTACGATCATTGGCAATTGTATTTACAACAAATGCTTAATCTCGGGTTGATTGAAATTGCCTATGATCATCATAATACTTTTAGGGTGACCAAAACTGGAGAACAAGTACTAATGGGTAAGTTTCCGGTAAATTTTGCAAAACTATCACAGTTCAAAAGTACACCTTCTACTAAAGCACCAACTAAAAAGATTTCTGCCAAAGAGCAATTGGCTACCGACTTGTTCGAAGAGCTTAGAGTACTTCGTAAAAATATTGCTGATAAAGAAAATATACCTCCATATGTAGTATTTAACGATGCTACATTAAAAGATATGGCAGAAAAAATGCCTGTATCAGTTATGGATATGATGGAAATATCTGGTGTTGGTGAAACAAAATTGAAGAAGTATGGCAACCAATTTATCGGAGCGATTGTCAGTTTTATTGTTAGAAAATCTAAAGCTGGCTTCAAAATAAAAGGAAGTACCTCATTATTGACTTATGAGCTCTATAAAAAGGGCTTAAGTATTCATGAAATTGCTCAACAACGTAAGCTTCAAGATCAAAGTATTTATAATCATCTGGCCAACCTCTATGAGATGGGTTATACTATAGACATCTTCCAATACATCACAGGAGAACAATTGGAAGCAGTAGCTGATGCAGTACGAAATCTTGGACCTAATACAGGAGTTAAGGCTATTTTTGATTACTTTAACGGAGAACTACCATATATCAGCATTTATTTTGGGTTAGCTCATACAAAACGTATGCTACAAGCAACCATCAAATCATAGATTAATCTGACAGAATTATTGATCAAAAAAATTAAAGAATAATATAGAAATACATCATGGATGAGGGAAAGAAACATAAGGCCGGTTTTGTAAGTATTGTAGGTAAGCCAAACGTTGGTAAGTCTACACTTATGAATGAACTTGTAGGGGAAAGGTTATCAATCATTACATCAAAAGCTCAAACTACTCGTCATAGAATTATGGGGATTTTAAGTACTGATGATTATCAGATTGTCTATTCTGATACTCCAGGTATTATTAACCCAAAGTATGAGTTACATGAGTCTATGATGAACTTTGTAGATAACTCATTGAATGATGCAGACGTTATTCTTTTTGTTACAGATATTTTTGAACAATTTAAGGAGAAAGATGCCCTTATTAAGTTAGAAAAGGCAAAAGCTCCAATCATTGTGATTATCAATAAAATCGATCTTGCTAAACAAGACGATGTACTAACAAAAGTGCAGTATTGGCAAGAAAAGCTGAACCCTAAAGTAATTATGCCTGTTTCAGCCCTTCATGGCTTTAATGTAAATGTGATTTTGGATGAGATCCTAAACCTTATTCCAGAACATGAAGCTTTTTATGACAAGGAAGAACTAACCGACAAGCCTATGCGCTTCTTTGTTGCTGAAATTATTCGAGAAAAAATATTCCTTCATTATAAAGAAGAAGTACCTTACTCTTGCGAAGTGGTTGTAGAAAGCTATAAAGAAACTCCTGACCTTGTAAAGATCAGAGCTACAATTATGGTAGAAAGAGATAGCCAAAAAGGTATTATTATCGGAAAAGGCGGTGTTAAACTGAAGCATGTTGGAGCCGACTCTAGAAAGGAAATCGAGAAATTTATTCAGAAGAAAGTTTTCTTGGAAACGCATGTAAAAGTAGATGCAGATTGGCGTAAGAACGATAAGAGTCTTAAAATGTTTGGTTATAAAAATGACTAAAAATAAAAACCCTCTTCTATTACTGTTAATATAGAAGAGGGTTTTCTTTTTACAATAGAACGAGCAATTACTCTACTTTAAAAGTAATCTGTGCTAATGTATTATTTCTCCTTTGATCAAAACCTGATACTCTCAAATCATATAAACCTGTATCAGGGAAACTATACATTTCCGAAATATCAAATTGACCTGCACCCGGCACTGGATCAACAAGAGCAAAATCATGGATTAGTGAGTCATAATATCCACTTTCCTCAATTTCATCAGGCATTCTCCAATACATCAACATCTCACATTGGTTCATATTATTATCCAAATCATCCATGTAAGCATTAATTGTAATACTATTAGCTTGCTGATGAGTAATTGTATCTATTTCGTATTCAGGAAACTTAAAGTAAGGAGCAAAATTCTTGAATTCAATTGGAATCCTAGAGACCTGACTTTCATTTAATGCTCTATCTTTTGCTTGGATATAAATTTCATATTCTCCTGTACCAGCAAATAAAGAACCTGTTGTTTGTCCTGAAGCAACCGTAAATGTTTGATAAATTTCTGTCTGAGCACCTGCAATAGCAAACGTATCTTCATAGACTAAATAAGCTGGAAACCTTAAACCAGGAGAGTCATCTGTTCCTTTGTATTCAAAACCCAACTTATAAGAGAGAAGATTATAATCATCTACAAAATATGCCGTTACAATTAAGTCAGTACTTAATGTATCTACCATAACTTCTCCAGTACCATCTTCACCGTTCACTGTGTACTCTCTAATTTCTGGAGCTGTAGTATCTACAAATTTCTCACAAGAGAAGAATAACCCCAAGAATAATGGTAAAACAGCGTTTATATATTTTTTAGAGAAATGTTTTCTCATCATAATTCAAAATTCTAGAACTTCTTTACTAAAAAGAAGATAGTCAGACCAATTGATATAACCACAAAGATGTTTAAAATAATTTGAATCCAATTGGTATTATCCATAGATACAATCGAATTGTCTGCATTTCGCATTGCATCGTAGAAAGATCCTAAATCTGTTTTAGATATCTGAGCATCTCTTAGGCTTTTTCCTTCCACAACAATTGTCACTTCAGGATGAAGCATTTCATATTTTTTTGTACGAGGATTAAAAATTGGCAACTCAATATATTCTCCTAAATTATATTCTCCTGGTTCCTGTGGCTCGATATAATATTGGTAAGTTTTAGCACCAACGACTCTACCATTTGCTCTATTAATATTCTGAGACACACTTGGTGGATAAAATAACAGATCTTCTGTTTCCTTTAAACTAGGTTCTCTGATTGAAGAAATATTTCCTTCTCCTTCAACTCTAAATTCAAGTGTTACACTTTCTCCTGTTTTAAGTTTTGCTGTACTGATCTCTTCTCTTAATCGATAGTTACCAACACTAGCTACGCTCTTTAAAGGATTATCTGGAAGCGGTTTTACTTTTATCGTCTTTCCTCGAGATTTAAAGATTTGATGATCTTCTTTTCTATTTCTCCCAAAAAATGATTGACGTTGTGCCACCTGGTACTTAATCATTTCAAGTTCTGTAGGAGGGATAACAATATCTTCTGAGTTTAATGGATAAAACATTGCCTCATAAATCTTATACTGACGATACGATTTTCCATTTATTGTTACATATTCAGGATGAATCGACTCAATATTAAAATTTTCTTCCCAACAGTTTCTTGGTTTTACTTGCTTTAAGATTTTGGTAACCTGTTCATCGATTTTATAAAACTCTAACTCGGCTCTATTAGTAACAGATACATAAAAAGAAACATCCATTCTAAACCCTTCACCTCTATAAACAGAAGATTTATCTGTGCTTACAGAATAGAAGGCATCAGCTTTCACATCAATAAAGTCTTGTTCTTGCTGTTGCTTTCCGAAAGAACTTCCTCCTCCCCAAAAATCAGCAAATGGATCATATACTTGTCTCTGAACTGGGACTCCCACTTTAATGGTAGTACCCGGGTTAGATACAGATTTTCCATTTACAGTCATCGTAAAAGCGTTCAACTTAAAAGTACCTTGTTTTGTAGGCTGATAAAGTTGAGTAATACTCTGTTGAGTAGAAACTTGTCCATTTACAATTGATGTCTGACTAGAAGAAGATGGTCTACCTTTTCTAAAACCAGGGATATCTGGGAAAGACGAATACTTAGTTAAACGGCCATTTTTAACCGTTAATGTGATTTCGAAGTTCTCATTCTGACCTATATCTGTTTTACCTAAAACAACAGAAACGGTTTGAGACATCCCTTGAAAACTGACTAAAAGTAAACTAAATAGCAGTATTGTAAATGATGAAATCGATAATTTGCTGTATGCTACTAACTTATTTCTTTTCATATTGTAAAGATGTAGATTAGCTTCAAGAAAAAATGTAAAAAAAAACTAAAAAATAAATATTTCTTCAATAAAACGTAACAAATACACTATTTTTAACGTTATTGATAATGGAAGTAAAAAATGACTTATTTTTATATTCCGATTTTTCTAAAATAACCAAGTAACACAACCCGATCATGCTTGAATATTCTAAGATAATTTTAAAGAAAGTGGCCTTTGATCGCCATCTTTTTTTGAAAGAACTAAGAAAATCATTGGGAATTTTATCAATTAACGAAGTTTTATCCTTAAGAACATGGGGTAAATCTAATTTTCCTAACTACGCTTTTGTGATTCAAAATGAATGTAATAAACATATCAGTACCTACTCACTAGTAGGCTAATTAAAATTAAACATAAGAATAATAATATAAAGGATAAGTGATCAGCTTTGAGGTAGTTGATCACTTTTTTTGTGCAAAAGAAATATTTCTTTGTAGACCTTCGAACTTCGTTCTCTTTACTGCAGACTTCTTGAACAACTCTTTGAAAACATCTTCTGTTAGCTCAATCCAATCATTCTTGGTCATTCCTTCAAGGTTTTCGTGAGGGTTAAATTCTGGAGTCTGATGCTGTTTTGAGAATCTATTCCATGGACATACATCTTGGCAAATATCACAACCAAAAATCCAGTCGTTCATTTTACCTCGAAATTCAGTAGGAATTTGATCTTTGAGTTCAATCGTTAGATAAGAAATACATCGACTTCCATCTACAACACCTTTCTGAGGAATTGCATCTGTAGGGCAGGCATCAATGCACCTGGTACAGGTTCCGCAAAAATCTTTTACTGGAGGATCTGCTTCTAATTCGAGGTCAATAATTAGCTCAGAAAGGAAAAAGAAACTCCCCATTTGTCTATTTAATAGTAAGCTATGTTTTCCAATCCAACCAACACCTGCTTTTTGAGCCCATTGTCGTTCCATTACGGGAGCAGAATCGACAAATACTCTACCATTAACATCTCCTATTTCTGATTGGATAAACTTCACCAAATCTTTCAACTTTCGTTTTATTACATAATGGTAGTCTTCTCCATAAGCATATTTGGCTACTTTATAAGTATCCTGTTTACTAAAGTCTTTTTCTGGAAAATAATTATAAGATAGGACAACCACAGATTTAGCTCCTTCAACTAGTTTTGTCGGATCTAATCTCTTATCAAAATGGTTGGCCATATATCCCATCTCTCCATGCATACCTTGTTTCAGCCAATTTTCTAAATGGTCTGCTTCTTCCTCAAGAAAACCTGCTTTAGCAATACCGCACTCACTAAAGCCAAGTCTTTTTGCTTCAGCTTTAATGAGTGCGGCATTTTTATGTTTCTGTATTTCTTTATTCACTATGAGTTATTCATCTCCTTGACGGAGGCATTTCCACATTTTTCAATTTCTTCAATCAAATGATTTTTACGAATTAGTTGGGGATCTAAACTTTCTGCTTTTTGAGCGATAAACTGTAATCTTGAAGCACCTACAGTTGCTGCCATACCTTTTAATGTATGTAACGATCGCTTTACCTTCATCTTGCTATTCTGCGCAATACCCTGCCTTGTAGCATCCACTAAATCATGAACATCATTTCCAAAGGTTTCAATTAATAATTTCAATTGATCCTCTCTTGCAAAGGTCTTAAATTTTAACCAAACATTTTGCTTAAGTAAAGGTATACTACTGTATGTTTTAAAAAATAAAGTATCCATCAATACAAAAACCAAAGAAAATAGGTCTTCGTTTACTTCAGTACATATTGAAATTCTTCCTTTTCTATAATTTATTCATTCCTAACTCTATTTACTATACTTTATTACCTTATGGAACTTTTCTTATATCACTGATTTTCTTTCCCTTTCATAAATGAAGTCTTAAGAAGTACATTCAATAACTATCTTTCTTTTTCCTTTTGGACTATATCGTACATGTTGTTGAAATACGAAAAATTATAGCTACACAAATAAAGAACATAATTATCTACGTTTTATACTCTTCTTTAAATCAAACTATTAATAAAAATAGACAAACAATATCAGCAAGGTGTATATAATGTTAATAATAATACTCAATCAATTACACAAAGAACGTAATTAAATGCCATCTACTATAAAAAGGAAAAAACAACAACCTCCAAGGAAAAATAACCAATGGATATCAATTGATTAGCATCGATATTTGAATTGATAATAAAAACAAGCTTAACTATGAAATATCAAATCCTAATTTATTCACTTTTAATCTCCTTTTTTGGATGTAAAAGTGCCTTATCACCAATATCATCAAATTCAATGAACACTCAAGAAACCGAATCACTACAAAGTACTTTAGATCATCAGAAAGATAATTTCAATGCAAAAGCAGATGATCAGACAAAAAAAGTTTATCAAGAAGGACTTGATGCTATTGAAGAAAGTGGCATTACTTCTTCTGCAAAAAATATAGGTGATATTGCCCCCAATTTCACATTAAAAAATGCTGTAGGAGAAAACGTTTCTTTATCATCATATTTAGAAAAAGGAGCTGTTATCCTTACTTGGTATAGAGGTGGATGGTGCCCATATTGTAATTTAACATTGCACCGATTACAACAAGAATTACCTAATTTCAAAGCTGCAGGAGCTAATCTTTTGGCACTAACTCCTGAAGTTCCAGATAAATCATTATCAACATCTGAAAAACACCAACTTGATTTTGAAGTACTCAGCGATATCGACAATCAGGTAGGGAAAGAATATGGAATAGTCTTCAAACTAACACCTGAAGTAGCTAAAATCTACGAAGAGAAGTTTGGACTAAGTGAGTATAATGGAAATCAAGACAATGAACTTCCTTTAGCAGCTACCTATGTAATTAATCAACAAGGAGAAATTATTTATGCGTTTATTGATATTGACTACAGAAAAAGAGCTGAACCTAGCGATATCATCAATGCATTGAAAGTAAAATAGTTGATCTCTTTTACCGATAAGAAAAATATAAGTCAACTTTAATGGTGCTTTAGTATAAAACCTTATTTTTGAAGGATGTATGAAGTATGAGGAGTAAAAGTTTTCTAAACTATCTTATATAATTATTTTTACACTCAATATTTCGCAAATACTAAAGCATCATGATTATATATAACCTTTCCTTCCATGTAGAAGATGAAGTCTTACCTTCATGGAAACAGTGGATGAATTCTTTTTTTATACCAGCTGTAATGAAAAGTGAGTGTTTCACTCAATATAAATTAATGAAATTATTATCTGAGAAAGCAGAACAAGCAGGAACTAACTTCGCTCTTATGCTTGATGTGGATAACCTTGTTCAAGTGGACAAGTTTATGCGACAACATGAAATGGAATTACATACTGCTCTAAAAAATAAATTTGGAGAAAAAGTAAGTCAATTCCGTACCGTTCTCAGAGAAGAAAGCATTTAATCATATTATCCTAGCATGAAAAACTTTTTCAAATTACTTAACCTTACGTTTTTGCTCTTTATCACTTTTATGAGTGGAGCAAATGCACAACTTATCAATCCTGTAACTTGGTCAGCAAGTTTATCTAACAATGAACCGAAAGTTGGAGAAACTATTGAAGTAACTTTCAAAGCCAAAATCAAAGATGGATGGTATTTATATTCCAACGACTTTGATCCTGATTTAGGGCCAATGCTTACTACAGTAAAATATTCTGAAAATAATACCTATGAAGTTGTTGATGCTCTAAAAGCTATTCATCCTAAGAAAAAATATGATGACTTGTGGGAAGGTGATGTCACTTACTTTAAAAAAGAAGGAACATTTACTCAGAAGATTAAAATCTTAAATAAGGACTTTAAGATTGAAGTTAGTGTTTCTGGACAAAGCTGTTCTGATGAAACAGGGCAATGTATCCCATTAGAAAAGTCTTTCACCTTTGGTGATGCTAAAATCAGCAACACTCCTGCTGCTGACAATACTGAAAAAAAAACTATAAAAAGTGAAGATAAAGGTACTATAAAAGCAGTATCTTCAAGTGGACAAGATGATGAAGAAAGCCTTTTTGGTTTTATGTTATCTGCCTTCTTATTTGGGTTAACAGCTATTTTTACACCATGTGTTTTCCCAATGATTCCTTTAACTGTTTCTTTCTTTACGAATCAAAGTGGAGGTAAAGTAAAAGCATTCTTATACGGATTTTCAATCGTTGGTATTTATGGTTTCTTCGGTGCAGTATTAGCCCCATTAGCAGGTGATCCAAGTGTTGCAAATGCAATTTCCACACACTGGCTTCCGAATATCTTATTCTTTACCATCTTTATTGTATTTGCGATGTCATTCTTCGGAATGTTTGAAATCACTTTACCTAGTTCTTTGGTAAACAAGATGGATAAACAATCTGACAAAGGAGGTTGGGGAGCTGTATTCTTTATGGCCTTCACATTGGTACTTGTATCATTCTCATGTACTGGTCCTATTGTAGGTACTATTCTGATCGAATCTGTTGGTGGAGCTTACATTAAACCAATATTTGGTATGATAGCTTTTGCTACAGCTTTTGCATTACCTTTTACAATGTTCGCATTGTTCCCAGGGTTAATGAAAGGTTTACCTAAATCTGGTGGCTGGTTAAACTCTGTAAAAGTTGTTTTAGGTTTTGTTGAACTTGCATTAGCATTTAAATTCTTATCAACAGTAGATTTAGTATATCACTGGGGAGTACTAGATAAAGATATTATGGTAGCAATTTGGATTGCTATCACAATGATGCTTGGTTTATACCTTATCGGTAAAATCAGATTGCCACACGATTCTCCAATGGACACGATTAGTCCTCCAAGAATGATTTTAGCAACAGTGGTTTTCACCTTCATGATTTACCTAATTCCTGGTTTATTTGGTGCTCCTCTAAAATTATTATCAGGTATTCTACCGCCACAAACTCATCATACCTTTGATATCAAAGATATCATTCGTAGAGAGGTTGAAAATGCACAAATTTCTGGAAATGGAGACGCTCAAAATATGTTATATCCTATTAAATATGGAGAGATTTTCCACTTACCACACGGTTTAAAAGGATATTTCGATTATGAACAAGCACTAGAAGCATCAAAGAAATTTAATAAACCTATTTTCTTAGATTTTACAGGACATGGGTGTGCCAACTGTCGTAAAATGGAGGATAATGTATGGTCTGACCCAAGAGTATTGAAACGATTAAAAGAAGATTATATCGTATTAGCTCTTTATGTTGATGACCCTACAAAACTTCCAGAAGCAGAATGGATTACCTCTACTTTTGATGGTAACGTCAAAAAAACAATTGGTGCTAAAAACTTTGATTTCCAGATCACAAAATTCAATAGTAATGCACAGCCATTCTATTGCTTATTAGATTCAGATGGAAATTGGATGAAACCAGCACAAGCATACGATTTAGATGTAGAGAATTTCATTCAATTCTTAGATAACGGAATTAAAATGTATAAGAAATAAGACGATAATTCGAATAATTTCATTTTATCATCAAAATACTTTAGGTCCACTTCATATTTAATTTATGGAGTGGACCTTTTTTATTATTTTTACCTAAATCAGTATACTTCTGATATTTTTTCAACGTTTATTCTACACAGTTAAATCGCTAAACGAATAAGCCTCGAACAGAAATTCTACATGAAAGGCAATTTTATACAAAAAGATACTGTTTTCTACCTGATATTATTAACCATGACAATGCAATTGTCATCGTGTTCAATTAGAAAAAGTATTCTTTTCAAAACTGATGAAAGTATCAATCAAGAAGCGTTTATTTCTGCTGAAAACGCCGCTTTAAATAATTATACTATTGAGGTTGACGATTATATCGCAATGTCCGTTTTCACCAATAAAGGTGAGAAAATGGTAGATCCTAATGGAGATTTTATACAACCTAATCAGTTATTAAAACAAGGGAATACTAATGGAAATATGGGAAATAATACGATGTTGGAAAACCCAAACAGTGTTATGAATTCACCTCTTAGAGAAAATGGTGACGATCCCACGAAATACCTTGTGAAAAGTGATGGAACAGTAAATCTTCCTTTAGTTGGAAATGTTTCTTTAAAAGGCTTAACCCTTGAGCAAGCCAATAGAAAACTTGAAGAGCTATATAGTAAATATTATCAAGAACCTTATGTTGTTACTCAATATACCAACAAAAGGGTGATCGTATTAGGTGCGACAGGAGCTGAAATTGTTCCACTTAGAAGTGAGCATATGACTTTATTAGAAATCATTGCTTTGGCTTCTCAACAAAGTGCCACTAATGCTGCCAACTATGGTATTCCAGTTCAAAACGATATTATGGCTACCAATATAAGAATGGTTAGGCCTGATCCGGTACTTGGCTTCAACAAACCTGCAGTTCAACTTATTGACTTAAGCACCATACAAGGAATGGCAAAAGCAAACCTTAACGTGATGCCTAATGATGTTATTTACATAGAACCTCGCAGAAAGTCAGATACCAGAAACTTACAAGATCTGACGTTATTAGTAAGTGTTGTTTCAAGTGTTGTTTCACTTTATTTATTGATTCAGCAGATCTCAACACCTAACAACTAGAATTATATTCATTCCTGTTAAATATGAATGATTTTGATAAAGAATGGGAGGACTTTGACAATAATGATGATAGTTCTACCAATAATTTAGACTTAGATAAATTAGAATTCGTTGTAAAGAAAAATCTAATTTATATCGCTTTAATACTCATTTTAAGCGGTATAGGTGCTTTTCTTTATATTCGATGGACTCCTAGAATATTTGAGGCAAAAACTCTCAACCAAGTAAAACTTACATCTTCATCGCAAGAGTTTGCTGAAAAATTTGGCATCACTTCTAGTTCTTTGGAAGAAGGAAAACTAGAGAGTGAAATGGCACTAATTACTTCAGGAGTAACTTATAATCGTATTATTGACTCACTGATTGATCTATCTGTTGATTATCACTCAGTAGGTGATGTTCGTGATTCAGAACTATTCGGTAACTCAGTACCTTTTGAATTAAGCTACCCTTCTGGGAAACAACCAGGACTAACGAATCAGAGATTTTTTATCCAATTCACAGATCAAGGGAAAAATTATACGATAAAGTATAAAATTGGCGAAGATGAATTTACTGTTTATGGAGCATCTGGAAAACAAATTATACTCGGAGGTACACCATTAATTATATCAAGTAAAAGTGTCACTTTAGATAATAATCAATACAGCTTCAAGTTTAATTCTAGAAGTGAAATTATTTCGTTTTTAAGAAAAAATCTATCAGTAATGATTTTTGATCCAAGAGCAAAAACGATTCAAATTTCATTTACCGCAGGCAATCAACAGAAGGCCGTTGCTATACTTGAAGCCATCAATAAAGCTTATAGTCAACTTTCTAGAGAAGGGAAAGCTCTCGTTTATGAAAGGGCATTAGACTACTTATATAGTCAGGTAGATATTACAAAAGACTCGCTTAATAAATTAGAAAATCAGATGCGAGCGTTAAGTTATAGTAAAGATCTAAGTGCTTACATGGAAGCGGGGCCCATTGTAGATAATATTCAACAATTAGAAAAATCGCTTAACGAACTCAAGAACGAAAAGAAAAAGTACCAGAAATTAAGAGGGTTTCTAGAAGCAGATAGTAGTATTGTGTATATACAGGCTTATGCGACTATACTTACTGATGGAAGCATTACTTCTAGTTTGGATGAACTCGCTAAATTAGAAACAGAAGCTCTTCGTATTAAAGAATCATATACGACTAATACTATAGCTAGTAATTCAAAGCTTGAACTCTACAAGAAACTAAGATTTGAAGTGGCAGAATCTATCAAATTTGCCGAACAATTTCTTAATGAGAATATCAATGATCTTCAAAAAGAAATCACAAAACTTAGAAGTGTATTTTTTCAAAATATTGGTGGTGATCCAGACCTTAAGAAGATAGAAAAAAGAGTTGCCATTTATACTAATATCTCTGATCTATTAACCAATAAAATGATTGAGGTTAGTATGGCTCAGGCGAGTACGATTGAGAGTTCTACGGTTATCAATGCTCCATATGCTAGCAAAATACCAATTCTACCAAAGAAATTTGTTTCTACAGCAATCAGTATTGCTATTGGTATTTTCTTATCTATTATTCTCATTCTTATTAATTACCTGATGATGGATAAAATTAGTAGTTTAAAACACTTAGAACGTCGAACTACTATGCCAATTTTGGGGCTGATTCCTAAATATATAAAAGAGGAAATGCAGGTATCAAAACTTGTTGTTTCTTCAGATCCGAAATCAACAATGTCCGAGGCTTTCCGTTCTATCCGTACAAACCTAGATTTTATGGTTACGGAAAATGAAAACGGAGAAGTTAAAAATAAAGAAACAAAAGTAATTTCTGTTACATCGACAATTAGTGGTGAAGGTAAAACCTTTGTTGCATCAAACTTAGCAGGAATTATCGCTATGTCTGATAAAAAGGTAGTAATGGTAGACTTAGACTTAAGAAAACCAAAAGTTCACCTTGCAATGGGTGGTAGCAATACAATTGGTGCTTCATCTATTTTAGTCGGACAAAATACTATTGAAGAATGTCTTCAAGAAACTGAGGTACCTACATTAAAATATATAAGTGCAGGACCTATTCCTCCAAATCCATCAGAACTAATATTATCATCAAACTTCAGCAGATTTTTACAACAATTGAAAGACGAATTTGATGTAATTATGCTTGATTCACCTCCAATTGGGTTAGTTACGGATGGTATGATTGTTATGCGACATGTCGATAATCCGATATATGTTGTTAGAGCTGATTACTCAAAACAATCGTTTATTGACAACGCCAACAACCTTTATAAATCTGGCAAATTCAAGAATATATCCATCATTCTTAATTCTGTTCCTGATAGAAGAAGTTACGGAGGCTATGGTTATGGCTATGGTTCCATGTCTTATAGTGCCTACGGTTACGGATATGGATACACCTATGGATATGACAGCGATTTGTCTGAAGAGGACATGGAATATTTTGATGAGGTGAAAAAACCTTTCTGGAAGAAAATATTTAGAAAATCATAAGGAGGGTAAATTTAGTACACAATTTGTACTAATTATAGTAGATTAAATTGCTTACGATAATGGGATTTTTTTCAAACTTATTCGGTAAGAAAAAAGAGAAGAAGGAAGAAGTAATTACAAGTCCTATGGGACCACAACTTACTACTGACATGCATGCTCATTTTTTACCAGGTATAGATGATGGGGCTCAGAATATGGATGAGTCTATAGATATAATAAAAACTCTACATGGATTTGGCTATACTCATCTGGTAGCAACGCCACATGTTATGAGTGATTTCTTTAAAAATACTCCTGAAATTATTTTAGGAAAACTAGAAGAAGTTAGAACAGAAGTAGAAAAGCAAGGTATTAATATTAAAATTGATGCCGCTGCTGAATACTACCTTGACGATGCTTTTATGAGAAAGCTTAGAAATGATGAGCCACTTCTAACTTTTGGCGATGCAAAGTATTTATTAATAGAAACATCTTTCATCAACCCTTGTGTATTTATTGATGAAGCGATTTTCCTTGCAATTTCTAAAGGGTACCAACCCATCATTGCTCACCCTGAAAGATATACCTATGCTTATGGGAAATATGATGAGATTCTAAGATGGAAAGAATTGGGAGCTTTACTTCAAATAAATGCTCTTTCTTTAGCGGGATACTATTCTTCTACGGCAAAGAAATATGCTGAGCGCCTTATTAATGACCAAGCCGTAGATTTCATTGGAACGGATACTCACAAAGCAAAACACTTGAATTGGTTAGAAAAAGTGAGGAATCTCTCCTATTATAATAAATCACTAGGCTTATCTTTGCGTAATAATACAATATCAGAAATTCCACAAAAATAATTACACCTTGTCACTCGAAGGAAAAAACATATTTATTACAGGAGCAACAGGCTTTGTTGGTGGTTATATCACTAAAGCTTTATATGAACAGAAAGCAAACATTTACGCTCTTAATGGCAAACAAAACGATAAATCTTTCTTGGGTGACATCAGTAATAATATTACTTGGCTTGATGTTGACTTATTAGATCCAAATGGTCTAATTGAAGTATTGAAAGATATTGAATATGTGGTGCATACAGCATCTATTGTATCTTTTAATAATACACTTGACGAATTAAGAGCTATCAACATCAACGGTACCGCTAATTTGGTCAACATATCACTTCAAGCCAATGTGAAAAAATTTATTCATATCAGTTCCATTGCTGCTTTAGGCAATCCTGAATATGGAGTAAATATTAATGAAAATTCTAAATGGAGTGGTGATAAAGGAATGTCAGCCTATGCCATTTCGAAATATAATGCAGAACAAGAAGTTTGGAGAGGATATAGAGAAGGTTTAGATGTCGTTATTCTCAACCCTTCAGTTATTTTAGGGGTAGGAGATTGGAATAGAAGTAGTCTGACTATTTTTAAACTGCTAAAAAGTGGAGTTAAATACTATCCCACTGGCGTTTTCAGTTCTGTAGATATCAGAGATGTTGTAACAGCAACTCTACAATCTTTTAATGAGAATATTTCTGGTGAAAGGTTCATATTAAACGCCGGAAGTATACCTTATAAAGATGCTCTCACTATTATTAGTAATGGACTGGATGTTACTCCACCCACAAAGCAAGTATCTAAATCGTATGTGATGTTTGTTTATTACCTTGAGAAATTTATTTCATTAATCTCTTCTCGTTCAAGAAAGCTTTCTAAAAACTTAATCAATACGTTATTTTCTCCTTTTGTCTATGAAAACAACAAAGTTATAGACAGTATGAATATTCAATTCAAATCTTTAGAAGAAACCATGAATTGGGTGAAAGAAGACCATAAATAAACCAATTTCTTAAAATCTTAGTTTTATTAATATCTACCAATTATTAACAGCATGGTAATTTATTTATTACGATATTGTTAGAAACGGTATTAATAAACAGCTACTTCATAATATGTCAGAAGGTCAAAACGATATACAAAAAGTAATTCAACAATATGAGAAGATGGAAAAGGAGGGGCGTATTGAGTTTTTCGACTTATCGACCTTCGAAGATATCATAGAGCATTACTTCATTAATTTTAGTATCAAAAAAGCATTATCAGTATGTAATACAGCAGAAGATATTTACCCGTTTTCTACTTCAGTTAAAGTCTTAAAATCTAGAATATTAGCCTATTTAGGTAATTATAAAGAAGCATTTGATGTAATTTATGAGGCTGAAAAAATTGCCCCAAATGATTATCAAGTTCTTTTTTACAAAGGAACATTACATTCTATTTTAGGGGATACTGATAAAGCTATTGAAAGTTTTGAACAGGCACTTCCTTATGCAGAACAACCTGCAGATGTGTTTTATAATATAGGAGTCACACTTCAATCCATTAATGAATTTGATCAAGCTTTAATTGCTTACAAAAAAGCATTAAAAGAAGATATTACTCATGAAGATAGTGTATATGAATTAATTGACTGTGGAACACAAACAAAACGCTTGAAGAGTGTCCATGATTTTCTTCAAGGTTTTATTGATAAAGATCCTTATAGTGCAGATGCTTGGTACAATATGGGGATATTTTATAGTCAGTCTCAACAATATGATCAGGCTCTTGCAGCATTCGAATATGCTACACTTGTAAATGAAAAGTTTGATCTAGCATATATGCATATGGGACATTGTTTTCTTAATAAGAAAATGTACCCAGAAGCTTTTCGTCAATACCTAAATGCTTTACAAAATACAAGTGAGCCTACATCAGAATTATACTGTCACTTAGGAGCTTCTGCAGAAATGATGGAAGATTATAATGTAGGAATCCGTTATTTTAAAAAAGCGATTGAGCTAGATGAAAGTTTTGATGAAGGTTGGTTTGGTGTTGGTGAAAACCACAGAAAACTAGGCAACTTTTTAGAAGCAACACATTACCTGAATAAAGCAGTTAAACTGAATAAGTTTTATGATGAATATTGGTATTCTCTAGCAAAAGCAGAATGTGAACTAGGTAATCTTGTTTCAGGTTTAGAAGCTTTTGAGCAAGCCAGCAGTATTAATCCTAATAATGAAGGAATATGGATTGACTGGTCGGAGGTATATAACAAATCTGGAGAGTTGAATGAAGCTTGTGAAGTTTTAAAAAAAGCAATCAATCACCTACCTGAAAATCACTCTTTACATTACAGATTGGCAGCTTATCAATTAATTGGGGGAAAACTACAGGAAGCATACAAAACCATTGAAGTTGCATTGAAACTTAATTATGATGCACATCAAGAAATGATAGATTATGTACCAAATGAGACAATCAAGAAAATTCTTAAGGTAGCTATCTCTAAGTTTAAATGACATTAAATCATAATTTGATTAAATATTTTGATTTTTTAACAGAATTATAACCTTAAAGAGCAGAGCATTTACGAAATTGCGCTGCAGCTTATATTTCTGTCAAATTCAGAAATTTAAGGTTAAAAAATGTATCGACTCCCAAAAAACTTGTAGGTCGATTTTTTTTATTTCAAATCGTCAGATGATGAATTACGTATTAAATAATCTACCTGAAAGATCAGTAAAACCTAGAAACAAAGGCCTTACTATGGCTATGGATAAAGGTTTATCACTACGCGAAGTAGAAGACGTTCTAGAAACTTCAGGAGATTACATTGATATTGTGAAATTAGGATGGGCTACTTCATACGTATATCCTAAATTACAAGAGAAAATTAATCTTTATCATGAGGCTGGTATCAATGTTTACCTTGGTGGTACATTGTTCGAAGCATTTGTTATCAGAAACCAATTCGAGGATTACTTAAGAGTTTTAGATAAATTTGGTTTAGAGTTCGCTGAGGTATCAGATGGTTCTATGGACATGGCTCATGATGTAAAGTGTGAGTATATCAACAAATTATCACAAAGAGCAACTGTACTTTCTGAAGTAGGATCTAAGGATGCTGAAAAAATCATTCCTCCATACAAATGGATCGAATTGATGAGAAACGAATTAGATGCTGGTGCTTGGAAAGTTATTGGTGAAGCTCGTGAAGGTGGAAACGTTGGTCTTTTCCGTTCTTCTGGTGAAGTAAGATCAGGTTTAGTAGAAGAAATTCTTACTCAAATTCCTTACGAAGATATCATCTGGGAGGCGCCACAAAAAGCTCAACAAGTATGGTTCATCAAATTGATCGGTACTAACGTAAACTTAGGAAACATTGCACCTAAAGAAGTTATTCCTTTAGAAACTATTCGTTTAGGTTTAAGAGGTGATACTTTCCATGATTTCTTAAACGAAGGTTGGAAATAGTATCATATCAATGATATAAAATAAAAAGCGTCACTTTTTTAAGAAAGGAGACGCTTTTTTCTTTACGATGTTTTTATGACAGCAAGACCTTCCATGCTTCTATGATCCTTCCTTTATTTAATAACTTGGATGCTAACATATGATTGTTCTCTCTTGAACTCATCTGTGGTACTTCTATAGAATTAAGTACTTCTTCAGATGGAATTGCTTCAACATTGGCCAATTTAGCCAACTGATTTCCTGTTAAAACATCACTTTCTACAATATGTAATGGTAATTTATCAATACCAATACCTTTTTGTCGAATAGGTTTCTGAATCGTCATTAAAGCATCTCCTGAAGCTCTCACATAATAATGACCACCCATTCTTCCCATAAGATCCATTGCTGTATTATCTATCATTCCTTTTGTATCTAGAATATCTTCATCAAGGTGTATTCTTACCACCTCACATATTACTAGATTTCCTGCTCCTCCTTCTTGCCCCATTTCGATGACCTGTTGCAGTTTACATTCGAATTGAACAGGTGACTCCATCACTCTAGGGGCTTTTACTTCTTTAGAAGGAACCTCTGTTAACCCTGCTTTTGTAAACTCATTTACTCCCTTATCATATTCTGTACTTGATAGTGACATTTGTTCCACAATAGTAAAAGGAACAATGTTAACTACACATTCTTTTGTCTCAAGTATATTTTCAAGTGTGTGTTTTATCGTATTGTCCCTTACTCTTCTTGTGGGAGAGAAAACAAGAATTGGTGGTTTTGCACCAAAAAAATTGAAACAACTGTATGGACTTAAATTCACATTTCCATTTCCATCAACAGTACTTACAAAGGCAATAGGCCTAGGTGCTACAGCACTTAGAAGATAGTTATGCATTTGTGCTGTTGATAATTCTGATGGTGTGTATGTTTTCATATGTGTTTATCGGTAATAATTCTCTGCTAAATGTAAAGAAATAGCTATTGAATAACAATCATGTAATTATTATCTATAAAATTAACTTTTTTAAGTAACAGAAAAGAGAGGAATTATGAGTTAAATTAATACATAGTTTAAAAAACAAATATATATGTATTCGTACTAAAGCATATTCAATATTTGATCTATATGATATTAAAATCAAGATACTATCCCTTGATAACGATTTACATAATCAATTCAGATTATATTAAATGAATGAAGATCTAAAATTATTCAATTTATCGACTACCCATAGTTAATAAAGTTACGATCGCATATTTATTTCATATTTATATACACGTTTATACAAATATTTATTATTTACTAATGTAAGAACAAGAGATAAAATATACTTTTTAAAGAAAAACTATAAATAAACATCAACAACTTTAATTAAATCATTGATAATGAAGAGTAAATGCCTTTATGTAATACCTAAATAATCAACTAATTTAATTTGACATTAAACTAATAAGCATGTAAACTACTTTTAATCTAATGTGAACAGGTAACATTGAATTCATTATAAAACAATATAGGATTTTCATATACATAAAAATCAGATAATGTGTGAGTTGTAGCTTTGTATAAATACAACAAAGCAATATGAAAACTGAAATTATTCCTACAAGAGAAATAATGAATGAACTCAATTTAAGTCAGTGGACTGCTCAGTTAATGATGAAGGCTACCGGCTTATCTGTTTTCAATGATATATATACAGTTCTTTCTGATTATGAAGGAATTGAGTTAATAGAAGAGACCCTAAAACTACTAAATATTGAGGTTGATATCAACGAAAATGAACTAAAAAATATACCTAAAAATGGCCCATTTATTACTGTGTCAAATCATCCATATGGATTACTTGATGGGATTATTTTAATCAAAGTACTTCAGAAAATAAGACCTGATTTTCAAGTAACAGCAAATGTTCTTTTAGAGAAAATGGAGCCTTTCAGAAAATTATTTATTTCTGTTGATCCTTTTAAAAAGAAAAGTTTAAATGGTTTTCAAAAAGTATTATCAAGATTGGAAGAAGGGCATTGTATTGGTCTTTTTCCCGCTGCAGAAGTTTCGACCTATCATAATACCCACAAAACCATCACAGACAAACCTTGGAGTAAATCTTCAATTAAGCTTATTCAATCGGCAAATGTTCCTGTAATACCCATTTACTTTCATGGTGCTAACAGCTGGTCATTCCATTTATTAGGTAAGATCCATCCTTTGTTACGGACATTTCAACTACCTAATGAATTTTTAAAGAAAAGAAATCAAACAATCAAAGTAAGAATTGGTCAAGAAATACCTGTTTCAAAATTACAGCAATTTGATCAGATAAATGATTTACGACAATACCTAAGAAATAAGACCTATTTGTTAGGAGAAGGAATGAAACAGCAAAGATTTCTTAAGCCGAATAAGAGTATTAAGGATAACGTCGAACCTATAATACCTCAAATACCAAACAGTATCATTCAAGATGAAATTGACCAACTTCCATCGTCATCAGTTCTTTGTGAACATGGTCATTATGAAGTACGTATTGCTCCTGCTGATAAAATACCTTATACACTGTTAGAAATTGGTAGACTAAGAGAAATCACATACCGAGATGTAGGAGAGGGGACCAATAGAGAAATTGATTTAGATAAGTTTGATGAATACTACCATCATTTATTTATATGGGAAAAGTATACTCAAAAAATTATTGGAGCATACCGCATAGGAATGGGAGATGAGATCATCAAACATCTAGGTAAAAAAGGCTTTTATACCCATACCCTATTTAAGTTTAAAGATGAGTTTACACATGTATTGGCTAATGGTATTGAACTTGGTCGCTCTTTTATCATAAAAGAAAAGCAAAAAGATGCATTTCCTCTATTTATACTCTGGAAGGGAATCAACTTATTATTAAAAAGAAATCAACAGTATAAATATATGTTTGGTCCTGTCAGTATCAGTAACGACTATTCTGACGCTGCTAAAGATGCTATCATCTATTATTCTTATAAATATTTATTCGACGAAGAAGTGGCTCAATTTGTAAAAGCTAGAAAGCGCTATAAAATCAAGGATCATATGAAGAAATACATTGATAATTTAATTAGCGGGGAGAAAATAACTATAGATGAATTGGATAAACTCATCATGGATATTGAACCCAAAAAATATAGAGTTCCAGTTCTTATACGTCAATATATAAAATTAAATGGCAGGTTGATTGGTTTCAACATCGATCCAAAATTTAACCACTGTATCGATGGGCTAATCCTAGTCAATGTGGATAACATTCCTAAAAAAATCACCAATCAGCTGACATAATTTTTTTATCTGATCAACCAAAATACCTTATTTGTTACCTGTTAGATCTCTGCATTTTATGTTGAGATCTTTTTATTTATCAACAGATAATTATCGTTATGTACTTAATTTCAATCATTTAGCAACGAATGTGAATAAAATTATTACTATGAGTAATGTACAATAGTTATCCACATAATTTATATACTGTGAACAGTACTAATGTGAATAATTTTCTTTGTTTTTATAGTTAATTTCAGTGATTTGATTACTTATTCACATTTTTGTTGATAAGTGTATGCGCAAAAAAGGTTATTCAATCTTAGAAAAACCATGTTGATAACTACCTAATTCTATGATTTTTAACTAGATATCACTGTGAGTAAAATAATGTTGATATAGAATTTAAATCTTTGTTAGAAGATAGTTTATCAACAAAAGTTATTCACAATCAAAAAATCCCCAATCTCAAAAGAGACCAGGGATTCTATTAATATAACTTGAATTGGTGATGTAACTAAATTACATCTTGGCGAAGTTCTTCCATACATCGTGTTCAGGAACACGAGCCGTAAAACGCATAGGTTCTTTCTTCACGGGGTGTTCAAACGCAAGTTCTTTTGCATGAAGGAAAATTAATTTACCATTCATCACTCTACGTTTTGCACCATATTTCATGTCTCCTTTAATTGGAGATCCAATATTACCTAATTGTGCACGGATTTGATGTGAACGTCCAGTTTTAGGTTCAACATGTAAGCAGTAATTTTCACCTACACGACCTAATGTTTTATAATACGTTTCACAATATTTCCCACCTCGTCTATCTGATAAATAAACGTGTGTTCTATTTTTCTTTTCGTCCTTCTTTAGCCAGTTAATTAAAGTATCCTCTTCTTGTTGAGGGCGTTTTTCAACCAATGCTAAATAGGTTTTCGTAATCTTATGACCTTGAAAGATCTTAGCCATTCTTTCAGCAGCTTTAGAAGTTCTTGCAAAAACAACTACACCACTTACAGGACGGTCTAATCTATGTACTGGAGCTAAAAATACTGCTCCTGGCTTATTGTATTTTTCTTTGATATACTCTTTAACGATATCCGTAAGGGTTTCGTCTCCAGTATTATCACCTTGTACCAAAATACCGGGTGCCTTATTTACAACCACTAAGTGATTGTCTTCATAGATGATCTGTGACTGATCTAAATTCATAATATTCTTTTTTCCTCGCTTACATCACGTAAGTGATCAATATAAAGTTCCAATTATTCACAATTATAATTAATAAACAGTCATCAGAACCAAATACTATTTATTAATTGAAAAGCATTAGTAACACTCTTTCTCATTAGGGAAATCTTGTGATTTTACATCAGAGATATACCCTTGAACAGCTTCTTTCATCATTCCTCCGATATTTGCATATCTTCTTAAGAAACGAGGTTTAAAGTCTTGAGTGATTCCTAACATATCATGTACAACAAGTACTTGTCCGTCCACTCCTGCACCTGCACCAATACCGATTACAGGTATAGTAAGCTCCTTAGCAACTCTCTCAGCCAAAGCAGAAGGTATTTTTTCTAAGACAAGAGCAAAACAGCCAAGTTCTTCTAAAAGCTTAGCATCATCAATAAGCTTTTGAGCTTCTTCTTCTTCTTTTGCTCTAACAGTATATGTACCGAATTTATAAATAGATTGAGGTGTTAACCCTAAATGTCCCATTACCGGTACACCTGCAGATAAAATCTTTTGAACAGATTCTTTAATCTCAGCTCCACCTTCAACTTTTACAGCATGTCCGCCAGTTTCTTTCATAATGCGAATAGCTGAACGTAATGCCTCTGAAGAGCTTCCTTGGTAGCTACCAAATGGAATATCAACAACAACTAAAGCTCTATCAACTGCTCTAACAACAGAAGTAGCATGGTAAATCATATGATCTAATGTAATAGGTAAAGTAGTTTCATTACCTGCCATTACGTTAGATGCCGAATCACCAACTAATAAAACATCAATACCAGCGCTATCTAAAATTTTAGCCATTGAATAATCATAAGCTGTAAGCATAGAGATTTTTTCACCTCTAGATTTCATCGCTGCTAACTGATGTGTCGTAACTTTTTTGATATCTGATTTATGGATTGACATTTTATCTACTGATGTTTAATTGTTTCACCCTATTTATAGTAGCGCAAATATACAATATTGGACGGGTTGTTAATAACTTAATGAATGATAGTAAGCCGAATACAGCCCGTTCTTTACTAAAGTTTTGTCAATAGTTCGTAATTTCGGTGCATTATGAAAAAAACACGGTTCGAAAATAAGGTTTGCTGGGTTATTGGAGCATCCTCAGGAATTGGTTATCAACTTGCTTCTGATTTGAGCTTGATGAATACTAAGCTTATTCTTTCAGGAAGAAATGAACAAAAACTAACTACTTTATCACGGTCTTTAAAAGTAGATTCTAGCGTTTTACCTCTAGACTTAAGTGATCAAGAAGAAGCACTTGCAAGTAAAGTAAAACAAGCTGAAGCCATATATTCTCAAATAGATATTGTTTTTTTTGTTGGAGGCATTAGTCAACGATCAAGTTTTCTGGAAACAGCAACATCCACTTTCGAACAAATTATGAAGGTGAATTTTTGGGGAGCCGTTCATATTACTAAATCAATATTACCACACTTACTAAAAGCAAATGATCCTATTATCGTAGTCATAAATAGTGTTCAAGGAAAATTTGGTATTCCTAATAGGTCTGCTTATGCATCATCAAAACATGCTTTATTAGGGTTCTTTGATTCTTTAAGAGCAGAGCTAGGCAATCAAAAAATACAGATTACTTCAATTCTACCTGGATACGTAAAAACCGATTTAGCCAAAAATGCACTATTGGGTGATGGTTCTCAACAAGGGCATTTAGAAGATGGAAAAGGAGGGATTTCTACAGAGCAAGCCAGTAAAGATATACTTCACTTTACATCTGTTGGAAAAAGTGAAGCAGTCATCGGAAGACCAAGAGAAAAAGCTGCAGTTTTAATCAAAAGATTCTTTCCATCTTTCTTTGAAAAATTAGTAAGAAAAAAATCCTAATCTTCTAACTTTAGGATTCAGACACATCGACAAATCATGACAAATAAAGATATAATTAAAACGTTCCGTTTATTGACTTCCTTGATGGAACTTCACGGAGCAAATCAATTTAAAACGAGAGCATATTCTTCAGCGATTCAAAGTATGGAAAACGCCGGAACTCCATTAATCGACCTTGATAATGATGGATTGATTGAAAAAGGGCTTTCCAAAACTATGTCTGAAAAACTAACGACATGGTTTCAAACCGGTACACTAGCAGATTTAGAAGAATTAGAAGAAAAAACTCCTGCAGGTGTTATTGATATGATGGGATTAAGTGGTGTTGGTCCTAAAAAAATAGCAGCTTTATGGAAAGAACTTGATATTGATTCATTAGATAAACTTCAAACCGCTTGTGAAGAAAATAAAGTTCAATCTTTAAAAGGTTTTGCAGCAAAAACTGAAGCTAAAATTCTTCAACAAGTACTGTTTTTAAAAGAAAATAAAAAGCGTCTGCACTATTCAAAAGCAGAAGTTTATGCTAAAGATTTCTTAAAGATTATGGATGACAGAGGTATTAAAACTGTTATGTCTGGAGAGTTATCTTTAAACAGAGAAGTGATTGATACATTAAGCTTCACTGCTCTATGTGAAAGTACTGCTGCTGTAAAAGGCATTATTGAAGAGTATTCAGCAATTGAAATAGATCCAAAGACTTCTTCACCATTAACGGTTAGAGGATATCTTACTGATACAAAAAGTGAAGTCGTTGTTTTTGTCGCCTCTGAGAAAGAATTTACTAAACTAGCCTTCCAAAAGAGCTGTGCTCCTGAACATCTATCATTAAAAGGGGCAGATCATCCAAGTATTAGAGAAGTATTAAATAAAGAGGAAATAACTTCTGAAGAGGATATTTATCAAAAAGCAGGTCTACCATTCTTTCCTCCAGAATTAAGAGAAGGAGAGGAGTATGTAGGTAGTTTTGCTACAAAAGGTATTCCGACATTAGTTGAAGATCAAGATTTAAAAGGTAGTCTTCATAATCACTCCGATTATTCAGATGGTCAAAATACTTTGAGAGAAATGGCTACTTATCTGAAAGATCAAGGGTATGAATATCTTGGTATTTCGGATCACTCAAAAACGGCATTTTATGCAAACGGTTTGTCTGTTGAAAGGATTGAACAGCAACACAAAGAAATTGATGAACTAAACAAAGAGCTAGCTCCATTCAAAATATTTAAAGGGATAGAGTCTGATATCTTAAATGATGGTAGTTTAGACTATGACGAAGATGTTTTAGCATCATTTGATTTTATAGTGGCTTCAATACATTCTCCTCTTACTATGACTAAAGAAGTCGCTACTGCTCGTTTAATCAAAGCTATTGAACATCCTGCTACAACTATTTTAGGACACCCTACAGGGCGTTTACTACTTAGAAGAGAAGGATACCCTATCGATCATAAAGCAGTAATTGATGCATGTGCTAAACATGGTGTTGTAATAGAAATTAATTCAAGCCCTTGGCGCTTAGACCTAGATTGGAGATGGGCAAAATATGCATTAGATCAAGGTGTAAAACTTTCATTAAACCCAGATGCTCATGCGGTAGAAGGATATGCAGATATGCATTATGGCTTACTCGTAGGAAGAAAAGCTGGGCTCACAAAAGAAATGACTCTAAATGCTATGTCACTAGCTGAAATAGAAGATTATTTCACATCCAGAAAAAAGAAATAAGCGATATATAATCTAAAAAAAGACCATATTCTATTATAGAAGAATATGGTCTTTTTTTAGGATTCAAGCATCACAAGATATCCAGTATAAACGATATATATTAATAATAATATTATTGCTTCCCATCGATCAACCACCTTTATCTTCTTTCCAGTAAACATCATCCCGAAAAGTAAAAGTGTGCCTCCAATTAATACATAGAGATCAAGATTAAACTTTGTATTATATTCTACCGGCTGAATCATACTACTTACTGAAAGTATAAATAGGATATTAAAGATATTCGAACCAATAACATTACCGATAGCTATATCACTATTTTTCTTTAATGCTGCAATCACTGATGTTGTCAATTCTGGTAATGATGTACCTATCGCAACGATAGTCAGACCTATAATTTTTTCACTTACGCCCAATTTTTGAGCTATTTCAATACTATTATTTACGACAAATTGCCCTCCTGCAATCAGTAGAATTAAACCTCCTACAATTTTAAGCACTACATTTTTAGCTACTTTTACCTCTTGTTCTTGTGATATTTCACCTTCCTCTTTCATACTAGTAAAGATGTAATAGAGGAATAATACAAAGAGGATAAACAGTAAGGCACCATCTAACCTTGATAAAAAGTGAGTTGTTGAATCTGTATTGACAAAGTAATCATTGACCTGTAATAATAGCAATACAGTAAGGAATAAAGAAATAGGTATCTCTTTCCAAGCGGTACTTGATTTTACAGCAATTGGCATAATAATACCTGCAACACCTAGAATAAAAAAAATATTGAAGTTATTACTACCTACAATATTACCCAAAAGGATATCAGAATGTCCATTTACAACTGAAATGACATTCACTAATAATTCAGGCATTGAAGTGCCAAAAGCCACAACAGTTAATCCGATTGCTAAATCAGATATATTATGCTTTTTTGCTAGTGATGATGCCCCATCTACTAGCCAATTAGCCCCAAAGATTAATGCAGTAAAGCCTACTGCAACTAAAAGTATTGATAAAATCATATTTTTATTGTTGAACTCATAGATAACAACGGTATGATTCTAAGTTGGTTATACTTATTTTGACTCTGAGTATATAAAAATTAGCTTTCAGAATTTCAAAAAACATTTTTATATAAAAAGGAGATGCAATAGCCTAAAAAACTATTGCATCTCCTTTTAAATTTTTAATTGCTATATACTTGTTATCAAGTACTTAGTAATTATTCAGCAGATTCTTCTGCTTCTTCTTTATTATCTTCTAAAGCTTCAGGGTAGAACTCAGCTAACTTGCTAAACCAAGTCACTAATTTTTTAATATCTGAAGTATAGATACGATCAGAATCCCAGTTTGGTAATACTTGGAAGATGAAGTCTTCTAAAGCTTCTTCACTTTTTGTATCAACATCTAACTTAGTCGAACCAAATTTTTCTTTTACAGAAGTAAATACTTCTTCTAATGGCACTGACTCCTCAGCTTGACCTGTAACATACATAGAAATCTCTTTTAAGATTGAGATTCTTTGGCTTGCGTTTACAATTGTCTTCTTTGGCTTTGCCTCTAAAGATTCAACAATAACACCTGTACGAGACGGTTTTAATACTTTGTATAACCCTGGCTTACCTGCAATTGCAGCAATGTCTTTTAAGTTCATATTTAGAAATAAGTATTTATGATTGATAATCTCACTACAAAGAAATGAATTCCTTTATTGCGATCATATGTTTGACAAAATATCATGCGTAAGAAAAACGCTTCGCAATTTAATAAATGAACTCTTTTTTCCGAACTGATTAATTGGATTTAGTCATTAATGATTATGAAAAAACCTGTGAAGAGAACTCCACAGGTTTTTCATATATACATTTTGGCTTTTTAGTCTTGTTCAGACCTGAATTATTGCAACGTAATTTCTAATGCAAGACCACGAAGTTCGTGAACTAATACGTTGAATGATTCTGGAACATTTGGATTCGGCATATTGTCACCTTTAACAATTGCCTCATATGCTTTAGCACGTCCTTGAACGTCATCAGACTTAACAGTTAAGATCTCGCGAAGTACATTAGCTGCACCGAATGCCTCTAATGCCCAAACTTCCATCTCACCGAAACGCTGACCACCAAACTGTGCCTTACCACCCAATGGCTGTTGAGTAATTAATGAGTAAGGTCCGATAGAACGAGCGTGCATTTTGTCATCAACTAAGTGACCAAGTTTCAGCATGTACATTACACCAACAGATACTCTTTGGTGGAATGGTTCACCTGTTAAACCATCATATAATTGAGCACGACCAAAGTCAGGTAACCCAGCTTCTTTCAATTCTGCTACTACTTCTTCTTCAGAAGCACCATCAAAAATTGGAGTTGCGTACTTTCTACCCATTTTTAAACCAGCCCAACCTAGAACAGTTTCATAGATCTGACCAATGTTCATACGTGAAGGTACACCTAGTGGGTTAAGACAGATATCCATTGGAGTACCGTCTTCTAAGAATGGCATATCCTCTTCAGGAACGATCTTAGCTACAACACCCTTGTTACCATGTCGACCGGCCATTTTATCACCTACTTTCAATTTACGACGCTTAGCGATGTAAACTTTAGCAAGTTTTACAATACCAGTTGGTAATTCATCACCTACTTCTAATGTAAATCTATCACGCTTGAAGAAACCAGTTACTTCGTTACGAGCATTTACATAGTTTTTCACCGTAGATCTAACCAATTCATTTACACGAGTATCATCAGTCCAGTTATCTAAGATAAGGTCACCTAAAAGGTTAGCCTCCTCAGATACTGCATAACTTGAATCATCTCTGAATGGGTTTTCACCAGGGAAGATGTTTTCTGCGATATTAGCTTCAGAGAAAGTAACTCCTTTGCTCATTATCTCTTGACCAAATTTATGGAATACACCTTGGCTAGTTAAGCCATCAAGTAATTCTACTAATTTGACCATCATTTTATTTTCTAAGCCTTTTAAGTCGCGAGAGTATTGTTTTTTCAATAACTCAACTTCTTTCTTAGCTTTAGCTCGTAATTCTTTGTCTTTCTTAGGACGAGCGAATAAACGAGTGTCGATTACAGTACCAATCAATGATGGAGAAGCTTTTAATGAAGCATCTTTAACATCACCTGCTTTGTCACCAAAGATAGCACGTAATAATTTTTCTTCTGGAGTTGGATCAGACTCACCTTTTGGTGTAATCTTACCAATTAGGATATCACCAGGACGAACGCGAGAACCTACACGGATAATACCGTTTTCATCTAAGTTCTTCACTGCATCCTCACCAACGTTTGGAATTTCAGAAGTTAATTCTTCTTCACCACGTTTTGTGTCTCTAACTTCTAATTCATGCTCTACGATGTGCAATGATGTATAAACATCGTTACGTACAACACGCTCAGAAATTACGATGGCATCCTCAAAGTTATAACCTTGCCAAGGCATGAAGGCTACTAGTAAGTTTTTACCGATAGCTAACTCACCATTTTCAGTAGAATAACCTTCAGATAATACTTCACCTTTAACAACACGTTGTCCCTTCTTAACGATTGGACGCATGTTCATACAAGTATCTTGGTTAGTTCTACGGAACTTGATTAGGTTATGAGATTTTACGTCTGCTTCAAATGAAGCTAACTTTTGATCTTCAGTATGATCGTAACGCATGTTGATGCTATTAGCATCTACTGAATCAACAACACCGTCTTTTTCTGCTAAAACAACTGTTCTTGAGTCAATCGCTACGTTTCTTTCCAAACCAGTACCTACAATTGGAGCTTCCGCTTTCAATAATGGCACTGCTTGACGCTGCATGTTGGATCCCATCAAGGCACGGTTGGCGTCATCATGCTCTAAGAAAGGAATTAATGAAGCGGCAATCGATACAATTTGGTTAGGAGCAACGTCCATGTAATCGATTTCCTCAGGAGTCTTCAATGGGAAGTCACCCTCGTAACGCACTTTTACAAATTCTTCTGCGAAACGGTTGTTCTCATCAAGATCTGTTTTTGCTTGAGCGATGAATTTCTCATCTTCCTCCTCAGCTGAGATATAAGTAACGTTATTATCCTCAATATCTACAACACCGTTAGTTACCTTACGGTAAGGAGTTTCGATGAAGCCCATATTGTTTACTTTCGCATATACAGTTAATGACGAAATCAAACCAATGTTTGGACCTTCTGGTGTCTCAATAGTACAAAGACGACCGTAGTGAGTGTAGTGAACGTCACGAACCTCGAAACCTGCACGCTCTCTTGATAAACCACCTGGACCTAATGCTGAGATACGACGCTTATGCGTTACCTCTGCAAGAGGGTTAGTTTGGTCCATAAACTGAGATAGCTGGTTGGTACCGAAGAACGAGTTAATTACTGATGATAACGTACGAGCATTAACCAAGTCAACTGGCTTAAAGTCTTCGTTATCACGAACGTTCATACGTTCTTTAATTGTACGAGCCATACGAGCTAAACCTACTCCGAATTGAGAGTAAAGTTGCTCACCCACCGTACGGATACGACGGTTTGACAAGTGGTCAATATCATCAACAACAGCTTTTGAATTGATCAAGTGGATCAAGTGCTTGATGATTTTGACAATATCTTCTTTGGTCAGCACACGGATATCCATGCTTGTTTCTGACTTTAACTTACGGTTTAGTTTGTAACGACCAACTTCACCTAAGTCATAACGTTTGTCAGAGAAGAACAAGTTTTGGATGATATCACGAGCAGTCTGATCATCTGGAGCCTCAGTATTACGAAGTTGACGGTAAATTTGGTGTACCGCTTCCTTCTCTGAGTTTGAATTATCTTTTCCTAACGTATCGAAAATGATACGGAAATCGTTGATGTTAATATCTTTTCTATGAACGATTACTGAGCTTACGCCAGCATCTTCGATCAATTCAAGATCTTCGTCAGAGATGATATGATCACGCTCTAAGATTACATCATTACGATCAATAGAAACTACTTCACCTGTATCTTCATCTACGAAATCCTCTGTCCATGTTTTTAATACACGAGCAGCTAATGTTCTGTTTTCTAATGAAGCTAAATTTTCCTTAGTTACTGGAATTTCCTCCGATAATTCGAATAAGTCTAAGATATCTTTATCTGAACCGTATCCGATAGAACGAAGAAGCATCGTTACAGGGAACTTTTTCTTACGGTCGATATAAGCATACATTACGTTATTAACGTCAGTAGCAAATTCGATCCATGATCCTTTGAAAGGAATTACTCTTGCAGAGTAAAGTTTCGTACCGTTTGTGTGTTTTGACTGTGCAAAGAAAACACCTGGAGATCTATGTAGCTGAGAAACGATAACACGTTCTGCACCGTTTACTACAAACGATCCACGTCTTGTCATGTAAGGGATATTACCTAAGAATACGTCTTGTTCGATTGTCTCGAAGTCTTCGTTATCCTCATCGCTACATGAAAGCTTTAATTTTGCTTTTAAAGGTACACTAAAAGTCAAACCTCTTTCCACACACTCGTCAACCGTATATTTCGGAGGATCAATTGTGTAGTCAATAAACTCTAATAAGAAGTTTTCACGAGAATCCGTAATTGGGAAGTTCTCCATGAATACTTTGTAAAGACCTTCATCTTCTCTCAACTCTGGTGGAGTATCAATCTGGAAGAAGTTGTGGAAAGACTTAAACTGTACATCTAGAAAATCCGGGTATTCTAACACCCTTTTTGCTTTTGCAAAATTCTTTCTACCGTTCTTGAATGTTGCCAAGGTGGTTTTCTTTTTTAAGTTTCAAAACTAACTCTGTTTTAATATTAAGATTATAAAAGCCATATATAATCCTATAAAACAGGTACGCCAAATGTATTTTTGTTGCTTGTAAAAAGTGTATTTTTCTCCAATGAAAAAAATATTTATTACATGCAACTTGCAAATATAGACAAAAGTTGCTAAAGTCATACCTTTACGCATATTACTTTTATCAATAACTCTAAATAACTTAATAAAAGTCAGTCTGATGTAAGCATATTCACAAAACTTTGTGAGTCATAGTTTGCGATTCCTTTGTGGCTATAAATTATTTCTCCTTGCTTATTTATCACAAAAGTTACCGGAATTGATCTACTCTGAAAAATTTCTGGTGTAGGGGAGTTTCTTTCGTATATCGGAAAAGTATAATTCTTTCTTTTTAGGAATTTATTTGCCTTCTCTTTGTTTTCATCGATGTTTAACATAATGAATACTACATCTTCATTATTTTTTAATTGATCATACAAAGATTGGATACTAGGCATTTCTGCAATACAGGGAGGACACCAAGAAGCCCATACATTAATAAACACTGTTTTCCCTTTAAAATCTGATAATTGAATCTGCTTTTGTGTATTCCACTCTAACATTTTCCAAGAATAGTCTGCTTTTCCAGATACATGTCCGTCTGTATCTGCATTCCTTAAACCAGTTGCTAAAATAACTCTCTGTAGTAATGCAGATGCTTCTGTATGTAGTCCTGTAATGTATAATCCACCAAATATGATCGCTAGGAACCCCCATGATTTTAATTCTCTGAGGATCGCTTCTTTTGAAAATTTCATTATTTCGTTTCCTAAAATTTAGAGATAAAAAAACTCTGTACTTTATTGAAAAATACAGAGTTTTTTTAGTCTTATCAATTGATATCAACAACCTACTTCTGAATGATAGGCATTTCGCTCAAAATTTGAGTCTTTAAGAAACTATTTACTAGCTCATTTAACTGAAAGAATCTTGCTACCGTCTTTGGTGATAATTCCTTCATCATAATTTTCATATATTTCTTTTCAACTTTGAGAGATCTTTGTTGAAGGTCTAATAGAGTTAACACCATTTCTTGTGCTTCTTCATCAGTGATGCCATCAGTTTCTTCAATCATTTGCTCAAAAAGCTTTGTTTTTTCTCTACCGATTTCGCCTTTAGCTAATTCATACTCGTCATATAATTCCCAGAATTTGCCTGCTTCATCTAATGATAATTGCATGTTTTCTGTGAAGAAAATTCTTTTCTCTGTTTTAATAACAGTTTTTATTGTTTCTGTATCAATATTTTGAGCATTAGAGGCTGCTGCTAAACCTAATAAAAGGAATAATGAAACAAATAATTTTTTCATCAGTTTAGTTGTTTTAAAATTTGATCTATCTTGAATTGAAAATAAATCCCGATACTTTAACGTATCAGGATTATATAAATATTTTTATGATACTAGGCTCTAGTATACAAAACCAATATTGAAACCTAAATAAGAGTGATCAGTAGAATTACCAGCTTTGAAAGCCATATTGTAACGTACACTGAAAATCATATCTACTGATGGGTTTACATCAGCTAAAATACCAAGCTCTGGAGCTACACCAAAATGCCAGTTTTTCTCAACGATAGCCCATTGTCCAAACTCTGTTCTTTGGTTGATATAATAAGTACCCACACCAACTCCTAAATATGGATTGATGATACCATCCTTATTGAAGTAATAATTAGCATGTGCCAAGATAGGTACAATGTTCATGTATCTATATTGTCTACCATTCGCTACAATCCCTTCACCTGGATTAGTGTAAGTATCATCTGTTTTCTGATATAAGACATTCCAATCTAACGATAGGCCAAAAGAAAGTGGGGCAGAAGCCAAATGTTGTCTCCATTCCATTCCTACACCTCTTCCACTAAATGCACTAATATAATCGTTGGTCTCACCTACAGGCAAAGACATTTGATATGTAATAATGAAGTTTGAATCTTGTGCTGATGCTGCAAATGCTAAAGCAGCAAACACTAAAGAAAGAATATATTTTTTCATGATAAGTTTCTCGATTTTTAAATTGTGTGTGGTGTGTTAATTATTCATCAGAACCGTCTTTGGCCAAGTTATACTGATCAAATAAAGTATCAATGCCTTCTTTAATTAGATCAACACTGTTTGCTCTTGACAAAACACTGTTCAAACCACCTTGCCAACCAAGATAAAGCAAGTAATCTCCATCTTCTGGAGTATCTGCATTTTCACTTTGCGTTTTAGCAACATCTACAAAATCGATTAGGATTGTACCATTACTATAAGAATAGTAAGAGTATCCTCCACCATATCCTGGATAACCTGGGTATCCTGGATAACCTGGCCATCCCCAACCTGGGTAACCCGGGTAACCTGGCCAATATGGAGGTTGCCAGATAACACCTGATTGCTGCACTGCAATTTGTGATAATTGAATAAATAAATCTGGGTTATTATCTGCAGTTGGATTTACCAAAGGAGTTAACCCTAATTTTTGCTGAAGCATCTCATTTGTGTAACTAATTACATCTTGTTGTTCTGCTTCGCTCAATGTATTATCAGTACCAACACCAATGATTGACATAGAATCAGTAACTAAATAATACGTTTTATAGCTGTTCAATGCTTCTACTGAAGAATACTGTGAAATAGCAATATCTAGATCACTAGTATATTCTGCTCCACCTGGGTAACATCCTTGCAGCATAGTTAAAGCGGCGATAAATGCAACTGCTTTAAGAAAGAGGTTTTTCATGATTAAAAATGAGTTTTTATAAATCTGATATGTTAATGAAATCAAATATAATCCTATTTTTTTCAATAAGTAAATCTTTGAAATAATATTTATTGATACTTATTTTTATTGTGATTGCTTCTTCCGGTTATTGGTTGTTTTTAAGTAAATTGCCGAACAACTTATTAAGGAATTACAAATATCTTATTTTAAATCACTTAAGTTTTTGAAAAAAGCAATAATCTCCGTTTCAGTTATTCTAATTTTGGCTTTTTCGTTGATCGGTACCATAGACCGTACACCATTAAAATCAACAGAAGAGTACAAAAAAACTTTTCTGAATGTAGCTGAAACCATCAAAGAGCTAGAACAGCAGGTCTCTACTGACGACACTTTACAAATTGGATGGGCCAAAGAATGTATTATTCCAAAAGGAGTACCATTACCTGTTGCGGGATATGGCTTTAGAACACAGTACAGAGCTGTAAGAGATTCTTTATACGCAAGGGCATTTGCTTTTGATGATGGCATTAGGCAAACGTATGTGTTATCGTTAGACTTAATGATTTTCCCTACTGAAGTTCGAAAAAGATTAGGAGAGAAATTACTTAATATAGGTATTACAGAAGAAGATGTTTTGTTTTCTGCAACACATACTCATAATGGCATGGGCGGTTTCGACCCTTCGTTATTAGGTAATATAGCAATGGGTATTTTTTCCGAAGAAGGAACAAGTAAAATTGTTGCATCTGCTTATCAAGCAATTCTAAATGCCAAGGCTTCAAAACAGAAAGGAAGTGTTGGGTTCTTAAAAACACAATCTCCTGAATGGGTAACCAATAGAATTGTATATAATGGTAGAAAAGAAAACTCTATCCGTGGTATTAAAATTAATAGGGTAGATGGTAAAAATGCTGCTATCGTTACCTATAATGCACATCCCACACATATTAATATGAATTACTGGATCTTATCAAGAGATTATCCAGGCGAATGGATTAATCATTTGGAAGCATCTAAAACTATCGATTTTGCAGCATTCTGTGCCGGTATGGTCGCAAGTCATGGTCCTGGAGATCCAAAACATATTGAAGATAGTTTCGAAAGAATCAAAGATATGGGTAGTGTTTTATCGGATTCAATCCTTCACATCTGGGATAAAACACAGACAAATGCCGTTGTGAATGTAGATATACATAAAATACCTATTGATTTCAGACCGTCACAAATTAGAATTGAAAGTAATTTAAAAGTAAGAGACTGGGTATTTAAATCTGCTTCAGATGGAGGTTTACAAGGAGATATCACTTTAATGCGTATAGGGAATATCGATTGGTTTGCCTGTCCTTCTGATTTTTCAGGTGAAATTGCTTTAGATTATCAGTTTGATCGAGTTGCACATCAACAAAATAAAGAATTTATGGTTACTAGCTTTAATGGTAACTATGCAGGTTATATCACATGCGATGCTTATTACGATTCTTTAAATAGTTATGAAATTCGAGAGATGAATTGGGTAGGACCTGAATATGGGGCATATTTCGGTGAAATAATTAAAGAATTACTAGAAAATTAATCCTGGATTTGTATTGTGAAATTTAATACAATACCTTAGATTTGTAATATAGAGGTCGAACATACCATAATTCCTTCCGGTATCGACCATAATTAGGGAAATGATTAATCCCTACCTCACACCTTATTTTAATATAAGTTCTTCAAAAAAGTATTTCATTATACCGACAGTGTGAATAAAACTGTCATCATTTATTTATATGTATACAAGAAAGCTACTAGAGGCTAGACTGCTATCTGAATTAAAAGATATAGCAGAGGGTCTTGGCATGAAAAATTTCAGTAACCTCCGTAAGAAAGAGCTCATTGAAAGGATAGAGAAGCATGTGAATGCCACTAAAAAAGAGAGCGATTCCCCAAAAACGCCTTCTCCTGCTTCAGCTCCTGCAACCGAGGCTGCTCCTTCTAATTCTGTTACCCCTGCCTCTGACGAATCTAAGACTACGCCAGAATCTAGCCCGTCTAAAGACAAAAGATTAACTCGACGCAAACAACCTAATCAGCAATCCAGAGTTAAAAGAGAAAACGTTAAAAAAGCCGCTCCTGCTAATCAGCAACAACAAGGAAAAGGCGGAAATAAAAGAAAAAAGAAAGGAAATCCCCCTCAACAGCAACAATCTGTACAGGTAACACATGACGATATCATGTCGTTAGAAGAAATCGATTTAGGAATCGATGCTTTCGACGATTTACCAGATTTCGATATGTTCTTGGACGATAACAATGATGAAGGACTTCCTACTTTAGAACAAGAGAAAGAAACAGCTTCTCAACAAAAAGCTAGTGAGCCTCCAAAACCTGTTCAAAAAGTATCTGTAAAGGATTTTGACGGTGTAATTGGTAGCGAAGGTGTTCTAGAAATTATGTCAGATGGATATGGTTTCTTAAGATCTGCAGATTACAATTACTTGGCTGGTCCTGATGATATTTACGTTTCTCCTTCACAAATTAAATTATTTGGATTAAAAACTGGTGATACCGTACAAGGTAATATCAGACCTCCAAAAGAAGGTGAAAAATATTTTGCATTACTAAAAGTAGATACAGTAAACGGTAAGACTACAGATGAAATTCGTGACCGTATTCCATTTGAGTACCTTACTCCATTGTTCCCACAAGATCAATTACACTTATCTACGAAACCACAAATATATTCTACACGTGTCCTTGATCTTTTTGCCCCTATTGGTAAAGGTCAACGTGGTATGATCGTAGCACAACCTAAAACAGGTAAAACTGTTTTACTAAAAGAAGTAGCTAATGCTATTGCACAAAATCACCCTGAGTGTTATTTGATTATTCTTCTAATTGACGAACGTCCAGAAGAAGTAACAGATATGCAGCGTAGTGTAAATGCAGAAGTTATTGCTTCAACTTTCGATGAAACAGCGGACAAACACGTTAAAGTATCATCGTTAGTACTAGAGAAAGCCAAACGTATGGTGGAGTGTTCTCATGATGTTGTCATCTTATTGGACTCTATCACTCGTTTAGCAAGAGCATACAATACCGTTGCTCCTTCATCTGGTAAAATCCTTTCTGGTGGTGTTGATGCCAATGCTCTTCATAAACCAAAAAGATTCTTTGGTGCAGCTCGTAATGTTGAAAATGGTGGCTCTTTGACAATCATTTCAACAGCACTAATTGATACCGGTTCAAAAATGGATGAAGTAATCTTCGAAGAATTTAAAGGTACTGGTAACATGGAATTACAATTGGATAGAAAACTTGCAAACAAGCGTATCTACCCTGCTATTGATATTCCTATGTCAGGTACTCGTAGAGAAGACCTTCTTATGGATAAAGATACTTTACAAAGAGTATGGATTATGCGTAGAATGATGTCTGACATGAAGTCGACAGAAGCTATGGAATTCTTACAAAGTAATATGAGAGGAACACGTTCAAATGAAGATTTCTTAATCTCAATGAATAAATAGTTGAATCTCAAAAATTCTATTCAAAAAAGCCGAGGTGATTATATTAATTACCTCGGCTTTTTTTCTTAATTTAAAATAATATTAAAAGCATATACCTAAACAGTTCGTACATATCAGCAGATGAACATAATTGCTTCAAAGATTTACTATTACCTTCCTAAGAAGAGTATCTTTATCAAGCTTTTCCAAATACTTAGTAAAAACAACCCTGCATGGTTGATTTCCTTTTTTGTTACAGAAGGAACCTCCATTTCTATTGTTTTTTCTATTGCCTACTATTTCTTATTTAAAGAAAGAGCTGTAGATACGCTACCCTTTATTTTTATGTTCTCGGGAGCTGGAATTATGGCAGTGGCAAGGATATTTGCTTACTTAGAACGACGTTTAAGAGTAGAGCATCTCAATGCTGTTTATGCCGTTATTAAAATACTACTAAGTATAAATGTTTGGAGTTTAAGCTTAGGAGAACAAGATTATTGGAGTATTATATTACTCATTATGTCGCTCAAAGGAATTTTATTTTTAGAAGATTGTACCTATTGGACTGTCTCTGAAAATACCTTTGTGAATTCAGACGATAATAACTACTTCGAAAAAGCTAAATCCATAAAAATCTTCTCAAAGCTAGTCGGATTTATAGTTGTTCTTATCGCCTACAATTTAGTAGGAATTTCTACTATCGCTTTTGGTGGAATTATACTATCTATTATTAGTGGTTGGAGCTTATGGAGACTACTTACATCAACATATACCTCAGATCAGCTTAATGATTATCATAAAGAGATCACAAGACCTTCAAGAAAATTTACACCAGAAAGTTTTTGGTTCTTCGGTATATCCAACCCCTATATCTTCAAAATGGGATTATTGTCCCTTTGTATAGCTTGTGTATGGGGAATTGTTGAGTTCTTCTTTATGATAGATCTCCGTATTTCTGTTTATAGTCCTTCTAAAGGATTAAGTGTTTTAGGCTTGTTATTAGTTATTGCCTATGCACTAACATCGATCATACAACCTTATTTTTCTACGAGAAAACTACAGGATATTGGTATTAAGAAACTATTACTTACCCCACCGCTAATTCTCCTGGTAATTACTTTTATTACTTATCTCGTTTTAAAATTACACCCTGCCGAAATTCCGATACTACTTACTTTAATTGCTATCACTTTTATTTTTAGCCGAAATATTGTGTTTGCAACAGTAGTTCCATCATTACTTCGACCTATTCAGAGAAAACATAGAGGATTTACTTTTGGAATCTTAAGAGGATTTTTTGGCTCCGGAGGATTATTTCTAGCCGGTCTTTTTCTTTGGGTTTTGGATGCTGATCGCCCTACAGAGGAAGGATCATTTATTGTTTGGTTACTTATGGCCATACTTGTCTTCTGGTGGATTTTAGCCAAACTAGTTTCAAGAGATTATCGAGTGATTATCCGTAGAGCTTTTCTATTAAGAGATATGGAAAGCTACGAGATTGCGACACATGATAAAGAAGTAAACCGTTTATTAAACTCTAAATTGATGTCTAAGATGCCCGAAGATATCATTTATGCATTAGAGGCCAATACGGTGATTAATCCCAAAAAGAATGAAGCAATTGTTTTACATATGCTTCGTCATCCAGATCCTGCCATTCGATATTTCTCTATTGAATTTAGTGAGGATATCATGACAAAAAAGATTCAGGAAAGTATTCAACGTCTTGCTGAACATGAGGAAGATCCTTTAGTAAGGAAGAAAGCTATCATGATCACTTGTAAACTAACTCCAAGTTTTATTAAAGAAGTCATCGATTTAATCGACCACGATGATGCAGAAATAAGAAAAGGAGCACTTTATAGTCTATTGTCATCTACTGATGCTGAAATGAGGGATATTGCTCTTAATTTCATTAAGAATACTATCAACTCAGAGAATATCGACCATTCATTGATGGCATTAGAAGTTTTGGCTAAGGTATCGCCAAAAGAAAGTGAGGATTATATTCTAAATGCTTTATTGGGTGAATCTTCTAAAAAAGTAAAGGGTGCAATCAATATAACTTGCATAGTGAAAAGCCCTATGCATTTACCCATTTTAATCTCACTTTTAAAAGACAATAAATTTAATGATGCTATTCTGAGAGCATTGATTAATTACGGAGAAGATTGTCTTGATATTATCGAGAATGAACTGTTTGTCAATAAAAGAAGAGAGGAAACATACCTGATCACATTATGTAAAGTGATGGGTAAAATTCCTTGTGCAAAGACTTACGAAATTCTATGGCAATTGGTAGAATATCCATGGCCTTTAATGAGAATGGCGGCTTACAATGCATTAAAGAGATTAAAGTACTGCCCTGAATCAAAAAGTGATTTTGATTTATTACATAAACTATTGGAAAGGTTCTTCTCTAATTATTATTGGGTATGTAATGCTATTTATGTACTCAACCATGAAAAACCCATCCGACAGTTATTAATCAAAGCACTTGAAGATGAATTGAAATTGATAGAGCAACAAATTACTATCATTCAAGAATTTTTGATTGCAGGTAATGAAGCTAAATTATATCAAGGAGGAGGTGAACAAGAAAGCTATTCTGACCTGAACAACATTGAAAATATGATGATCAGTGCAGAAACTGAAAAGTACCTATGGAAATCACTACCTGCATCTATCTATCAAAAACTAATGATTGTTTTAGGCTATTATAGCTTAGAAATAAAAATGCAGAAGTTAGGTGATTACTACTCATCGAACCTTGTTGATCCATTGAGTATCACTTTAGGTATTATTAGACCGTTCTCATATAATCGACCTTTATTTAATACTTGGACCAAAATCACTGCACTTATTAGTGTTAGGGATTCCGTTTCCCCAAGTTTATTCAAGTTTATCGGTCAAATACTAAATAGAGATGAGCTGAGGTTAATTGAACCTGCTGCTATCAGTTTAAAAAGAATTCATAAATACCAAGATCTAAATATTGAGAAGACCTTGGATGAAATGGTTTCTCCAGAGAAAAAAGAATTAATTATGGGCATATTAAGTGAAGGAACTAAACCTCTATTAGAATTAGAAAAAGTAATTCTATTGAAATCAACTAACCTGTTTAGAGAAGTACCCGAACATGTTTTGGTTGATATTGCTAGTATTACTCATGAAATTCGAGTTTCAAGAGATACTACTATTTTTAGAAAAGGAGAGGAAAGTAGAGAGATGTATATCATTTATGAAGGCGAAGTGAGGCTTCATGATGGAAACTCTACTTATGCCAATTTGATCAATAGAGACTTTTTCGGCGATTTAAGTATCTTGGATTCATCTCCTCGCACATTATCAGCTATTACTACAAAAGATTCTGTACTATTAAGGATCGAACAAGATGACTTCCTTGCCTTAATGGGTTATCGAAGAAGTTTAATGGTCGGAATTATGAAAGTATTAGGTCAACGTATTCGTAAGAATGAAAAAGCCTCAAGTTTTACAAAAGAGAAAATTTAATGACGGATTTTCTGTAATAAAAAAGAGTGAAGATTAGTATGTCAATCTTCACTCTTTTTTATATCACTCGAATTTACTGTTTATTCTGACAGCTTATTCGTTACTAACTTTTCAGCGTTTTCAAAAGCTGTCATCAAATCTTCATTGATTAAACGAACATCGAATTGATCACCAAAAGGCATTTCTTCTGCTGCTTTTGCTACTCTTTCTTTGATTGCTTCTTCTGAATCTGTTGCTCTTGCGCGAAGTCTTTCCTCTAAACATTCTACATTTGGAGGACATACAAAAATTGACAACGCTTTTTCTTGGAAATACTTTTTAAGGTTAATACCGCCTTGAACGTCAACGTCCAAAACAACATGTTTACCTTCACTCCATATTCTTTCTACTTCACTTTTTAATGTTCCGTAGAAAAGTCCTTCATAGACTTCTTCGTATTCTACAAACGCATCTTCATTTATACGCTTTTTAAACTCGTCTAACGAGATGAAGTAATAGTCTTCAGCGTTTTTCTCTTGCCCTCTAGGAGCGCGTGTTGTTGCAGAAATTGAAAAGGTCAATTCTGGAAATACACTTAATAGATGTCTCACAACGGTGGTTTTACCTGATCCTGATGGTGCGGAAAAGATAAATACTTTGCCTGATTTCATGCTTTATTGTGCAAAAATTTTTTGTTTAAGGTCACAAAGATAGTGACTTAAACGGCTATTTCTCATTTAGTTTGCTTTCTTTTGAGAATAACCCATCTTTTTTGCATAAGTTTCTAGCTTTTCCTTCAGTAAATTTCTTGCTCTATGGAGCCTACTACGCACAGTTCCAATAGGAATATCAAGGATTTTTGACATCTCTTCATACGTAAATCCCTCTAAATCACACAATATGATAACAATTCTAAAATCGACAGCAAGTGCATTTAATGCCCCTGTTACCTCATCTCCGATTTTGTATTTCGTATTCTCTAATCGGATACCAGATATCATGGCTGGGTCATTTTTTTCACCATTGTATATGGTTTCTACTTCTTGGTAATCAATTTTTGATGGTTCTTTGCTTTTTCTTCTATACTCATTAATGAAACTATTTTTTAGAATTCTAAACAGCCAAGCTTTGGCATTGGTCCCTTCTTCAAAAGAATCTATGAACCTGTACGACTTCATGTAGGTATCTTGTACCAAATCTTTGGCATCTTCGTCATCTCCTGTTAATCGATAAGCAAAACTGTACATGGAATCGGTGTGAGGTGCAAATTCTCGATTAAACACCTGCATGCGTTCTTCAGTAGACAATGATTTTTTAGTAGCGTCACTCATAATAATACGTTAGTTGAAAAGAATTACCTTTGTAACTCTTTATTGGATTTTAAGGATTAAAAATAAAGGTTTATACAGGAATAAGTAATCACGCTTTAATTAGGTAATTCTAATATAGTGATTGCGCAACATTAAATGCGAATTTTGGAGCTCTAAGGGGTATATAATGTTATGAGAGTACAAGGATTAAAGAAAATTGTTATAAGTGGGAACTCTTTTTTGAGAGATTTCAGTATTGGTATCCAATTGCTTCCTATTATCAAAAAATACTCAGAAAATACTGAAATTCATTGGATTGGATCAGAGGAACAATCTTCTATAGTGGAATATATTCCTCTAATTCAAACTTTTACTACTTTCGATAATGTCAATGAATCTACTTTTGATGAGACTGATGCCGTTATTCTTCTATCAGAAAATAATGACATCTGTAAAATGATTAGAGATTTAAAGATTCCATTAAGAATTGGAGGTAAAACATCATGGAGATACAATCGAAGACTAACTGATGTGATCAACACTGATAATGTTTCTAGTTTAATTGAAGCTTACTACCTCTTACTTTTTCCATTAGGAATAACAATGGATCAATGTTTTACATCAAAAGATATCATCGACGTACCAGTTCAAACCTTCCGAGGAATCATTAAAAAAGACTTGAATAACCTTCTTTTCTATCCGTACAGAGAAAATGCACACAGAGCATGGCCAGGTATTAGATATTTTGAACTCATTGATACTCTACCAAAGTATGAACATAACTATATCATTGGAGGATTCGAAGATGAAGGAAAAGCTCTAAAGTTTACATCTCCAGAATTATTCAGAGCTCCGAGTGTAAAAGACTACACTGAAATTGAAGACTTAGAAGAGGGATTGGCTCTTATTGGAAAATCAAACCTTCTCATAACATACAATACAGATATAGCTCATTTTGCTTATGCAATGGGAAAAGATGTATTAGTTGTTTCGTCCTCTGCAGAAACTTTCTATCTACATAATGACATTAGAAAAGTAATTACTCCTGATGCTAGTTGTATTAAATGCGTAGGGGATAAGCCTTGCGAATGTTTAAAGAAAATGGGTATAGAAGAAGTACAGGAAGAAGTTAATCAAACATTTCATTCTAATTAGGGTAATTAAAAAAGGATGAAAAGTAACTGTTCAATCACTCTTCATCCTTATTTATTAAGTACAGAAATATTACTTATCTAGAAAATGACTTTATGTATAGACGACTCGTTATTGTCATAAATATGTATAATCATTAATCCTCTAGTTGATATTTTAATTTGTTGTTGATGACCTATCAATTGATGTTCACCAACCTTTTTACCATTGAGATCAAAAATGACTAACATTTTACCTGTCAAAATACTTTCTGAACTTACAGTTAATGTATTTGGAGAGGATTTATAGACATTTAAAATTGATAGGCTATCAATAGCAGAAAGTGGTTGCTCTTCTTTTGTAAAGTTTACTGTATACTTTAAAACTGTTAGACCATCTTCTGCAGTGACTGTCACCATAGCACTTCCTGGCAATTCTTCCACATCTGAAATCACCACAATCGCATTCTCGTCTACTGATAACCCTTCTAATGTCGGTACACCTTCGTAATTATAAGGTAAGGTGATATCATATTCAAAGGTTGAAGAAGAGAAACCTAACACCTCAACATTATCATAACGTAATGTTGATAATGTAGCGTCATTATTCGAAATGTAAGGTGCTTCCTCTTGATTAAAGTTAACGGTGTATACTAACACTGTTTCACCATCTTCTGCAGTGACTGTAACTGTTGCACTTCCTGGTAATTCTACTATATCTAAAATAGATACCGTTGCATTCTCATCAGACAATGTAGCTTTCAAAGCTGGTAATTCTTCATAATCATGAGCTAGTAAAATATCATACTCGAAAGTATTCGAAGAGAAGTTTTCGACCATTATATCATCATAACTTAACCCAATGAGTGTTGCATCTGTATTTGAAGCTACAGTAAATGTTACAACATAATTCAATGTCGTCTCACCATCTTCTGCTACAACATTCACTATTGCATTTCCTGGAAAAGATTCATCATAAGTTGTAGAAACTATTGCATTTTGATCATTCACTTCTCCAACTACATTAGGATATTCTGATGTTCCATAAGGTAATTCAATAGAGTAATTAAAAGTACTTGATGAAAACTCTGAAACACTTACTTCATTATACGTTAAATCAGACAATGAAGCATCTGTATTAGGTGCAACAGTAAACATTATTTTATATACTTTTTCATAAGTATCATCCTGAGCCGTAACTGTAATCGTTGCTTCACCTGGTAAAGAAGAAGCGTCATTTAATACAAAAGTAGCCTTCTCATCTGCTGTGATTACACCAATTACAGGAATATCAGAACTCGTTGATCCATAAGGCAACTCATAAGTATACTCCAATTGGTCAGCATCAAAGTCTGAGATTAACGCATTATCTAAAGTTAATTCTGATAACAAAGCGTTTGTACTAAATACTTCTTCTATGTAATTGATCTTATATATACGAGTAGATCCATTAACTGCTGTTACTGTAATTGTTTGCTCTTCAGTAAAGTCAGTAATTGATGAAATATCAACACCTGCTTCTCTATTTGTTGCCTCAACTTCAATGGTAGGTAATTGACCAGTAGTACCAAAAGGCAATTCTATTGTATACTCTAATTGATTTGGAGTGAAGTTTTCTAATAATTTTCCATCTACACTAATTGAATTCAAAGTAGCGTCATCTTTGTAGTTCATATTAGGCCCTTCTAACCCTGTAAAGTAAAAATCAGTACCTGGATCTAGTGCATCACCACCAAAGTAAACTGTTATTTTACTATACTCTCCATCCTCGGGAAACTCTTGATTTATGTTGGATAGATCAAATACATACTCTACCCATTTATCTTGCTCTTCAATCTCTTTTACTGTACCACGATGGCCTTTACCATTCACTTCTCCATCGGCATAGAATTGCATTCTATTGTAAGTAGGGTAGGCTTCTTGTCCAGACTCTTGGTAAACTTTTATTCTGAATAATTTATCTTCTCCAGGCTTCCAGTTACCTTTTTTGAACATAAATTCTACAGTTCCGCCATTACCTGGTTTTCTAAATACCTTGGCCACTTGTACACCTTCACCTACCATATCATCAGGGAAAGGATTATCAACAACCGTAACCTCAGTAGTTACCAAACGAAGTTTTATTTCATCATTTTCGGTTATGCCATCAACTACATCATTAAAATTATAAATATCTCTACCCGGTACATTAAAACGCACTTTATAGTCTTTCTGAGTATAACCATTTTTAGCTGTTACTCTTACAACCGTTTCCTCATAAATATTTGTTGCGTCGATGATTTCATAGGTCGCTTCATTATCCTCAGTTATCACCATTACTGATGGTACTGTTTTCGTTCCGTAAGGTAAATCAATAGTCATTTTAGAATAAGTAGGATCAAAATCCTTAATATGCTTCTCATTCACAATGATCTCTTTCAAACGTGTATTTGTTCCTTCGAAATCTACTTTTGGACCAACTAAATTGAAGACATGATAAACAACATCGTTCACATTATCAGTGTCTGTTCCAAAGTTTAGTGAGATTTCACTATATACTCTATTAGCAGTAGAGGAACCATCACTATTTATTTCATTTTCAAAATCAAATAAATATTCTACCCATTGATCTTGTTGTTCGATAGGTAATGTCTTAGAGACGATAACACCTGTAGATTCATTTCGTAAAGTGAGTGTCAGCTCATTATTTGAAGGTAACTGACCTGAAGTTTGGTTAACTAAAACTTTAATTTGAGGCTGATCACCTATAAATATTTCTCCTTCTAATGGTAATAAAATAGATGCATTTTCACCTGCCTGTCTTGTCACTTTTGTTACTTGAGCATCACCTATTGTAGCATTTTCAAAAGGGTTGGTTAATAACTCAGTAATCACATTCAATTCTTGAGCGATGATTCTATTTTCAGTACCATCAAAGTGGTATATCGGTTGAAAATCTTCTTCTTCGTTATTCTTTACCCACATCATTCCAGTGAAAGCCACTTTTGTGATGTCTTGTCCGGCTTGAGGACCAATTTCTATAAAATCCGCTTCCGACCATGATCCCATTAGATCAAAGGCATTATTGATATTTCTTAAACTTGATGCAGGAATAATGATCTCTTGTATATCATCATTATGAGCACCTGTTTCAACATTTACTGTGTACTTTCCATTTACTCTCACAAAAAGTTTTTGTGGTTGCGTACCATAGTATTGAATTGAAAAAGATGAATTCTTTGGTGATTTATAAAACGATTCGGTATAAATATCATTGGAGATAGCTTTATTTTCTACCGGATAAAAAGCCTCAACTCCACCAGGTACTTGAATTGCCCCTCCTGCATTTTCCCACTTTAAAGGATCCACTGGTTCCGGTTCCAAAGTAGCTACAGCGTCACCAAGGTCAGCAGGAATTTCAGCTTCAAAATCACCAGATATCACTACATTACCTTCATAGTCTATCTTTGAAAATGCAAAAACATAATCATCAATGTCTGATACAGGTAAAGTTGCGGTCCATTGATTTCCGATACGAATAGCCTCCGTATCCTTCCAATTTCTTGAATTATTATTAGGGTCTTTCAATGCATATAAAATTTCTACTTTTTCTACTTTTTCAGGATCGGCAGGAGTAAGTGTATAGAAAGGAATACCTTCATCGTTTAAAGAAATATTTGATGTTGGTCGAGATGGAAAGTAATGGTCTGTTCCTAACACATGTTTTTCTAACCATATTTTAGCATCATCACCTAGCTCACTTGTGGAATGGAAAGCTTTAGGTTGAATTGCAAAATTCCAAGGAACATCTGGTTGAAAATTATGGAAAATTGTTTCCCCTCTTTCATGTCCGCCATGATGATCATTTGAGCCATTTAACCATAATGTAGCTGCTTTGATATATGGAGCATGAGCCTGTGGAGCAATGTTAGCAACATACATTTCTTCACCCGACGTCATTTCAGGTTCTACATAAGGGTTGTTGTATAAGAAAACACTTCGAGTTCTGTAATATTCTAAAAAGCCGACACCAAAATAGGCAACTATTGCATCAACTCTTTCATCCATACCAAGATTCCACATCGTAGTACCGCCATAAGAATATCCTTTTGCACCCACTCGAGTATTATCAACACCCTCTTGAGCTAACAAATAACTTAACGCTCTTCTCTGAAGAACATACCATAAATAATCATCTGTTTCAGTAGGATCAGAAAGCTGATTTCCTTCTTTATCCTTCGACTTACGATTAGCGTATCCATATTCAGGTTCCATATTACCATATTCTAAACCTTCAGGATACTTTGTATAGTTTGCTCTTAATTCTTCTGAATTATTTTCCTTCTTTTTACCACAATAATCGTGTGCTAATACAGCCCACCCGTCTTCAACAAAACTATTATCTGGATTTGGACGAGACATCCAACCATGTACATCTAATAATGCAGGAGCATTGGTGGCATCTGCCTTTTTCTTAAACTCACAGTAGATACGAATCTCCTTACCTTTAAAGTAAGCACTGATATAAGATTTTTTCTCATAAATACCTCCAATGGTATTTTCATCAATGATTTCTTCTTTGAAATCTCCTGCGTCAGGATCAAAATCAGCCCAAAGTTCTTGTGGGTTTTGTGCCAATAAACTATTAAAAAATACTGTAGTAAACAGTAAAAAAAATGTAATAATATGTTTCATACTTTGTCGGTATTTGATCTAGGGCTACCGTACTTATTTTCGAATAAGAAGTGCTACATTCTAAACACTTTGACGAAAGCCTAGAATAATGCTATAAGATCAATTTAGACAAATAATGAAGGGAGGCTTATTGGTTAAATTACTTTTGATAATACAATTCTTACCAAGAAAAAAATGAAATATGAACACAAATAAATTGATTGATTAGAGCTAACCATTTTACTATAAAACACAACACATACTATCATTCTGCAAGTTTTAGCAAATAAGTAAATACAGAAGAAATATTTTTTGGAGAAAATATAAGTAGGTAGATCACAGGAAAAATCTAATAAAATCAATTACATTTATCTTACTAAAGCACTATTTACAAGAATCTTCAATAATTTTTTTTAGCAAACTTTTTAAGACTACAAATGAAATACTTCAAAGTAATATTAACGCTCTTCACTTTTATTTTTTTGACGAGCATTTCTTCATACGCTCAAGAAGAAGACAACACTAAAGTAGGTGTAAAAATTGGAGCAAACTTTAGTACTATTGCTGGTGATGCCACTGGAGTTAAAACAAAAACAGGATTAGTAATTGGGTTATTTGCTCAAATCAAAGGAACTGAGAATTTAGTTATTCAACCCGAATTGGTTTATTCTTCAGAAGGAGCCCAGTTTGATGATAATTCTGGTACTCAAGTAAATTATAATTATATCAATATTCCGGTATTGTTTAAATTATACGCGAATGGTCAAGGAACTGGTTTAAACTTTAATGCAGGTCCTCAGTTCGGATTTCTTGCTAATGCTAAAATTAAATCTGGTAATACTAGTGAGACGATCTCTGATCAAATAAGTAAAATCAGATTCGGTCTTGCATTTGGTATGGGAGTAGATATTAATAATATCGCTTTTGATTTAAGGTATAATCTAGGTTTAACCAATACAGTAAGCAAAAGTGATCAATTTTATCCAAGTAATGTCATTCAACTTACTGCTGGGTTAGCCTTTTAAGTGACCTTATCAACTTGCAAATAGTGTGTCCTCTCTAGTTATATAAATAATTGGAGAGGATTTTTTTGTCTTTAAAGTTTGAGTATAAATTCTGTTTTCTCTTCTGTTGATATCACATTTAAACTGCCATGATGTACTCTTATGATCTGCTTACTTAAACTTAAGCCTATTCCATCTCCTGAAGTTTTAGTGGTAAAGAAAGGAACAAAGATATGTTTTAGCTCTTCTTCAGGAATCATAGGGCCATTATTTGTAATGTGAATAATTAATTGATCTTTCTTTTGAAATGTAATTTGAAGTTTTGGGTTACTAACATTTTCCATAGCATCTAGTGCATTTTTAATTATGTTATTCACACATTGCCCTATTAAATTAGTATCAAAAGAAGCTACTATTTCTGACTTATCAACATTTATGATATTAGTCTGTACTTGTTGTTGATGAAGTCTATTTTGAAAAGACGTCAGTTGTTGAGTAAGGAACTTATCAACATGAATAGTTTCTATTTTAGGTGTTGGTAACTTTGTAATTGAACGATACGTTTCTGTAAAGTTCATTAGATGTTGTGCTTGTTGATAAATGATTTTTAGGCTTTTCGCGTTAGTTACTAACATTTTCTCTGATACATACTCTTTATCAACAGCTTCTCCTCCTTCCTTAGTAAATGACATTAGTAAGCTATCAGTCAGTGAGATAATAGGTGTCATTCCATTCATAATTTCATGGGTCAGTACTCTTATCAACTTATTATAAGCTGTATTTTCCTTTTCATCTAACTCTGTTGATAAGTCTTGCAATGTGAGTAAGTGAATAAGTTGATTTTCTCTTTTCAGCTTCTTTATTTTCAATACCATGTTGGTATCTGGTAGTTGATAACTATTCTCTATTAATGCTTTTTCAACAACCGACTTATTCACAATTGACTTATTAAAAAGTTGCTGAATATGTGTGAGTGTTGATAACTTTACCTTTTCTTTAAATGAAGTATTCACATGTATCACATGCCCTTCTTCATTATATGTACAGATACCAACATCCTGATTTTCGACCAACCATGATAAATACTTTTCCTGCTTTAAACTCTCTTTTTTTATCTTAGAAAATGAATGATATAGCTTTTGAAGTCGATGTTGGTAATGTTCATCAAACAACTTAAAGTTATGAGCATGTAAAAAACCTAAATCCTCATTGCCTATCGCTTCAACCATCAACAACCCTTTATCAATTATTTTTTTGATAGTTGTAAGTTGATAAGTGAGTACAAGCCCTGCCAAAATTCCGAAAGTTATCAACAATAAAATAGTATTTTGGTAGTATACCATCAGTCCTCCTAATAGAATAAGGAGTAATCCACTAAATCCAAGCAGTAGGTAACGGGATGTTTTCATAGAAATAAGTTATCAACAAATAGTAAATTAATCGATATTCAGCTTCTTCATTTTATTGTAGAGAGTTTGTCTAGTAATTCCTAACTCTTCTGCTGCTGCACTTATATTTTTAGGATGCTTCTGTAAAGCCTTTTTAATAAGTACTTCTTCCATTTTTACCATATTAAGTGTTTGTACAGAAGTATTGTCCACTGCCGTAGTTACTAGAAGGTCATCACTTATTTTATCAGCATCAGAAAGAATTACTGCCCTTTCGATAGTATGCTGTAATTCCCTGACATTTCCTGGCCAATGATAAGCTTTCAATTTATCAATAGACTTGTCTGTAAAACGAAGTGTTCCTTTCTCATATTTTTTTGCCAAAAGGTCTTTAAAATGATTAGCTAAAACAATCACATCATCTTCTCTATCTCTTAGTGGAGGAACTTCGATCTGAATCGTATTAATTCTGTATAATAAATCCTGTCTGAATTCTTCATCTTCAACCATCTTGAATAAGTTCTTATTGGTTGCCGATATCAAACGAATATCTATTGGAATCACTTTATTTCCTCCAACTTTAGTAATCTGACGGTTTTGTAATGCTGCCAATAATTTTGCCTGTAAGGAGAATGATAAGTTACCAATCTCATCCAAAAATAAGCTTCCCTTATTAGCCAACTCAAATTTTCCTATTCTGTCCTGATGTGCATCTGTAAATGCTCCTTTTACATGGCCGAATAATTCACTTTCAAAGAGGGTCTCAGAAACGGCTCCCATATCTACTTCCACTAAACTTTCTTTGTGTCTTTTGGATAAATGATGCACTGCTTTTGCTACCAATTCTTTTCCTGTTCCATTCTCTCCAGTGATTAAAATATTGGTGTCTGTTTTAGCTACTTTTTCAATCATTGACTTCATGTTTTTGATACTTTGAGATTCACCAATGATATCCGGAAATACTACTGTCGATTTTAAAGCTTCTGCTTTTTCTTTCAACTGTTTAACCTCATTTTTAGAAATGCTCAGCTGAAGTGCCGATTTCAAAGTAGCCAACAACTTTCTATTGTCCCATGGTTTTAGAATAAAGTCTGTTGCCCCAAGTTTTAACGCATCGACGGCTAATTCTACATGACCATAGGCCGTCATCATTACTACGGAGATTTGAGGATATGTTTCTTTAATTTTCTTCAACCAACGAATTCCTTCTCTACCTGTATTTAATCCAGGGGAAAAGTTCATATCCAAAAGCACTATATGATAGGTTTCTGTAGCCAATGTTCCCATTATTTTTAAAGGGTCGGCTAAACAAGTGATGTTATCAAAATGTGGTTCCAGTATAATTTCTAGCGTTGAATGAACCGCTAGGTTATCATCAATAATCAGAATGTTGCTCATTTAGATATTAGTTTTCTCATGCTGATGATAATGATTGGAGGAAACTTAGCAAATGGACCGCCTTTCTCTTTTTCAAATGTGGGTTCGATACAGGCATCTACTACCAAGTCATTTTTTGCACCAAGATTGATGTAATAACTGATCGGACGATGAAAGTAAAATTGCTCTTCTTTTTGCTCAGAAACTGCTTTTCCTTTTGATGTACTCACATCAATATATCCTTTCATCAGAATATCATCTTGATCAGTGATTTCCATAAATTCAGAATTGAAACATGGATGCTGAATAGAAAAGACAAAGTGCCCATCATCCTTCATCAAAGCATTGATTTTAGAGAAAAAAGTCTCTACCTCAGGAACATCCATAAAGACCATATTAGAAACAATTCCATCATACTTTTTATGGAGTAATTGCATCAAATCAGCTTCAGAAGTCATATCAAGAACTTGATAATTGATATGATCATTATTGTATTTTTTAGATAATGTTATGTTAGTTTCAGAAAAGTCAAATGCAGTTACTTTTACTCCTTTATTGGCCATTCGTCTAGAGAAAATACCGTTTCCGCAACCAGCATCCAATAAAAACTGCCCTTCCGATAAACTCAAAAGTCTTTCTGTTTCTGGTGCAATCAGTTGTAAATGCCAATCGTTACCGAACTCTCCCATGGCTTTGTCCCACTCCTCTGCGTTTGTATTCCAGATCTTTTTATTTTCTTGATTTACGTTTTTCATGGAGTTATTTAGGTTGGATTAAATGGATAATTTCAAATTAAACGAGATATCATTGAATGTAAAGTATAAGTGTAAAAAATTTTTACACATCTGATATAAGTGCATATAACAAAAGAAACCCTATCACTTATTATATAATAAATGGATAGGGTTTCTAACTAGAAGTATAACTACAAACTAGTAATCATATCTTACGATAGAGCTAGCATCTTTTTTAAAATCAGTTACTCCAGGACTACTGATAATCACTTCAGCACTATCTTTTGCTAATCCTTCTAACACCTTTACACTACCGTAATTAGTAAAGTCAGAATTGCTAACCTCCAATTTTAAATGATCTATACCAGATAAAGAATAGAAGCTTGATTGATTTTTACAAACCACATCCACTTTTGAAATATGTTCCATATTTTCTGAATAAATATTTGCTTCAGAGTCATCTAATTGAAGCTTTAACGATTTACCTAAGTATTCATTAAAAGTTACTGATGATGTTTTTAAAGCGAAGTTCATATCTTGAGATGGAAACTTCATTTCTACATAACGTATTTTCGATGTCAATGCCTCAGGAATCGTAGATAGGATTAAAGTATCTCCCTGTGTTTCGAAAGGTAACGCTAACTTTTCTTCTCCTTTATTTAGCCAAACAACCAATTCAAATTTATCTCCTGACTTTACATTTACATCGTAATTTGCTTCCATCAATTGAACATGTGAGTAAGGTGGAGTACTCATTGTTAGGTTATTTTTATTCGGTTCAGGTTTTCCTTTTGCAACTGAGAAAATAGCTCCTGAAATAATAAATAGAGTGATACTACTAAATATAGAGATCAATAATATATTACTTTTCTTCATGGTATAAGTCTTTTAGATAGTCTTTTAGTTCGTTGAATGTGATTCCCAATTTATGAGCATGATCTACAGTTTCTGGTAAAACCTCAGTAAGAAATTCTGATTTTCTACTTTTCACTATAGTGTCTTTTGCTCCTTGGCTTACAAAGTATCCTTTGCCTCTCTGAGTATAAATGATACCTTCTTGTTGCAGTACTGCATACGCCTTAATCGTAGTATTGGGGTTTACTCCAACAATACCTGCTAACTCTCTTGTAGAAGGAATTTTCCCTTCTTCAACATACTCACCATCCATTATTTTATCTTTTACATCATCCCCAATTTGAGTAAAAATGCTTTTTGTGTTTTTAAATTCCATCTTACAACTCTTTTTCCGTCAACTTCAAATAACTACTATATACAATCACAGCATTAGCCACTAGTATATAGAAAATAACAAATAGTAAAGCAGCTTCAGATGTTGAAAAGAAGAATAGAGGATTCTCATTTGTGATATATTCACCAACTCCCATTTTTTCAAAGATGGTATACACCAAAAAACCATGAAAAGTTAAAAATGCTGCCACAAAAAGTACCGATTTTATCAAAGGCCATTTTGTAAAAACTGAGTTACCAGTGAATATTAAATTCATGATACTAAATGGAATCAAACATACTATCGTTGCTAAAAGCTTTTTGATATATACCTCATGCTCACTTCCAATAAAAATTTCTTTAGTGATGTTCGTAACAATATCTAATCCTGTGTACCCAATACCCGGATTGATTATTTTATGCAATTCTCCTTCGGTCATATAGGCAAAAAGTATTACTAAAGGCAATACAAATACACCTATTAAAACTGTAGATAAGTATTCAAAAAGAAATTTTTCGAATTGTGATACAGGAAAAGTTAAGAAAGTAATTAACCTCTTCTGAGACCTAAAAGCTGCAAAAGCACGATTAATAATCACAGTTCCTAATACAACGTAAATGAAAATAAGTAGTGCAGTTAGATCTCCTTCAGTAATTGGAGATTCATTTAAAGCCCGGATGCTATATAAGCCCACAATTATCATAGATATGATAGCCCCTAAACCATAATAAAATAACTGCTTATTATAAGTGAGTTCCAAAGAAACATATTTCCCGAAACGCTGAAAGTCAAATAAATTATTCATTCTAGATAAATTTTGTGAAGTCGTTCATTAAAGCATTAAAGAAAAGTTCAAGATCTACTTGAGTATCTTCTTGGTCTTGTTTTGGAGCGATTGTTTTATACCCTCCAAGCACTTGTTCCGCATATAAGGTTTCTGCGACTTTGATCTGAGGAACTTTAAGGAAATCGTACTTTTGAGTTAAATCAAAAATAGATTCGTTATAGATTACTCCACCTTTATCCAATACTATCAAGTGATCGATAATTGTATCGATATCTTTTACCTGATGAGTGGAAATCATAATCAGTTGATCTTCTTCAAAGTGACCTGCCATAATTTTTCTAAAAATCGCTTTAGAAGGTATATCTAACCCGTTGGTCGGTTCATCCATTAGAATTAACTCGGCTTTTGTGGCCAATGAGAAGGCAATAATTACTTTTTTCTTCTGACCATAAGACAACCCTTTAAGATTTAGCTCATCGTTAAGTTCAAACTTACTCAGCAGTTCAGCCATTAAGCCTTTATCAAACCTAGGATAAAATACAGATGTGCTTTCAACAAAGCTTTTAATCGAGATAGGAGGAAGTTCGAATTCTTCCGGAACTAAAAATAGTTTCGATAGGAAGGAAGGCTTTCTTTTAAATGGGATTTCACTTAAAACATCAATACTTCCTTTATTGGGTTCTAATAGACCACTTAGAAGTTTAAAAAAGGTACTTTTACCAGCACCATTTTTTCCTAACAAACCAACAATTTTACCTGTATCCAGATCTAAATTAAGTTGGTCGATGATAGTCGCTTTATTAGAGTAACTAAATTGAAGAGAATTAATTGACACCATATTATTTATAGTTGTTATTAAGTGCACTAGTTATATAGTGCACTGTAAAAGTGGTGTAAATAAATTAATATTCCAAATAAGAAATCATTTTTTAATTAATTCTGTAGTCCAAATTGAGAAGTAAAAAACTAATATCAACGGATAAAATAGGTATGATAAACGAACTATAACCGTAAAATATTTTTACAAATAGGTGTATAAAAATTTTACACTCTCTTTACATTAATAACATATAAATAACTAACAATCAATTATTTAAATAAAATAGTTCACTTTTTCTATGGTTAGTAGTATCACATTAAGAATAAAACATGAAAAAGTGGATTTATTACATAGTAATGTTATCAGTATCAACATCTGTAGTTGCACAGAAAAGTTGGCAATTGAATGAATGTATCAATTATGCTTTAGAGAATAACCTAGATATTATTCAAAAAGAATTGTTGGTAAAACAAAGTGGGGTAGATGTCAAAGAAGCAAAATGGAAATTCACTCCCAGTTTTAGTGGTAACGTTAATGGGAATTTCAATGCAGGGAGATCTATTGATCCTAATACTAATGGATATATCAACAATCAGTTCTTCAATAATTTTGGCAACCTCAATATGAACTTTACTGTTTTTCAAGGCTTTAAATTGAAGAACGAATTACAATTTCAAAAGTATCGACAACAAGCTTCTCATTATCAATTACAGGACGCACAAGAGCAATTAGTCTTTGAAGTGATGCAAGCATTTTATGATGTAGAATACTACTTCGAATTATGGGAAATCACAAAAGATCAAATAGAGCTTTCTGAAAAAATCGTTGATAGAGCCAATACTCAAAAAGAAGTGGGGTTAAAAGCTGAGGCCGATGTTGTAGAAATGACAGCACAGTTAGAAAAAGAAAGATTACTGTCTATTCAAGCTTTTAATAACATGATGGAAGCAAAGGCCATCCTTATCAATAAAATGAATTTCGATAGGGGTATAAATGATTTACAATTGAGCTTTACTAACACTGTGAATAAACTAAATGATTTTGGAACAACTGAAGATCTTTTTTCAAGTTTTCAACTTACTTCTTCACAAATACAATCTCAATATCTACTACTTAAAGGGAGTGAAAAAGATTTAAAAGCTACGAAAGCCAATTATGTTCCACAACTTACGATGACTGCATCGATGAATACGGGTTATTCACAAACCAATAAAGACTCGGAGAATAATATTATACCGTATCAAGACCAACTAACTAATAACCTCAATCAAGTAGTGGGGTTCAGTATATACATTCCCATTTTCCAACAAAATACTATACGTTTAAATGTACAACGGGCTAAGATAAACCAATTGGAAGCAGAAAATCAGCTGCAAAAAATTAGAACTGAAACTAAGCGTATAGTAGGTAACGATTTAAGAGAGTGGAAAGCTTTAAGGGTAGAAATTATCCAAGGAGAAAAAGTTTGTTCTTCTGCACAGGTTGCCTATAAAGTAGCCTTACAAAAATATGACGAAGGACTTATTGATATCATCAATTTATTAACAGTAAAACAAAAACTGGGACAGGCAGACTTGGATCTTTTGCTCTCCCGATTGAAGTGTCAGACCAAAGAAAAATTACTGATGTTTTACCAAGGCAATAAATTCTGGCTTTAAAAATTAATTCATATGGATACCGTAATTCAAGAGAAAAAAAAGATCAAAGGTAAATACTTTCAATGGTTAGGTTTTATCGCTTCTGCTTTCGTATTGATAGCCTATTTAATTATTTCAATCAATGATACTTCAACCATTGTTATCGGTAAAAATAAGCTTCAGATTTCTGAAGTAAAGCAAGAAAAATTTCATGATTATATAAATTCTAAAGGCAAAGTACAGCCAAAACAAACTATCTATTTAGATGCTGTAGAAGGTGGTCGAGTAAAAGAAATTATTGCTAAAGAAGGTAGCAAAGTCAACAAAGGAGAGGTAATTATAGAGTTGGAAAACAATGAACTTTACCAACAAATACTGAATAGTGAAGTCGCATTAGCAGAGAAAGAAAACTACCTCAGAAATACCCGTATCTCTTTTAGAAATGACATGATTCAATCTAAGAAAAACCTATTGGATAGCGATTATCAACTTAAAAGAGCTAAACGAAATTACGAACAACAAAAGCGATTACTCACCAAAGGATTGGTTCCGGAAGAAGACTTTATTAAAGCTAAAGAAGATTATGAATATCAAGAAAGCATGTTAGAGATCAATTGGATGAAATTGAAAAATGATTCTCTATTACAAGTAACTACCATGCAAACTCTCGAAGAAGATTTAGTAAAAATGAGAGAAACATTAAAACTAGTACGTTCACGTTTAGAGCATTTAAAAGTGACTGCTTCAACGGAAGCACATTTGGGAAATTTAGATGCTGAAATCGGTCAATCTATACAAAAAGGACAACACCTCGGTATTCTATATGATTTATCCGATGCTAAAATAATCGCGGATATAGACGAACGGTATATTACCAAAGTGAAAAAAGGATTGAAAGGAACATTTCAATATCAAAACAAAAACTATTCATTAGTGGTCGATCGAGTATACCCTGAAGTAAATGATGCTGTCTTTAAGGTAGAACTATTATTTGACCATGACAAACCATTAGATCTTAGAACAGGACAAACTACTTATGTAAAATTAGACTTGGATGATCCTGTTGATGCCTTAACCATAAAGAAAGGAAATTTCTACAGCGAGACTGCTGGAAGATGGGTATATGTTATATCTAAAGACGGTACTTATGCACAAAAAAGAGAAATAAAAATTGGAGCTCAAAACACTTCAAAATATCAGATTATTAGAGGTTTAAAAGCTGGAGAAAAGGTAATCATTTCAAAATATGATCAATTAGGCGGCTACGACAAAGTTGTCTTTAAATAAAAATAATTACATTATAGTATAACTCAATCATCATGATCAAGCTAGAAAAAATCAATAAGTATTTTCAAACTGAAGAAGTACAAACGCAGGCGCTGAAAGATGTTAACCTACATGTAAAAGAAGGAGAATTTATTGCCATTATGGGTCCTTCGGGGTGTGGTAAATCTACCTTACTTAATGTTATTGGTTTATTAGAAAGTCCTACTTCTGGTAGTTATCAGTTAGATGGAAAAGAAGTAGCCGACTACAAGGAATCACAACGTACCAATCTCCGAAAAGGAAATATTGGCTTTGTCTTTCAAAACTTCCATTTGATTAACCAACTGACTGTTTCTGAAAATGTCATGCTTCCATTAGCCTATCTGGACCTTAGTAAAACAGATAGAAAAAAGAAGGTGGAAGATGTACTCGATCGTTTAAAAATTAGCCATAGAAGAAATCATTATCCGCAACAATTATCGGGTGGTCAGCAACAAAGAGTGGGAATTTGTAGAGCTGTAGTTGCTCAACCTAAGTTGATATTGGCCGATGAACCAACAGGTAATCTAGATTCTAAAAATGGTCAGGAAGTAATGGAGTTACTCACAGAATTAAATCGTCAGGGGGCAACTATCGTCATGGTGACGCACTCACAAAGAGATGCAAACTATGCACACCGTGTGATTTCTTTATTGGATGGGGAAATCGTTACTGAAGTTGAAAACGAAATTGATTTATTCTAAAACCTTCTGATCATGTATAAACTATATCTATCATTAGCGATCAGAAACCTGATCAAAAACTATCAAAATACCATCATAAACCTATTAGGGTTAAGTTTAGGGTTGGCAAGTGCTTTGTTCATTTTCCTATTCTTCCACCTAGAAACTAATTTTGATAACTTCTACAAAGACTCAATTTATAGGATCACACATAAAAGAACATTTTATGGAAATGTTGATTTTTCAGCACAGGCAAATTATCCCGAAGGAGGTACTTTTCTAGAAAAAGTAGAGAATATAAATGAAATGTTCATGGTGAGTAACCCAGGACAAATGCCAATTTATATTCTTGACCAACGACATGAAGAAGTAAATACTGCCGTTGGAGCGGCAAATTATCTTGATTTTTTTGGGATGGAATTGATCAAAGGAAATGATCAAGAGGTACTACAAACCAAAAATAGTACAGTTATATCTGAGTCTTTTGCAAAGAAGGTTTTTGGTAATGATGATCCCATAGGACAAGAGCTAGAAATATATGGAGATAAGCTATCAATTGATGGTATTATGCCCGATCGACCTGCCAATTCTCATTTACAGTTTGATATACTATTACCTTTAAAATGGGTGTCGGAAACTAATAATGCTTATTTGGGGTGGAATGGTGGTTGGACTTTTAACGTCTACATCAAATTGCTTCATGAAAATCAGAAAGAAGAAACAATAGCAGCTATGGATAAAATATTGGCTGGCATTTTTACTCAAGAAGATTTATCAATAAAAACAAGCTTACAACCCATTGAAGAAATACACTTGGATCAAGGATTGAGTTTTGAACCTAGTGCACCAAGAAGTATCGAAAGTTTATGGATTATTATTGCGGGTGGTGTAATCATTTTAGTATTATCTCTTTTGAACTTTGTAGTACTTTACACCGCTCAAAAAGATGAAGAAATTCATTCACTCACTTTAATGAAAATTTATGGTGCACATCACCGAGATTTATGGATTTCAACCTGCTTAGAAGTTTTTATTATGGTAGGCTCAGCGATTCTTATTTCTCTCCTTGCACTCAATATTGCTTTACCATTTTTAAACCACCAATTAGTAACAAGAGTATTTTTAAGCAACTACATTCCATACATTGTTGGGTTTTATGTTACCATTGGAGTAGTTCTTACTATGTTACTCAGTAGTCTATCACTACGAGGTATTAAAAAGACCTCTCTTTCGAGAAGTTTAAATGGTCAAACGAGTATTTATTCTTCAAAAGGTAAAAGTGAAAAAGTTCTATTGGTGCTACAGTTTTCAACAGTATTTGTCTTATCCTGTATTGGTATTACTGTTTATCAACAACATCATTATTTACTTCACAGAGACTTAGGTTTTCAACATGAAAATGTATTTACCATCGATTTATCTTCAGCAGTTCCATTAGATGAGTTGAATAATTTTAAACAAAAAATTCTAAAGAAACCTGGAGTAGAAGCTGTGAGTATGTCTTCTCAAATGATAGGAGTCGGGCTTACAAAAAATGGGTATAGATTAAGCGATCATGACAAAACTGAAATATTAAATGCTTTGTATGTGAGTAATGATTTTTTAAAGTGTTTTGATATACCTCTTTTAGAAGGTGAGAATCTTCATACCAATAAAAAAATAAGTGATTATCAATTATTGGTGAATGAAGCATTTACAAAATTGGAAGGCTGGAAAGGACTCGGTACCATTGTACACAGAAACGGTCGAGACTATGAGGTTGTAGGGGTGATTCCTTCGATTAAATTTAATTCACTCACCCAACAAAGTGGACCGTTGGTTATTACATCCTCAGCAAAAATTGATGGTTGGGAGTTAGATTATATCAATGTAAAAACATCTTCACCAGATCCTTATAAGTTATCACAAGAACTTAAAGAAGAGTTTCAAAAAGACTTTCCAAATGTTCGTTCTTTTATCTATTTCTACAATGATGAGATTGCATTAAACTATGCTTCCATTAAAGGGCAACAACAGGCTAGCTTTTTCTTTGGATGTATTGCATTACTCATTGCCATATCTGGGCTTTGGGGGATAACAAGGTTTTCTGTTCTTAAACGTACTAAAGAAATGAGTATTCGGAGAGTAAATGGTGCTTCTAGAATTGATGTTTTGTTACTCTTCAATAAAGATTATTTGCAATGGATTACTTTATCTTTTCTAATATCAATACCGTTGGCTTATCATTTTAGTGCGGATTGGATGTCTACATTTCCAGATCGAATTGATATTGATTTTATTACTTGGTCTATTCTTGGTGTTGGCATATCAGGTATAGCAATATCAACAATCACTATTATTTGTTGGAAGGTTGTCAATATTAATCCTTCAAAAGTATTGAGAGACCTTTAAAAAAGAAATCATAAATAAGTAATATCATTAAGTATCTAAGACTTTCTTAGGTACTTTTTTATTTCCCTCAGTTGAGGTGATTATATTGTATACTCATCTATAAAAAACTGTCCATGAAATTATCATTTAACCAATGGAGTATTATTATTAGTATTCTTATTGGATGCCTATTTATTTTATTCCCTGAAGCTACAACCAATATTTTAGATCATGTAATTAATGCCATTTTACATTCTCTTGATCGATTTTTACTATGGATAGTTACTGGCATTTTAATTCTCTGTTTGATTATTGGTTTCTCTCCATTGGGAAATAAAAAACTTGGTGATCAACCTCCTGAATTTTCTACATTTTCCTGGGTAGCTATGCTATTTGCTGCAGGCATGGGAAGTGGGTTAATTTTTTGGGGTGTAGCAGAACCTATCTATCATTTACAATCTCCTCTAAATACAGATCACTCTCCAATGATGGCATTGTCTATCACTAATTTCCATTGGGGGATTCATGCATGGGCTGTATATGCTTTCTCAGGATTAATCATTGCTTGGTTTTCCTATAATAGAGGCAGGGGTATGAATATCTCTTCAACTTTTAGTGATAGTACTACTCGGAAAGCATTTCAATCGTTCGATATGCTTGCTGTTATGGCGATTATTTTCGGAGTAGCTGGAACCTTAGCCAATTCTATTGCACTTATTCAAACCGGTGTAGAACATTTAGTCCCTTATGACATTACTGGACTTCCATTTCGTTTAATTGTACTTCTATTTATTTCCATTGCTTTTATGCTATCCTCAGTTAGTGGTCTTCAAAAAGGGGTGAAAACTTTGAGTGATTTCAATGTCATTTTAGCATTACTGATTCTTCTTATCATTTTTCTAATGTCTTCTCCATTTGATACTCTGAAACTATTTGTTGAAGTATCTATTTCTTATTTCAAAGACTTGCCCTTATTATCTTTTATCTTACCTGAAAGTGCTAGAAAATGGTCTCAATCCTGGACGATTATTTACTTTTTATGGTGGATTGCTTGGGCTCCTTTTACAGGGTTATTTATTGCGAGAATTTCAAAAGGGCGAACCATAAGAGAATTCCTTTTTAGCATCATTGGATACCCCACTATTATTACAATTTTTTGGTTTACTGTTTTTGGTGGAAATGGTTTATTTAGCGATCAAGTGGCCACTCTACAAAGTGTCATAAATGAGAATTATACGAATGGACTCTTTGTGTTTCTTGAAGGATTACCTTTTGGAACTACTCTTTCCTTTTTATGTATTCTGCTACTCGTCACATTTGTAATTACAAGTGCAGACTCTGCCATTTTTGTCACTGCAGCTTTAACAGGAAATAGTTCTAAAGTGAATAAGATAATATGGTCAGTTTTACTTCTTGGAATCTCAAGTGCTTTATTAATTAAAAATAATGTTGACCTCAATAAAGTAATTGCTATTACTGGTGCTATACCTTTTACTTTTATTCTTCTTTTTCAAGGTATTATGTTCTTCAGAGATATTTTCAAAAAGTAATACATCAGAAAAAAATAGTCTTAAAATCACATATATTAAAATGAGTTTAAATAACTGATTATAAACACATTAAATATTAAATATTTAGATTTAAATATTTAAAATTAAACTAAGATATAACTATTACATAAATAGCCATTAAAACTAAATTTTTCACCTTTTGTATCGTAATCTTTAATGATGTAATCAGTAAGATTATTTGCCTAGTTAATAAGCAAAATAGATGGTTAATACAATGAAAATTCATCAAAAATATACATATATTAAAAATAATATAAATAGTTGATTTACAGTCAAATAATTCATTATTTTCAATGGTGAAATTTTATAAATTAAACTAAGGTATAATTGCTATTTCATACCATTTATTTCTCTTTTTTTAATGGTCATAGATTAAATAAAAACTATTCCATAGAGAGTAAAACCTCTGATCTTTTTCATTCTTGGATTTAGTACAAAAAAATACCCTAATCTATACAGACTAGGGTATTCTACTACTGATTTATTTAAATAAAGAGTATCCCTCTCTTCGTATTAAAATCTCAATTATTCTGCAGTTTCTTCAACTACTTCCTCTTCAGTACCATGACCGAAAACTTTTGTTCTGATCTTTTCTTCTAATTCCTCCATTAGCTCTGGATTAGATTTGATCAGTTCTTTTACAGTTTCTCTACCTTGTCCTAATTTAGAACCGCTATATGAGAACCAAGATCCTGCTTTATTCACAATATCAAAGTCAACTGCCATATCTAAAACTTCACCTGCTCTTGAGATACCTTCACCATAAAGGATATCAAATTCAGTTTGTTTGAATGGAGGTGCTACTTTGTTCTTTTGAACTTTCACTCTTGTACGGTTACCAGTTACGTTATCAGCAGATTCTTTGATCGCACCGATACGACGAATATCTAAACGTACAGAAGCATAGTATTTTAATGCATTACCACCTGTTGTTGTTTCAGGGTTACCGAACATTACACCAATTTTCTCTCTTAATTGGTTAATGAAGATCGCTGAACAATTTGTTTTTGAGATGGCACCCGTGATTTTACGTAATGCTTGTGACATTAAACGAGCATGAAGACCCATTTTACTATCACCCATATCACCTTCTAATTCTGCTTTTGGTACTAATGCTGCAACTGAGTCAACAACTAATACATCAATTGCACCTGAACGAACTAATTGTTCTGCAATTTCTAAAGCTTGTTCACCATGGTCTGGCTGAGCTACTAATAGGCGTTCCATATCGATACCTAATTTCTCAGCATAGATTTTATCAAAAGCATGTTCCGCATCAATAAATGCAGCCATACCACCTTGCTTTTGTGCTTCAGCAATAATGTGAAGTGTCAAAGTAGTTTTACCAGAAGATTCCGGACCGTAGATCTCAATGATACGACCTTTAGGAATACCTCCTACACCTAACGCTAAATCAAGACCTAATGAACCAGTTGAGATTACAGGAACCTCTTCTACATTATCATCAGTCATTTTCATTACAGCTCCTTTACCGAACTGTTTTTCCAATTTAGCAATAGTAGTTTCTAATGCTTTTAACTTTTCTGTGCTTTGCCCTTTATCCGCAGCCATGATAAAATATTTTATAGTGTGTATGTTTTTTACTGTTATATCAACTAGGAAGTATCCCTTTTTGTTGATAATACAAACTTAGGGGAGTAGAACGTATTCTAGATACGTTCATCAAAAATATTAAAATTATTTTCGATGTTTTTTTAAACAAATCATTAAAAGTCTCAAAAATGAAACGTTTAACGATTAATATTTACTCAAATGTAAAACATAAAAATTTAAAATACTAACAAAGAGTAAATTAATAACATTTAATTGACAAATAATTAATCAATGATCAAATAACAAGAATAAATTATATACAAAAAATAGAGAAGTGCTCATTTTCTTAGAGTTACTTCATCTTAAATTCTTTCTTACTTCAGATCTACTTATGTACATTTGTAACATCACAAGAAAACTTTATACAACATATGAACAAACCACATGATCTTATATCATTAATTGGTAATACTCCTTTAGTTAAAGTCAATGCTATAGATACTGGCAAGTGCGAGTTATATCTAAAACTAGAAAATCAAAACCCGGGTGGTTCTATCAAAGACCGTATTGCTTTGAGCATGATCGAAAATGCTGAGAAAGATGGTACGATAAAACCTGGAGATACTATTATTGAAGCTACTGCTGGTAATACAGGATTAGGACTAGCTTTAATTGCTATTCTCAAAGGATATAAACTGATTCTAGTAATGCCTGACAAAATGAGTAAGGAAAAAGTAGCTCATTTAAAAGCAATGGGAGTACAGGTGTTAATGACAAGATCTGATGTGGGTAAAGGGCATCCTGAATATTATCAGGACATGGCTTTAAGAATTTCAAGAGAAAAAGGTTATCACTTTATTAATCAGTTTTCAAATCAGTACAATTCTTTAGCACATGAATTAACTACAGCGCCAGAAATTTACGAACAAATGGGGCAAGATGTAGATGCTGTAGTAGCTGGTGTAGGATCTTCGGGTACTATTTCTGGTATGGCTGCCTACTTTAAAAAAGTAAGTCCAGAAACAGATTTAGTTTTAGCAGATCCTGAGGGTTCTATATTAAAGGACTATATCGATACAGGAAAATTTGGAGAAGCAGGTTCTTGGTATGTGGAAGGAATTGGTGAAGACTTTATTCCAGACATTGCTGATTTCTCTCAGACAAGAACAGCCTATTCTATTACAGATAAAGAGAGTTTTGTTACTGCAAGAGAAGTGTTATTAAAAGAAGGTATCCTAGCAGGTTCTTCTTCTGGTACATTGATCGCTGCAGCTTTAAAATATTGTCTAGAACAAACAGAACCAAAACGAGTAGTGACGTTTGTTTGCGATAGCGGCAATAAATATTTCTCAAAACTATTTAATGATCATTGGATGAAAGAGAAAGGGTTTATCGAAAAAGAGGTATTCGGAGATCTTCGTGATTTGATCTCTAATTATTATTCGCAGGGCGATGTTGTCACTGCAAGCATCGAAGACACATTATTAGATGCTTACAAAAAAATGAAAATGTACGATATCTCTCAGCTTCCAATTATGGATGGGGATGAAATCTTGGGGATTATCGACGAATCAGATATTTTATTTAGTGTGTATGAAGACGAAACGGCATTTGAACGTTTTGCTGCTGAACACATGACTTCCAACCTTGTTGTTGTACAAGTATCAGATAGTATCGACCGATTGATGGAAATCTTCAGAGACGGTATGGTGGCAATCTTAATGAACGACAAGAAGTTTGTTGGTTTAATCACAAAAATTGATGTCTTAAACCATCTAAGAGAACAAACAGCCAACGACAAAGGAAAAGGATAAACTTTTTTGAGGTAATAGGTATGATGGAAGAGTGAAGAGGTACTGAAGGTATCTTTTCACTCTTTTTTGTAGATGCTCGCTTTATCGAGCCTTACGAAATCTTAAAATTTTTTTTCATACCTTAGTGAATGAAAAGTAAGCTTAAATCAAACTAATACAGAAACAATGAAAACTTCTCTTTGTCTATTATTTATATCTATTTTCTTATTTTTTTCATGTACAAACAATGAAGAAATAGCAGAGCAACATAAATTAAATGTAACTGTTGAAGAAGGTGAAATTTTAGATTTATATCTTATCAAAGTCGAAAATGATCAACGTTTCTTTTTAGAAGCTGAAAGTAATCAACTCAAAGAAAATGGAGTGATAGATCTTCCTGAAAATGGCACCTATCAAATATTAGTAAAGGTTGATATAAATGATACAATGTATGGTGACTTTAATATTTTTGAAATCAATGAACAAAAAAATACTTCAGTTACACTTTCTCCTCAAGACCAGGTAGGATCACTAAAAGTTTTTGTCAAGGGAAATTATTCAAACAAGAAATTATACGCTGCTTTGATAGTAGAAGAAACTCCTTATATTCCTAATACTTCTTCTATTGAAGATGTTATGACTAATTTCATCAATCATTCTATTATTATTTCAGATAAAATAAATCAAGATGGAGCTATTATTATAGAAAATATTCCTGCAGATAGTAAAAATATAGATGGATATGGAAATTGGGTCTATTTAACAAGTAGTGTAGAATCCGCTTATTGTGCCATAATGGTTTATGATGAAGATTTTACTGTTAATGCATTTGCAACTGTATTTAATATTAAGGCTCATGAAGAGGGCTTTTGCAATGTATTAATACAAGCTGTTTATTAATGACCTATCGAAATTATTAATAGAAAAAGCTGACTTATGTGATGTTTATTAGTCAGCTTTTTCTATTTATCTCCTAACAAATACCAATAACAACTATCACATTATTTATTAAAAAACGATGTGTTACTAACTTATTCACATTAGGATGATGAACCGTTAATATCTAGTGTATATTCCGTTTATATCAATGATTAGAGAAAAAAGATTTTGTTTTATGTTATACCTCTAATCCAAAAAAATCCTTCAAATTAGCTATTGATCCTTTATCAGTTGATCTCATTTTTTAAGCTTGAGTGAATAAAAAGCTTAACAGCACCGTAATATTCAACGACTACTTTTGCACCCGAAAATTAAAACCAATTAAAAAATCATCTCAGAAAACTAAATCAATTATGCGACTTTATTTACACTACTCATTGTCGGCAATTTGTTTTTTTCTATTGATATCAGAAAGTTTCGCCCAACACACCGATCTCTACGGTAAAGTGATTGGTCCTGATGGCGATCCACTTCCATACGCTCAAGTAAATGTTATGGAAACTACATTTGCGAGTATCACAGATATGGATGGTAACTTTCATATCAATAATATTCCTTCTGGTCATTATTCGATTGCTACTACTTATTTAGGATATAACGCAGACCTAATTAATGTGACACTAATAGATGGTGAGCCTTTTAAATTGACTATCAAAATGAATACTGATGTTACTGAATTAGATGGAGTAACTGTTTATGGTGAGTTTACTAAAGGTCAAGCGAAATCATTAAACGAGCAGAAAAATGCGGTCAGTATCAAGAACATTGTTTCTTCAGAACAATTCTCAACTATGCCCGATAGAAACGGAGCTGAAGCCTTACAACGTATTCCAGGTATCTCGATTGTAAGAAATAGAGGAGAAGGACAAAATATTCAGATCAGAGGAATGGCTTCTGAATACAATCAGGTGCAAATGAACGGAACTCCAATGCCCGGTGGAGAAGACAGTAGAGGTGCTGCACTAGATTTTATGTCTGCTGATATTATGGAATCTATTGAAGTAAAGAAAACATTAACACCCGATATGGATGGTGGAGCTATCGGCGGTGCGGTGAATTTTACTTTAAAAGATGCTCCTTCTGAATTTACCTTAAGAGCGATTACATCGGGAGGTAAAAACTTTCATGCAGATCCTTTCAACGATGGTTGGGGTTTAGGTCAACAGAATCATAGTTTATATGTAGGTAATCGTTTCTTCAATGATAAGCTAGGAATATATGCAACTGGTAGCTATTACCTTACCAATAGAGGAACTGTTTTAGAAGAATATACCCTCAATGATGATGATCAGCTAACCAGAAAAAGATGGAATGATTATGATGTAAGAAGAGAGCGTTATGGATATAATGTTGGTATGGATTACCAATTCAATGATAATCATATCATCAGAGCCTCTTATAATTCTAACTTCTTTAACGATGACAGAAGAAGAGGAAGAACTAACTTCAACTACAAATATGATCTAGATACTCCTGATGCACCTATTTCTTCATTTACAGAAGATAGAGAAACCCAAACAAGAGCAAAAAGAACCATGACAGATATGTTTGGATTAGGTGGTGAACATCGCTTTAAAAGTGGCTTAAAATTAGATTATAAAGCAACCAGAATTAAAACGGTGATCGATGAACCGGACGGTACCCAATATTACTTTAGTAGGAAGCTAGGTACTTCTCACTTTGATACGATGAATCCTTGGGATATTGATGGAACAATGGCATTAGAACCTAACAATCCATTAGAGATGAATAAACCAGTTAGATTGGATACTAAAGAAAACACTGAACTGGATCACTCGTTTACTGTGAATGCATCTCAGCCTATTCGTTTATTTGGAGAGACTTCTACTATTTCTGCAGGATATAAATTTTGGCATAAAGATAAAGTCAACAATGCCCAGAGATTTATGATGGAAAATACATCTCCTATTTACTTAGCACCAGGACAATTCTACAGAAGAGATTTAAGGTTTACAGATGCAGAATTCAGTACCCTGCCATTAGGTGATCCTCAAGAAAATTATGAAGTCAAAAATCAAAACTATCAAGCAGATGAAATTATCAATTCAGGTTACTTGATGGGAGATATTCAATGGACATCAAAATTTAATACTTTAATCGGTGCAAGAATCGAAGCAACAAGAAACAGCTATGAGTTTCATGAATACGATGAGGACAATGGCCAATACTTAAGAACGCTTTCTGATAATTCTTCCTACATTAATGTACTACCATCTATCAATGCTGTCTACCGAATCAATGAAAGAAATATGATTAAGGCAGCCATTGCACAAGGATTAAGTAGACCATCATTTACTTCTTTAATTCCAAGAGAAGTGATCGATGATGAAAACTTTACTAAGCGTTTATCCAATCCTGATCTTCAACCAGCAGTCTCTACCAATTTTGATTTAATCTTCGAAAGATACACTAGCAATATGGGCTACTTTACAGTGGGTGTTTTTGCGAAGTTCCTAGAAAATCAAATCTATACTTCTAAGAATTTTGTTGAAGAGAATGGTCAGGTATGGGAAATTACTAAACCTGAAAATGGAGAAAGTTCACACCTTTATGGATTTGAGGTGGCCTATAATAAAAACCTAAGAGACTTAAATATACCTATGTTGAAATGGGTAAACGTAATGGCAAACTATACCTATACTCTTTCTGAACAAGAACTGGAAGATGGTAGAAAAGTAGTGATGGGTAATAGTCCTAGAGATATGGCCAATGTGATTCTAACCTACGATAACCCTAAAAATGGATTTATGATTGCTATTGCGGGTAACTACAGAGGTCCATTATTGATTGATGTAGCAGATAGAGAAGATAGAGATGTTTATTTCACTTCACAATTCCATTTAGATATTTCTGCCAGCTACAAAGTCAACCAACAATTTAGTGTATTTACACAGATGAATAACCTAACCAATCAGATGGAAATAGAAACATATGGAAATCCTTCATATGATCACTTATTACATCAAACAGAACAATACGGTCCAACAGTTACAGTAGGTTTAAAATTCGAATTATAATGAAAAGGTTATATATCACTTTCGTTCTTGGTCTTTTGTTCTTTAGTGTAAAAGCTCAAGAAGAAATTAAAAAATATGATGCTCCACATGCCCGTCAGGCCGTGGCTGCTACAGAGGAATTCTTCTTTGTTATTGACAATAATGTTATTGTAAAAAGAGATATTAAAGATGGAAAGGAGATCAAAAGGTGGGAAAATAAGCGTTTGAAACATCTCAATAGTGCATATATCCAAAATGATACGCTGTTTTGTGCTCATTCTAATTATCCATCTATTCCAATGCATTCTTCTATAGAAATGTGGGATATCAATACATTAGAACATATCGGGTCGCATAGTTTTGGTATTGATATAGGATCTTGTACTTGGATTGTTCAACATGAGCAACATTGGTATGTCATGTTTGTTCATTATGCCAATGAAGGAAAGATGCAAAAAAATAGAGATGTATCATGGTCTCAACTAATAAAATATGATCTCAATTGGAACAGGAAAGAAGGCTGGGTTCTTCCTAAAGAATTGATAGAAAAAGTATCTCCATACAGCATATCTGGAGGAATCATTTTAGAGGATAATTCACTACTCTGTACGCATCATCACTTTAAAGAATTATATAAACTTCAGTTTCCAAAAATGGGATCCACCCTTGTATGGGAAGAAACAATTCCAACAGAAATTAGAGGACAAGGAATTGCTTTAGATCCAAATGGAAATCTATGGGGAATAGATAAGAAAAGTAGGGAAGTGATAAAAGAAAAACTGACCACTATAGGTAAATAGTAGTTACTCAGATAAAGATAGATTTAGTAAAAGAGTATTGGGTATGAACATTTCATATCTAATACTCTTTTAGTTTTGCATAAAGATGCTCATCATAAATCACATCATTTTTTACGATAGCTCTTCTGTGAATTCCTTCTAATTGAAACCCATTTTTCTCAAGTGCTTTCATAGATCCTTTGTTGTAATCGAATACGCCTGCAAATATCCTTTCTAACTGTAAGGTCTCGAAACCATATTGCGTTACTTGATCAATTGCTTCAGTAATAATTCCTCTGTTCCAATATTTTTCTCCAATCCAATAACCAATTTCAGCATTAAGTCGGTGAATATCTTCTAATCGAATTAATCCGATAACACCACAAAAATCTCCGTTATAAGTAATGGCAAAAGTATTTTGTTGTTCTTCTTTATGAGTTAAATCAATAAAAAAGTCAGCATCAGATAATGAATAAGGATATGGAATTCTATCTCTTAAGTTATCGAGTATCTTCCTATTATTGATCAACTCTACAATTATAGTTCTGTCTTCTTTTTGAAGTTTTCTTAATGATATCATCGTATAAAATTAAAAAATATATTAGTGAAAATAGGGGTAAATAATCATTGACGGGTCTTGAATATGAAAACTAGAAATCATGTTCATCAAACTTAACATCAATCAATGAAACGTATAACGCTATTATTTTTTATACTTCTGTTAAACCAAACATCTTTCGGACAAACATTTTCCATTCAAGGTAAAGTAATTGATAAAGTCAGCCAACAACCTATTATTGGAGCCGCTATACAGATAGAAGATTCGTCTCCAATCGTTGGAGGAATCACCGATGAAGAAGGGGTATTTGTGATCAGTAACCTTAAGTTGGGTCGATATACTATTTTGATTCAATCCATTGGGTATAAAAATATCAGACAAACTGAAGTATTGGTTTCGGGTGAAGGCAAGAACCAGATCAATTTCGAGATGGAAGAGCAAGTAACGACACTTGATAATATTACGATTTCAGCAACAAACGATAAAGATGCATCCAATGTCATGTCGGTGGTCAGTAATAGATCATTTACTATTGAAGAATCCAATCGTTTTGCTGGAGGTTTAAGTGATCCATCCAGAGTAGCTTATAATTTTGCCGGAGTTACATTTTCGGCTCCTCAAGATAATGGTGTTGTCATTCGAGGCAACTCTCCAACTTCTGTACTTTGGAGGGTCAATGATATTGATGTATCAGGGGCTGCTCACTTCGGTGGTGGTAACTTAGCTGGAGCAGGACTTATTTCTATTTATAGTGCGAATGTATTGAGAGGAACAGATTTTTTTACTGGTGCTTTTCCTTCTGAATATTCGAATTCCACTTCTGGAGTTTTTGATATCAACTTTAGAAAAGGAAATACAGAAGAACATCATCATTCGGTGCAATTGGGTATTCTTGGTGTAGATTTAGCTTCAGAAGGGCCTATTAATAAAGAAAAGGGGTCTTCTTACCTCATTAACTATAGACATGGCTTTATTGGATACATTGGTAAATTATCAGGAGGTACTGCTCCCAATTTTCAGGATCTATCGTTCAACCTTTCCTTTCCATCAAAAAATAAAGGTCAACTGAATATTTGGGGTATGGGAGGATTAAGTGATATCGAAACTCCATATAAAAAATATGTACATGAAGTAGACGATGAAGACCCGACAGATATTAAATTAAAATACAGAGAGTATGACCAAGACTTTTTAGATAAAGATATTGATTTCGGTATGGGTGCTTTAGGAGCCAATTATTTATTACCACTTGGATCTTCCAGTGTTTTATCCACAAGTGTAGGCGTCACTACCAATCTGTATAAAAACAATACACTATATTTTGAGCAAGATGCTGATACTTTAAACACAGGTATTTTACATCCTCATGAACAACAGCAAAACATTGAAAGTAAGGTTACTTTTGCTTCCACTTTTACTACCAATATTACTAACAGGCTAATCAATAAAACAGGTATTCGAACTGATGTCATTCAATCGGATGGATATGCTTACAAAGTAGATACGCTGATGGGAGATTTAAAAAATCGATACGAAAGTAATCTACAAGCTTATAATGCAAATGCATTTACTCAGTTCAAGTATCAATTGCTTCATAATATAAGTGTCAACGCAGGTGTTGCTGTCACTAAGTTTGAACTCGTCGATGAAGTATCACTAGAGCCTAGATTTGGTATTCAATACAATCCTTCTGAAAATATCACATTAGGTGCTGCTTATGGTAGACACAGTAAAAGGGAAGAATTAAAAGTATACTCTTTTATCAATCCCAATACCCAAAAAGTCAATGATATGAAATTATCTAAATCGGATCACTATGTGGGTAGTGTAAAAATCAACCTATCAAAAAATATTCGATTAACTACGGAAGTATATTATCAAGAATTGTTTGATGTTCCAGTATTGCAAGGTACTTCTTATTCTTTTGCCAATTATACGACAATGTGGGAAGCAAATGCACCTATTGTAAATACAGGTACAGGTATCAATAAAGGTATTGACATTACATTAGAGAGATCTATGGTCAATGGGTATTATTATATGCTGACAGGCTCTTTGTATGATTCTAAATATACCGATGATCTTGGAGTAACTAGAAATACATTGTTCAATAGAAACTATATGGCCACTATTACCGCTGGAAAAGAGTTTGTTGTTAAAGGGAAAAACTTGTTGGGAGTGAATATCAACGCGACCTATTTAGGAGGAATACCTTTGACACCTTATGATGAAGCAGCTTCTCACCAACAACAAAAAGTGGTATACAAAGAAAACGAATTGTATACAGTAAAAGGTCAAGATGAGATATGGATGAACTTTGGTATCACTTATAAAATTCCAAAGAAGAAAACCATTAGAACTTGGGGATTGGATATGCAAAATGCATTGCTTACAGAACAAATGAATGGTTATAAATACAACCATCATAAACAAACGATAGATGAGGATAAAGTCTTTTTCATTATGCCAAATTTCTATTACAGAGTAGCCTTTTAAACAAAAGAGGTAGTAAAGAATATCAGCTCTTTACTACCTCTTTTTTCTAGAACAACGATTTATAATTGTCTTTTAGATAATCCATGTAAGCATGGAAATCACCATTGAATTCATTATCAAACTGCTCCTTAAATTCATTTTGTTTTTCTCTGTAGCGCTTGTAACTCATAAAGAAAGTATTGTTGGGAGTGAAATCATTAAAGTAATTACAATAACGATAATTGGCGAAATCTAAATCTTGAATCCCTGCTTTTATTTCTTCTATTTTTTTATTCTTAGCTTCCTGTTTTTCTTCCACTGACATCTCCTCTGTAAATGAGTTATATAAATCGTCTAACTCATTACTACCTTTCAAAATATATTCAGAAAATGTCTTTCTATCATCTTTCCGAGAAATATAATGGATGTATTCGTCTGAGGTTTTTCCGTATTTATAAATCAGAAAACGTTTGGCTCCTTCATCCCCAACAAAATCGGCTAGATTTTCATTAAAAGAAATTGAACTCATGGCATAGAGTGTTCCATGCGTCAACTCATGAATAATTAAATGAGCCAAACTACCTGTATTTCTATTGAGCATACTACTAAGTATGGGATCATTTAAAATACCCAATGTAGACCATGCTGCCACTTCACCCACTTCTGCATCGTACCCTTCTTTTCTAAGAGCATCTCTTGATTGTTTTGCTAAATCGATATCAAAAAAGCCTTTATATGAAAATGTTCCGAAAATAGGAAAAGACCATTTTTTAGCTTCCAATTTAAAAGGATCACAAGCCGTTACTGTCCATAGAATTGGCTTTCCTTTTTGATCATACATTTTGGTATAGCTTTCAGATTCGTCCAAACCAAGAGAGTCAATGGTAAATTGACGAATTTCCTGGATCAAAAGTATCTTATCTTTTTGTTGTTGAGAAAATGATGGATCGTCTAAATATTCCTGTAAAGGTTTAGCATTAAAAATGATATCCAATTGCCCTGCCCCTTGACGAATACCATAAACAGTTTCTTCATGATAGTATCCCAAGAAAACCAACACGGCAAAAAGTAAAAATAAAAGGGAACGCTTTAACCAAGTTTTCCAAGAATGCATATTGTTTATTTCTATAAAGTTTAGTGGATAAAATTACAATGAATTTCCTTTCGACGAAATATTTTTCAAATCCTTATATCTAATATATCTGTAGAATATCGCTTCGTCTTTATTTAGGAAAACCGATACAATACCTTGTTTTATCCTATGTATACTTTTGTATATTTGAATATCGATTCACTTAAATATCGATGTTTATACTACCATAAATAGATACAAATGACTATCAAAACGAATTTTTTAGAAGAATCAATTGTCTCATCATTGCACATTTCAGAAGACGAATTAAATGCAGAGAAGTTTCCAGAATTATCTTTGGTTAAGGTAATATTGGCAGTTTTTGAAAAAGAAAAACAATTGAGTTGTTCTCTTGCTCATACGCACAAAGTAAAACTTTTATATCCTATGGAAAGATATATCGATCAAGGGCTGAAAGTAAAAATTGATTGGAAGGCGTATTCATCACAACATTTTAATGTAACAGCAACGATCAATAAAAGAGATAAAGCACTTTTCAAATTCAATGGAACACTTGCTGTAAATCATAATTAAAATAAGAAAAAGCATTCTTTAAAGTAAAAATTGAAACTTTGGGAATGCTTTTTTATTTTAGAGGGTTAACATATTAAATAATCATCACTCAATACATAACTCTCTAATATACTATGCGAAGACTGGGCATAGCTTTTTTGCTGTTATTCTTTATTCTTATCGTTTGGGTACAATCGTGGCTGTTTATTCCTACTCCAAAAATTAATAATACAGACATTACTCAATATCCTGTTGATACATTGGATGAACAACATCTAATGCTTCATAAAAACTTCATCAATAAAAATGAAGGTGGACTTTGGGAGTTATATACCGAAGGTTCTCCATTTGACATTGGATATAGTACAGGAGTTTTAGCCAAAGAACTCTTGGATCGTCATGAAGAAGCCTACATTAAGAAGATTACTGAAAAATCTCCAATAAAAAATAAGTATGCGATTCGGGCGATAAAATCGATGTACAACCGACATCTTGATAATAGAATTTTACCTGAATACTGTGAAGAAATGTATGGATTATCGAAAAGTGCTAATCCTAAATACAATGCTTATGGTTCAGCATATCAACGTATTTTAAACTATCACAGTTTATACGACATCGAAAGAAATTTTGATGAAGTAGAAGTAAACAGTTCTATTGGCTTTGTACTCACAGGCAACAAAACTTATGAGAGTAATATTCTAGTAGGGAGGAATTTTGAATTTGAAGTTCATCCAGATTTTCAGAAAGAAAAGCTCATACACTTCGTAAAACCTCTAGAAGGATTTAAGTTTGCGTCTATAACTTGGGGTGGATTTGTGGGTACTGTATCGGGTATGAATGAAATGGGATTAACAGTAAGTACAAATCCTGTAGAATCTGATATTCCGACAAAAGCCACCATGCCTATGTCTCTGATTACAAGAGAAATTTTACAATATGCCATGACGGTAGAAGAAGCATTCAATATAGCTCTAACCAAAGAGGCCTATGTTTCTGAAACTATCCTTGTTGCATCAGCCTTTGATAGCACTGCTATTATCATCGAAAAAACGCCAGATGGAATAGATTCTATTCAGATGAGAACCAATGAACTCATCGCTACCAACCACCTTCAAACTGAAAAATTGAGAGAAAATAGAGTCTATGATCCTACATATGCTTCTTATTATAAATCCATCCGTATTCAGGAATTAATCAACAACAAAGAAAAGTTTACTGTTCCGGATATCGCATCAATACTAAGAGATACAAAAGGATTTGAGAATACAACAATAGGGTTGGGTAATAAAAAATCGATTAATTCATTGAACCTTCATCACTCCGTTATTTTTAAACCAAACACTAGAGAAATGTGGGTCTCTGCAGATCATCGACAACTCGATCAGTTTATCTGCTATAATCTAGACTCTGTATTTATTCAAGCTTATAACTATCCTCCAAAACCAACATTAGCTTCCAGTAATAAATACATTCCTAGGGATCATATTAAAGATTCACAAGAATATAGAAACTATCAATCGTTTCAGACCTTTGCCCAACTTATTGAAGACTGGACGCCAGATCTTCCTAGGTTTCAGGACAAAGAACTTTTACATTTTAGAAGGTTAAATCCAGACTCGTATTTAACCTATGAGCTATTAGGTGATTATTTTGCTAAGATGAATGATTGGGATATGGCTCAAGTGTATTATAAAATAGCTCTAGATAAAGAGGTGAGTACTTTCGAAAAAAGAAAAGCCATCGAAAATAAATATTTAATGGTCAGTAAATAAAAAGGCATCAATACTCTTTAGAATAATTGATGCCTCATATGGCAGGCTGATTAGACCTGCCTGTTGATTACGGATTGTAGGAATATACGAATAATATTCACTTACATATTATTTCATACAGTATCGTTTACATTTTAGTTTAATTTGAAATAGATAGGAATAACCATTTTCTGGCGAACTACTCGACCTCTTTGCCTTGCCGGTTGCCATGCTGGAGATTCTTTCAATACACGGATGGCTTCTTCATCACATCCTCCACCGATGCCTCTAGAGACTCTGATATCTGTTAAAGTACCATCTCTTTCAACAATGAATTCTACAAATACTTTTCCTTCGATATGCATTTGCTTTGCCATTCTTGGATACTTTAATTTTTTACCAAGGAATTTATAGAACTTCCCTAAACCACCTTTAAATTCAGCAGTCTGCTCAACAATAATTAAAGGTTCATCACTAACCTCTTCGTCAGGTGACAGATCATCCACAATAGGTTCATCAGGAATCTCAGCATCAGGATCAAATTCATTATTATCAAAAATGATATCTTCAATAGTAGGATCATCGGTTACTTCGATTTTATCGGGTATTACTCTTGGTCTAGGTTGAGGTTTCGGCTTTATGATTTCAATCGTCAATACAGAATCATAATGCTCGTTACCAATTACTCTATCAATATTCTCGGGAGTAATTAAAGCCTTATTGATCACTGGATATTCAAATGCCGCTAAAACAGTTAACATGGCAATAGATAATCCCAATAATCTAAAAAAGCCGGTATACCTATTAAGATTAACATCATCGTACTTCTTTACTAAATGATGTTGATTTGAAGTAGAAGAAGAGCTTTTCTTCTTAACGATCCTTCGGAAGAGCTGCACCAAAGAGATTAACAATGCCAGAAATAGAAGTACAATACCTCCTGGCCCAATAGTGTTTAAAAATTCATTCATAGACATTGGTGTTTAACGAGCATGCAAAAACATGCCCTCTATGTGAACAGATTTGATTAAAAAGAGGCCTCTTTGGTAATCTCAATGTAGAAAGATATTGGTAAGAATGTAAATGAGTTAATCCAACTTAACACAGTACACTAAAATGTTTACATTGATTAACAGTAAAAAGTATAAAAAACTAAAATGGAGTTAAAATAAATACTGGTAGTAATCAAAACATCAATAATTAATATCAAACATCAACAATTAGATAGAATATAATACTACATTTTTGTAAACATTCAGTTTATTATTTGTTCACATAAATGAAATATTCATCTAATCTCTAGGTAGTGTACACAATTTTTTCAACTGCTCTGTATACTTTCCCTGCCCAATGTTTGCAGAAAGTGTCAGTTCTAATTCTGGATAAATTAAAGTTCTTGTCGCCACAGATGGATAATACACCAATTTTAGAGAAATAGAATCTGAAGCTTTTTCAATTCTTCCTCTTCTGTTTAAAGATGCTGTTTCTCCAAAAGGAATACTGACTGAAGAAGAGACAAATCCAATATGATCAAAAGAGTTATTAGAATAATAGGGAGTCCATCCACCACCAATCTGTATAATTGACATTCTAAATTCTGTAGATAAAAATATTCTCTGGGTATTTCCATTCCATGTATAACCTGCTGTAGATACCCATCCAAAAGCATTGTGAGGATTATTAATAATATACTGTCCGTAGGTATTAATCAATGGATATGAATTATGAAATAAACTTTCTGAACTAGAAGTAATAATATGTTGAAGGTGTAATGCTGAAAAACTTACAACCCAATGCTCATGAGTGAAAAAGCTCAAACCAATACCAATATCTAATTTTCCCTCTTGCTGATTATTTAATGCATACGATGGTGCATTTCCAATCGCATTTGAAGTAGTACTTAACTGACTACTATACACTCCAATATTATTACCTAATGCATATTGTTCGTATCCTAAAGAAATACCCATCGAAAAAGCATTTTCTCGATCTCTAAAAATCATTGAAAATGGCAAAGAGACATTTCTATAGGTTACTGTTCCGTTTTCCGAAATATCATTAGACAATGGGTAAACAATTTGATGATAATTGATACCTGCTCCTAAACCATTCTCGTTCTTCATCATCCAACCTAATTCTCCACCTGCATCTACATAGTCAATTCCATCTTTTGCAAAGCCATAGCGAAATGCAGCAGTTCCTTTATTGATAGATGTTCCTGCTAAGGCAGGGTTTTGAGCAGAGTTTAACCAAAATGGAGTACCCGTTGGTAAATCTTGTGATACACCAATCAACGAGTACATCACAAAAGTAAATATGAAAATAAATCGTAAAGTCATAGTAGTAGTTAGATCTCTTAAGGAGTAATGATAAATGATGATTGAAAGTTTTCTGCATATCCATCATCATATAATAATGAAAACTGTGCTGTATAAAAGGTCTCGGTAAATTCTTCATTGTCTCCAAAAACAAAGTTGATATCATTGGACTCATACACTTGTTTCTGATTTGCAGCAAAGATTCTAACATTACATTGATAAATACCTACATTCTCTCGGATCTTTAACTTAAAAACATTGTCTTCTCCAAAAGAAGACCTTACTGATACTGCTGTAGGTACCTTTACTCTCGGAAAATACGGAACCTGTACATGATCTAAAGTATCTTTAAACCCATTACAATTTTCAGCTTCTTCGGCATCTGTGGCAATAAGTATCACACTATATTTTTTGAAAGGAGAAGTGACTCCTTTATCAAAATTAGAAGTAGCAAAAGTATAGACCAACTCTTCTTCGCTGGAGAGTAATACTTCATCTATCTTCACATCATTTTCATAAATTTCCCAAAGGTGATTTCCAGTATTAATAGAAGAATCTGCATTAAAAGTCACTTCGCCATATACTTCATCAGAAGGAGAATAACTTGAAGAAATTGTAGCCTGAGGCAATGGACTCACAAATGATATTTCTTGCACCCACTGACTTTCTAAACAAGAACTATTTCTTGAAGATTCCAGATACATTTTAAAATAAAGTGTATCCGTTGTCGGTCTTTCTATAAGAAGGTTTGATAAAGTACCAATATTGTTATCTAGCGTTAGAGATTGTTCTCTGAAAAATTTATCATCTACATAAATTCTGACCACCTCTTTATCGGTAACGTCTCCTTCTGTTTTGAAACTGATACTTAACAGAGAACAATCATATGATAAATTGATATCGTAAACTGTTCTTTTTACTAACCCAAAAACATCTATATCAATAGTGTTAGAAGATACTATTGCTGATGAGTTAATCATCTCAATAGCCAGTGTATGTATTTTTACCGTAACGTTATCGTTCACCAAAACTCCTAATTTGGTTTCTGTAGAACTGGTATATACAGTATCGATAATACTTCCCAATTCTTCGTATCCAGTAATAGAATGAAAGCTTTCATCTGCACTATGAGTGATCGTAATGACAATTGGTACCGAAGGAATATCGTTAATGCAAAATGCTTCTATATCTGCAGTAAGATCGAAAGCAGAAGACTTGAATGGCAGACAAATAAGAAAAAGTAAAAAGTAGATAATTTTCATATATCAATAAGTAGATACCTTTTGTTTAGATAAGGTATTTGTATAATAAGATAATCATTTCGAGGTTAACAATTAAGCTTCTAAAAAAATAGTACCATAAAAAAGGTATTCCATTTAGAAATACCTTTTTTCACTGAAAAACAGTTTTTATTTAAATCATTAAGAATGAAATATCCTTTTATTCTTTTGATGGTAGAATCTGACCAATAGCTTCACCAAACCCAATTCTCAGTCCATCTTTCTCACACCAACCTTTCAAAATCAATGTATCATAATCTTCGATAAAGGTTCGCTCTGATCCATCCGACATGGTTAAAGGTTCAGTTCCGTTCCAAGTAAGTTCTAATAAAGAACCGAATGAATCCTTTGTGGGTCCAGAAATAGTACCTGAAGCATACATATCTCCAACATTAATATTACACCCATTTACTGTCTGATGAGCTAATTGTTGACTCATACTCCAGTACAAGTATTTAAAATTGGATTGAGCAATTACTTTAGGAGCTATTCCTTTAGGTTGCATACTTACTTCCAATTGAATATCAAATGCTCTCGCTCCGGTTGTTTGTAAATAGGATAGAGGAGTTGGATCTTGTGATGGACCTTCTATTCTAAATGGTTCTAGAGCATCCATAGTTACAATCCATGGAGAAACCGTAGAACCAAAGTTCTTTCCTAAAAATGGTCCTAATGGAACATATTCCCATTTTTGAATATCTCTAGCTGACCAATCATTGAATAATAACATTCCAAAGATATAGTCTTCTGCTTTTTCTGCTTCTACAACATCTCCTAAACTTGTTGATTTACCGATTACAAATCCCATTTCTAATTCGATATCCATTCTAGACGATGGGCCATAAACTGGTTGTTCAGCGTTAGGAGGCATCTTTTGTCCTTTTGGTCGATGTATAGGAGTTCCAGAAACTACAATAGATGAAGAACGACCATGGTATCCAATCGGCATTTGTGTCCAGTTTGGCATCAAGGCATTGTCTTTTCCTCTAAACATTGTTCCTACATTGGTCGCATGTTCTTTAGAAGAATAGAAATCTGTGTAGTCTCCAATCTGAATCGGTAAATGTAAAGTAGCATCTTTTTGTTGTACTAATACAGCTTCAGAAATTGATGTATTTCCTTCAGATAAAAGATCAAAAAGTTGATGTCTTACTTGAGTATGAACTTCTTTACCAAGTGCAATAAAATCATTTAAAGTAGAGGAAGAAAAAACAGTATTTAAATCCTCATGGATAGACTGGAAATGAGAAGTAATCTTTTCCAAATCAACAATTTGATGACCAATTGCTACCCCTGCTCTTCTGTTGGGATTGTCTTTGGTTGAAAAAATACCAAAAGGTAAATTCTGAAGCGTAAAATCAGAGTTCTCAGGAATAGCTACCCAAGATTTAGCGTTTTTGTTATGTGTTTTGTCTAGCATTTTGCTACTAGTTTATGCGTGTTTATCAATAAGTTAGTGATGTTTTTTTTTGCATATTATCAAGAATTTCTACTAATTGATATTATTCTATAACACATGCAAAAGAAGATAAAGAATAGAGTATAACTAAAGATGATCAATAGTTATCATCAAATTCTTTTGTAATATAATCATCACTATTTATATCACCTATGGAAACAGAAATTATTCAAAGTGATTATAATTTGAAAAATGTTGAAGATATATTCATTCATTTAAAAAATAATATCAGCAACACCAAAAAGACTACTGCTAAAGAAAGAATTAAAAAGCTTTCTCAATTAGAAAAATATATATTAGATCATCGTCCTAAAATACAAGAGGCGATCTATAAAGACTTTAAGAAAAATCCTATTGAGGTCGATACTACAGAGATACTAAGTACTGTTGGACTCATTCGTCATGCAAAGAAAAATTTAAAAGCATGGATGAAACCTAAAAGAGTAGGTACTCCATTAAGTATGCTAGGTACGGGATCTAAAATTATCTACGAGCCCAAAGGAGTTGTATTAATTATTTCTCCTTGGAATTATCCGTTTTATCTCGCCATTTCTCCTTTAATTTATGCTATCGCAGCCGGAAATACTGTAGCCATAAAACCATCAGAAATTTCATCTCATACGTCTAATTTCTTAGAAACAATGATTGATGATCTGTATCCCGATAATGAAGTAAAGGTAGTATTGGGAGGTGTTGAAACTTCTACTAAACTATTAGAGCAGAAGTTCAATCATATCTTCTTTACTGGTAGTCCTCAAATAGGTAAAGTTGTGATGTCCGCTGCTGCAAAACATCTTACTTCCGTTACACTTGAACTTGGAGGAAAATCTCCTACTGTCATTATGGAAGATACGGACTTAAAGGATGCTGCAGATAAAATTACATGGGGTAAATTTATCAATGTTGGTCAGACTTGTGTCGCTCCGGATTATGTTCTAATACATAAAAATAAGGTACAGGAGTTTGTTGATCAGATGCAAAATACTATCAATGAATTTTACTCTCCTGATGGTGAGGTCATCAAACATTCTAAAGATTATTGTAGAATTATCTCCATCAAACATTTCTATCGTTTAAAGGAAATGATAGAAGATGCTGCAGAAAAAGGAGCAACAGTGATTATGAATGGTGAGTTTGATCCTGAAGAAAGATATATTCCTCCAACGTTAATCACTAATGTGACAGAAGAAATGATCGTAATGCAAGAAGAGATATTCGGACCAATTCTTCCTATTAAAACGTACTCAGATATTCAAGAAGCGTATGACTATATCAATAGTAAAGAAAAACCTTTAGCACTGTATGCCTTTGGAAATAAAAAGAAGGAGCTTCAAAAAGTGATAAAGAATACTTCTGCAGGAGGAACTTGTATTAACGAAGTAATTGTACATATCAACAATCCTGATTTACCTTTTGGTGGAGTAAACAACAGTGGTATTGGTAAATCACATGGAAAGTTTGGATTCATAGGCTTCTCCAATGAAAGAGCAATCCTAAAAAATAGAGTAGGGATGACAGGAATAAAACCTATCTATCCTCCATATGGTAAACTTGCTAGTAAATTAACCGACTTTATTATCAAGAATTTTTAAAAAGAAAAGGCCTTACATCTGTATCGATGTAAGGCCTTTTCTTTTATTATATTTCACAACGCAATGCTATCGAAGAAACTTATGTCTTGCGATAGTTCCATCAGTATATTTTTTCACTTCATCCATCCATATTTTTGCTTGTTCATCTTCAGATAAACATTGGCTTTTATGAACGATGTTGACATTTCCAGAACTATAAACATCAAATACTGCAATCGCTCCACAATACTGAACCAATACGTATCTAGTTTTATTCTGATATTCATCTCTAAATGATAAATCTGGATCTAGCTTGCCCAATAGTCCTTGATTCTCAAGGTATGTTTCAACTTTTTCATCAATCAAATTCACATACTTATTAGTTTGTGCAAATGTTGATAATGAAACAACAATAAACGAAAATATTAGAAGTAGCTTTTTCATGAGATAATGTATTTAAGATAGATTGATAGATTTAATATGTTTTACATTATACTCTTACGCTTCAAAAAGAAACATTGTTACTAATATATAGTTAATAGATATTATGTAACTATAATATCAGGTGTTACTTAATACTATTCAACAAGTTTTGCCCTTAATTTTGTGATGTGTTTAAAATGAGGGTAGCGACTTAATAATAAATCTAACTGCTTAACATAAGCGTTTATTACCTCTTCATTATCATTTTTTTTTTGTAACAAGTGTTGGCCCACTAACCAGTGTACTTTCTCAGCAATTGACATCGCCTCTCCGTATTGTTGATAATGTTTTGGTAATAGATTTTGTAATCGCCAAACTTTTATAAATTTTAAAAACTCTGGTAATTGTTGGCTAAAAGCAACAGCTACTTCTAATAATTGATAAAAGCCATGTGGACGTTCTTTATCTGGATGAAACTTTAACCCCTCAATCAATAACATTAGATCATTAGCCTTTTTATAATCTTGCTTAGTGATACACCTTTCCACCATATTGTAAAGAATATAGCAGCCCATTTGTTGAAGCTTGTCTGCTTCTAATGGAACGTATTCGACAAATACTGAAAATAACTCCTCAAAAGAATCTATGTTATTTTCATCAGCAGCAACTTTAATCATATCATATAATACCCAAGCCATTGCTGCTTGTAAGGATTCATCATTAGGTGATAATTCCAAAAGGCGTCGGGCAGTAATAAATGCTTCCTGGTATTTCCCTTCTTCTCTTAACTGATAAATTTCTGTTACTGAATACATGTTGGTAAGTGATAAATTTTCACATTACTTTTTAATACGATCTCCGAAGCGTCTTCTTTTATTGTCGTCATTTCTAGAATTGTTTTTCATTAAAAATATACGAACAATCAAAAGGCCTGCACTCATTAATCCTAATTTCATATTGCCTTCGTAATCTCTACCTTCTTTCCAATCGTAGTAGGCTAAAAGTAAAAATGAAGCAGCAGCAATACCAAAAATCATATTCACTACTAAACCAAAACTCTTATTCATAATGTGTGTGCTTAGTTATAAAATTAGATTTAAAAACAAAAGAGTAAGAAGGGGTAGTTGTTGTAGAACCACACTTCTTACTCCTTGTTGTTATATATAAGATCTCTTCTAATTATCTCACTATACTACCTTCAGAAACCTGAGCAGTAGGCGATACAAATGAAAGTGATCCGTCTTTATCTTCTGCCATCAAGATCATACCTTGAGACTCAATACCTCTGATTTTTCTTGGTGCTAAGTTTATTAAAATAGAAACTTGTTTACCAATTACATCTTCAGGAGCATAAAACTCAGCGATACCACTTACTACAGTTCTCTTATCGATTCCTGTATCTACTGTAAGCTTTAATAGTTTCTTCGCTTTTTTCACTTTTTCAGCTTCAAGGATAGTACCTACTCGAATATCCATTTTCTGGAAATCATCAAAAGTAGCTTCCTCTTTTTGAGGCTCAACAGGTGTTTGAGCTATTTTAGTTTTCTCTAATTTCTCAATTTGAACCTCAATAGTCTTATCCTCCACTTTACTAAATAATAACTCAGCTGGAGCTAAACGATCATAGGCAGTGATTAGTTCTGGATTACCAACTTGGTTCCAGTCTAATGATTCCATTCCTAACATATTTTGAATCTTCTTTGCCGTATTTGGTAAGAATGGATCAATTGTAATTGCTAGGTTGGCTGCAATCTGCAGTGCCATATTTAAAATCGTTTTTACTAACTCAGGGTCTTGTTTAAATAATTTCCAAGGTTCTGTGTCAGCTAGGTATTTGTTACCTAAACGAGCAAGTTTCATTGCTTCTTGTAAAGCTTCCTTAAACTTGTATTGTTCTACAAGCTTCTCTACTCTTAATGGAATCGCTTTCATTTCAGCAATAATTCCTTCTTCCATAGGAGTAAACTCTCCAGCAACAGGTACTTCACCTTTAAAGTATTTGTGAGTAAGTACTACTGCTCTGTTGATAAAGTTACCTAAAATGGCTACCAATTCGTTATTAACACGCTCTTGGTAATCTTTCCATGTAAACTCTGAATCTTTATTTTCAGGAGCGATAGATGTTAGTACATAACGTAACTCATCCTCACGATCCGGAAGATCTTCTAAATATTCATGTAACCAAACAGCCCAATTACGAGATGTTGATAACTTGGCACCTTCTAAATTTAAGAATTCATTAGCAGGTACGTTATCCGGTAAAATAAAGTCTCCATGTGCTTTAAGAATAATAGGGAAAATCAAGCAGTGGAATACAATATTATCTTTACCGATAAAGTGAACTAACTTAGTATCCGCTTTTTTCCAATAATCTTCCCAGTTTTTACCTTGTTTAGTAGCCCAATCTTTCGTTGCCGAAATATATCCGATAGGAGCATCTAACCAAACATACAATACTTTACCATCAGCACCTTCGATAGGAACTTTAACACCCCAGTCTAAATCCCTTGTCATGGCTCTAGGTTGTAACCCTTGATCTAACCAAGATTTACACTGTCCCATCACTGAGTTTTTCCATTCAGCAGGGTTATGGTGTTCTCTACCATCTAATATACCTTTCTCAATCCACTCACGTACCCAATCCTCATGTTTGTTCATTGGAAGATACCAGTGACGAGTAGTTTTTAAAGTAGGAGTTGCCCCAGTAATCGTCGACTTTGGATCAATTAAATCTGTGGGACTCAATGAAGTACCACATTTTTCACACTGATCACCATAAGCACCTTCGTTACCACATTTAGGACAAGTACCTACAATATAACGGTCAGCAAGGAACTGCTTTGCTTCCGCATCATAGTATTGTTCAGACTCTCTTAATTCAAAATGACCTTTTGCTTCCAAGTTTTTGAAAAAATCTTGAGCAGTTTCATGGTGAATTGGAGCAGAAGTTCTATGAAACAAATCAAAAGAAATACCGAATTTCTCGAAAGTATCCCCGATCTGTTTATTGTATTTATCTATAATATCTTGAGGAGTGATTCCTTCTTTTTGTGCACGAATTGTAATCGCTGCACCGTGTTCATCACTACCACAAATAAACGCTACGTCTTTTCCTTTCTGACGTAATGATCTCACATAAATATCAGCGGGTAAATATGCACCTGCGATATGTCCAATGTGTAAAGGACCATTGGCATAAGGTAATGCCGCCGTTACAGTATATCTATTGTAATGTTTTGACATGAATTGTCTACTTGTTTACAGTTCCTTAGACTCATTTTAACTGACGATAAGTCAAACACAAAGTTAATATTTTTTACCTAGTTATTCACTTTGTTTATGATTGAATAACAGATGTTTTCGTGACTTCAAATCAAAGTTATTCACACTTAACCTCTGAAATTGTTTATAACTTTTTGAAAAATTCATTTTTAGCGAAAAAAATATCATATTTTCAAAAAGTTATGCACAGCTTACCATTTTGTTTTGATGTATACCACCTAAAAAATTACATTTGTGTCATACATTTTTTCAAAACGACCACAAAGGTAAGAGTTGTTGGTCAGAGAATTCATAAAAAGTCGTGAATAAAATGCAAAAGGGCGAAGAATGGTTCGATCAATGGTTTAATACGCCATATTATCACATTCTATATCAAAACAGAGACTTTCAAGAAGCAGAAGATTTCATGCGAATCTTATCGTCTCAACTTAATATAACTACTAACGACAAAGTGCTGGATTTAGCATGTGGAAAAGGTAGACATGCTATTTTCTTGAATAAACTTGGCTTCAATGTAGAAGGTATTGATTTATCAACAGAAAATATACATCATGCTCAGCAATTTGAAAACGATCGACTAAAGTTTTTTACTCATGATATGAGAGAACTTTATAAAAAGGAAGAATTCAATTTCATCTTCAACTTATTCACATCATTTGGCTACTTCGAAACTGAAGCAGAAGATTTATTAGCATTACAAATGATTGCTGATAGTCTTAAACAAGGGGGAACTTTAGTACTGGATTACTTCAATACTTATAAAGTTATCAACAGTTTACCACAAAAAACAGTGATCGAGCGTCCAGAAATCACTTTTAATGTGCATAAATACCTGGAAAATCGACATGTGATGAAGGAAATTTCTTTTACAGCTGATGGAAGAAATCATGTATTCACAGAAAGGGTGGAAGCTTTAAAAAACAAAGATTTCTGTAATCTATTCCAAAAAGTAAATCTCGAATTGCTACACACCTATGGAGATTATCAACTCAATGAATTTGATAGAGAAAATTCAGACAGAATGATTTTCGTAGTAAAGAAAAAATAGTCAACACTTTGATGGTTAATAAAATCAAGTGTTTAAAAAGAAAAATCCTGGATTCTTAAGAGTTCAGGATTTTTTTGTTGGTAAAAAATATATTCTCAGACCTTTTTCAGATAAAATCAGAGAGTTATCAACTAAATAGGAGTGAATATTTCGATTTTAAGCTACTTCTGATGTTATGAATCAAATATTAAAGTAAATCCCATCTCAATTGTTTATAACTTTTCGAAAATAGCTATTTTAATCAACAAAAAAGAGAAAGTTATTCACAAAACACTGTTTTGAGTGTGAATAACTTTCTCTTTTATTTGAATAACTACTTGAAAATGTATCAAATAGTTTTTTTATGTCTTAAATCAATAACTTATCCACATTTTGGTGAATATTTTATTGTTTTGGAGGCTTTATTTTAAATTTTCTACGATTTGTTCACATTATCTCCTCTTAAACGTCTAAAACGCTTACGAGCATCAACTTCATAAACAGAACCTTTATAATTAATCAGATGATCTTTAAAATAGTTCATCGCTTGTTCTTTATCCTTTAGTTGATCTTGATAAATCGTTCCCAATAGATAGTTGGCATCATCTGCCCAAATATCGTACCTATGAAACTCTAGTATCTCTTTTAATGGTTCAGTTGCTTCTTCATATTTGCCCAATTTTATTAACAATTGTGCTTTTTGCCAAAGAATTTCATCTGTTAATCGATGTCCTTTGATTTTTACTAACATTTGTTCGTAACTATCGAGCGCTTTATCATATTGTCCTTGAAATATCAACAAGTCTACAGCTGCATAAGCTTCCATAGCTAAAGAAGTGGTATCGAGGTTTAGATTATCACCAATAAGCATGGAGAGTTCCATTGCATCATTGCTAATCGTTCTAGAAGTTGCCAACTTCAATACATCTAATTGCGATTGTGCTAATTTAAAATCTCCTGTGTAGTAATAAAGCTTTGCGTTTTTCAATTTAGCCTCATGTCCAATCTTTAATTCACGATTACTTTTAGCAACTTGTGAATAAAGTAAAGAAGCTTCCCAAGGTTCATCTTTTAACAAATAGATATCCCCAAGATCTAGTTTAGCTTGTGAAATAAGTGACTTAGGAATGTTTCTATTGTTGATAAGTTCTTTTAATTCAACAATTGCAGAATCTCTCTGATTCAAATAGAAGGCCTGAAGTAGTGCCATGTTTCGCATAGCATCAGCAGTTTGAGCATTTAATCCCATTTCCTTCACAATTTGTTGATAATCTTTTACTAGAGACTCTATTTCAGTTCTATCGATAGGATAGGTGTTTTTAACAATAGCTTCTTTAGTTTCAATTAAGAACTTTCTCGCCACAGGATAAACAGCGTATTCTTTGTATCTATCCACAAGGTATTGGAATATCTTCTGGGCATTCTTATAATCCTGATTGTTCTTGGCTAGTCTACCTATCTCCAAAATTTTATAACCTTCTAAACGTAAACGTTTATCTAATGCTCTTGCTTGAATAAAAGCACCATAAAATTTCTTTTGTTGTAGATAGTACCAGACAATCATCTCATTGAATACAGTCATATCTGCATTCTTCTGCACTTTTGTGAGTAACTGTGGTTCTAATAGCTCAAAATCTTCTTCTGTGGTTAACCTGTCCTGTAAAGCTACCTGAACATATTCTAACTGATCAGGCTTTAATGTGAGTAACTGAAGATATTCATCGATCATCTTATCATACTTACCCCATTTGTAATATAAATCGGCTAATTCGTAATAAAAGAGTTCGTTACTATTCTTCTCTCCAATACGATAACAAGATTCTGTGTATTTGAATAGATTCAGATCAAGGCAATATAAAGCCGTATAACGCAACTTCGTGGTATTGACTGCTATTTCCTTGATAAAAGTATCAAAGTACTTATCAGCCGTTACTGTATCTTTTTCTAGAAGCTTTATGCGAGAGTAGTCCACATGGTAAACAGCATTGCTCTCATCAGACTTTACTGCTTTCTTCAAATATTTATCCGCTTCCTTGTACAGTTCTTTTTTTAAAAGAATAGATAAGTAATTTTCGTGGATCTGGTTTATCAAGTTTTTTTGTTTTGATAAATCCCTGTACAGATCTAAGGCTTTATCATATTCTTCCGTTTTATAATATTCCTGGGCTAGGTCTAACTTCTCCTCTGTTTTATTTTGAGCAAACCCTATTTGAATAAAAAAGAGTCCAACCCCAATCAAAGGTATAGCCTTTCTGATTTTTTGAGGAATTAAGGTTTTCAACATTTCACTAAACAGATATATAATAAAAAAATAAATTTTAAAATTCTCTTTTATTATTATTAGGGGTGTTTATAAGTTGATAACTGACTTTACCAACAGATAATAAGCGCTTATAAACAAACTAAGCTGATAACTATTCACTGCCTAACAATATCAAAAACAAAGGATTAGAGTACTTTTCCACAGTATGTGAGATAATAAGTGAACCAAAGTTATTCAGTTAATTTGTGTGTGCGCAAGCGCCATTTTTGCGCACATCGACTTATACACAGGCTTGTGAATTGCGTGAATAAGTGCCATTTGTGAATTACTGTGGATAATAATCACACCTTTTAAACATTTTACTCACTAATCACATTTTCTCACAATTTTGATGTGAATAATGTGGATAAGTACAATAAATATCTTCGATTTGTACAATAATTAAACTATTTCAATCAAAAACTGTGAGTAAGTCGTTGATCTTATATGAAGATACATACTTTGTAAATTTTTAAATCATTTTTGCGCCTAAAAAATGATCTGATTTCAGAAAGTTTTTCACATGAACAATTTGAAATGAATAGGGGCTTATAAATAATTGATTTCTATAACCGATGACAAAGAGTTAATCAAAAATAAAGGGTTAAATACCTATCACTTGCGCACACTATGTGAATGTATATTTTGTGTATATGTTTATAATTAAATACAGGTACTATATTAATTACTAGAAAATCAGCTATTTAATATGTCTTTACTATTCTTAATTATACCAGTTTTCTGTTTATAAAGAAGTGAATTAGGTCAAATGGTCTAACAGTGTGAATAATTATGTTGATAACTAACTGATTTACCAACATAATTACAAATGCATGTGAATATTAATGTTTGTAAATGAAAATCTTATTGAATAAGTAGATAACACTATGTACTAATTAAACTTTAGTATAATCACTAAAAATATAGGCTAATGATATCATAAAGGATGTTTTACTACATATTTAAATGAATTAAAGTGTTATCCAGTTACGTTATTAGATGTAAAAAAAACTTATTCACACATATATAGCCCCTTCATGGAAAGGAAACACTAATTTTATAATTTATATACACTCTTTTTTTATTTATCCCTCTTATTTACAAGACTTATCCACAGTTTATTTATAAGCTCTACAATTATTGAATAATGGATCTACTCCTGTAGAAATAGATTGTATATTTAGCTTATAGAAAATAAAGTAAACTATTAGCAAACTTTCAATTTCCAAAATGAGATTAATATTTATTCTTTTAGTAGTATTGATTCAATGCTCTTGTACAAATGAAAATGATACTACATCAGAGAAACCAATTAATTATTCTGAGATAAAAATACTTTTGGATAGTATTAGAGAAGTAGATCAATCCAATAGAAAAGACTTCGAAAAAGTTTATAAAGAATTTGATCAAGAAAGCGAAGTTTTTCAATCAGCTGTAAAGAAGATGATGGATTCTGATTCTTTGAATGCAATTTTAATATCTGAGTTATTGGATAAGTATGGGTGGATAGGAAAAGACAAAATAGGGGAGACCGCTAATTCGACTTTATTTCTAGTGATACAACATTCGTCTAAAGAAATAAGATTGAAATATATTCCTTTATTAAGAGAAGCAGTAAAAAATAAGAAAGCTAAAAAAAGACAGTTAGCCCTTATGGAAGATCGATTGAACTTAGAGTATGGTAAACCTCAGGTTTATGGAAGTCAGGTTAGTTTAAATCATAAGGGAGAAAATTATGTATTTCCTATTGATGATCCAGAAATTGTAAATGAAAGAAGAGCGGAGATGGGATTAGAACCTATAGAAGATTATCTATTGCTTTTTGATATTGAATGGAATTTAGAAACTTATTATAAAACCCTTCCACAGCATTTGGAGGAATTAGAAAAGAAAAAAGATGAGTAAAGCATTTTGTAAGTTCTGATAAAAAAAGCCTTTGTAAATAGATTTTTTACAAAGGCTTTTTTTATATCATATGGATACTTTTGATTTATCTTTTATCAGTATCAATGACAGTATCTTCTCTTCTTATTTCCCAATTGGCTTCTACTTTAATTTCTTTCGGGAAGAAAGCAGTAGGTTCAGGAGGAATACGATTTTTGAAGTCTCCAGGAAACCATACACCATCACCATTTTCATCAATTAAAACTCTGATTTTATAAGTGCCTGGTTTTACATATTCGAAAGAAAACTTTCTTTCATTTTCAATTTCCATGACGGGTTCATTTTTACCGTCTAATAACTGAACAGTAAAATTATCATGACTACCTTTTACAAGTCCTTCAATAATTCCGTATTTGTCTGGCTCTTTAATACTAAAGTTTAAAGTTTTTTGCTTTGTAGAATCAGTCTTTACAGATACAAAAGAATTTTGTTTTAAGATGATAGCAAAGGCAGAATCTGCAACAAAACCAGGAATAGTTACTTCCGTTTTATCAAAATTAAAGCTTAATGCTTTCCCTCTTGATTCTAAAACACTATCGAGCATTACTGTGTCTTCACTATATACATACATCATACTATCCATGTTCCATTCTTTCATAGGAATTGGAAATCGAAGTACTATATCAAGAGAATCATTTTCTTTAATATCATTGTCTTTTGGAAGTAATTGTTCGAAAGATATTCTAGTAATTTCAACCTCTTCTTCTTCAGCTCCTAAAGCATTACCTACCGATTTTAAAGCACCACCAATAAGGCCTCCACTCTTTTTTCTTTCTTGTCTTTTCTCCTCCGCTAATAGTTCCTTCTTACTAGGGAACATGATCAAAGTATCAAATTCTAATTTTGTATCTAAGGAATCAATACCATAACCGGTAATTCTTAAAGAGTCTTCTTGATCTCTTAAACCAGTATAGATAAGTTTAATTTCTCCTTTCTCTTCCATACTAAAAATACTATCTGTATAAGTATTCGTTTCAGGGAAATCAACACCATATTCTACAATACCTTTATTAAAAGAAATATGCAGGTCTTCTTTTTCTTTCTTGATTCTATTTAGTTTTAGATCTACTAAATCATAATCTCTGACATATAGTTTAACACCATCTATATTTTTATCTAAGGAAATAGAGTCTGAAAAGAAGCCTACTTTTTCTTCTCTAAGAGTGTACTTATAATCTTCGTTTGCATCTGCGATAGCATAAACTTTATAGAATCCAGGCTTAAACCTTTCTAAGATAAATAGCCCGTCTTTTACTGTTCTTGAATAATATAATGGTGGATCAGTATTGACATCCAACGAATCATATGGATCATATAAAGCAATGATTCCACCTTCAATTGGTTCGTTAGTCATTAAATCAAATACTTGACCAGTGACTTCAAGGGAGTCTAGATAGTCTCCAGTACTAAAAGCAAAACGTACATTTTTTGCTGGATTCTTTTCAGTCACATCAACTACTGCTTTACCAAAATCCATAAAGTAGGTAGTATTCTGTTCTAGAGTATCTAGAATATTCATCACTACTTTATTTCTAACAAACTTGGTTTTGTATTTGAAGTCTGTTTTATAAGGAGTGATAATAAGGTTCTGCTTTAGCTTTTCTTCTTGAACATACTCATCAAAATAAAGTGTGATTTTAAGCTTGGTAGTATCAACATTTGTTTGTCCATCGAAGGGATCGCTTGCTCCAAAACGAGGTGGTATTTCATCTTTAGGACCACCAGTAGGAGAGGAGACTACAGCACATGCATATACTGTGAAAAGTATATAGATAGATATAATGATTCTTAGGTATAAGTTCATAGGAACGTTTCTGTTTCTCTAATTTTTCCTATCACAAAATAAGGGATATCTCTTGAATGAGATACCCCTTTTTATATAAAATATAAGATTATTTCTTCTTAATTTTTCTGCTTATCTAAATAGACCATTAAGATAGTTACATCGGCAGGAGTTACACCACTAATTCTTGATGCTTGTCCTAATGTCAACGGAGCTACTTTAGATAACTTTTCTCTAGATTCTGCAGACAAAGCAGTGATTGCTCTAAAGTCAAAACCATCAGGAATTTTATAATTTTCCATAGTGACTAACTTCTCTGCAATCTTTTCTTCTTTCTCAATATAAGCTTCATACTTCAACAAGATTTCAGCTTCCTCTAATGCTTTATCAGAGAAACCATCAAACTCTTCTTTTAGTGTTGGAGCACTATCCATTGTTAAAGCCATATCAACTTTTGTCTTCTTAAGAAACTTATCAGCTTTTAAACCATGGTTCATAGCAGGTAATCCTTTAGCCTCTAAATGAGGGTTTGCATTACTTACTTTTACACTAGTTTCTTTTAAAGTCTCAATAGTCTTATTGATTTGCTCTTTCTTCTTTTGAACAGCATCAAATCGTTCATCAGAGGCTAAGCCAATTTGATGACCAAGTTGAGTTAAACGAATGTCGGCATTATCCTGTCTTAGTAAGATTCTATACTCAGCTCTAGATGTAAACATTCGGTAAGGTTCGTCTGTACCTTTGTTGATCAAGTCGTCAATAAGAACACCAATATAAGCTTCTGATCTTTTTAAGATGAATGGTTCTTTTTCAGTGATTTTATTGTGTGCATTGATACCTGCCATCAAACCTTGTGATGCTGCTTCTTCATAACCTGTAGTACCATTGATTTGCCCTGCGAAATATAAGTTCTCGATTAACTTAGTTTCTAGAGTAGGCTTCAATTGTGTAGGAGGGAAGAAGTCATATTCAATAGCATATCCAGGTCTGAACATTTTAGCATTTTCAAACCCTTCGATTTTACGTAATGCTTTGTACTGTACATCTTCTGGTAAAGATGTAGAGAAACCATTGATATACATCTCACAAGTGTTCCATCCTTCTGGCTCAACAAAGATTTGGTGACGATCTCTTTCTGCAAAACGATTGATCTTGTCTTCAATAGATGGGCAATATCTAGGACCTAATCCTTGAATTCTACCATTGAACATTGGCGATCGATCAAAACCCGTTTTTAAGATGTCATGTACTTCATTACTTGTATAGGTAATGAAACAACTTCTTTGTTTAGTAAGTGTAGTAGTCTGATCTGAGAATGAGAACTTTTCAGGATTTTCATCACCTGCTTGTTCTTGCATTTTTTCCCAGTTCAACGAACGACCATCCACTCGGGGAGGAGTACCCGTTTTCATTCTACCAGATTCAAATCCTAGTGCGACCAATTGTTCAGTTAAACCTTTTGCAGCATGTTCGCCACTACGGCCACCACCAAATTGTTTTTCACCAATATGGATTAAACCATTTAGAAAAGTACCATTTGTTAAGACTACAGATTTAGTATTAAATACAACACCAAGACCAGTCTTAACACCAGTAATTTTGTCACCGTCCATGACTATTTCAGTAGCCATTTCTTGCCATATATCAACATTGAGATTTGCTTCGAGAGCATCTCTCCATTCCTGAGCAAATACCATTCTGTCGCTTTGTGCTCTTGGACTCCACATTGCAGGACCTTTCGATCTATTCAACATACGAAATTGAATCATAGATTTGTCTGTGATAATTCCAGACATACCACCTAACGCATCAATTTCTCTTACAATTTGTCCTTTTGCGACACCACCCATTGCAGGGTTACAACTCATTTGTGCAATGGTCTGCATGTTCATTGTAATCAACAATACTTTTGATCCTAAAGTTGCAGCAGCATGGGCGGCTTCACAGCCCGCATGTCCTCCGCCTATTACAATGACGTCATAAGATGGATACATTCTAATTCCTTTTTTTAAAAGTTCCACGTGGAACAAAACCGAAATAATTTCTAACTACAGTTTTAAATACTGTAAATCAATTAGATTGATAATGCAAAGATACATAATCAATTATTAGTAAAGACTTAATGTTTTCATATAATAAAAAAATGTTCCACGTGAAACACTTAATTTTTTCTACAAAAAGTGTTTCACGTGGAACATATATGAAATTTAACTATAAAAGACTGTACTATTGGGTAAGACCTGAAGATCTTGAAGCAAGTTGTTCATCTTCCAGAGCTCTCATCTTTTTAGCTTCTTCATCAGATTTATCTTTAAATCCTAATAGATGAAGAATACCATGAATAAGTACTCTGTGGAATTCATCAGTTTCACTTGTTCCAATGGTTGAAGCATTTTCTTTAATACGGTCAATGCTCACAAAAATATCAGACTCTATCTCGTTCTCATATTCTGAATTATCAAAAGTGATAATATCAGTGTAGGTATCATGGTCCAAATACTCTACATTAATTTTATGTAAGTATTCGTCAGAGCACAAAATGTAATTAACACCAATGAGTTCGAAATCAAATTTTTTGATAACGGATTGAATCCATTCTTTTACTTGTTCTTCATGTTGAACATCAAAAGAAATGTCTTCAGTAAAAAAAGTAATTTCCCCCATTAAATATAAAATGTAAGTGTAATTGCTCTACCTTCTTTAGAGAACTCTACTTCATCTGCTAAATGCTTCATTAAGAAAATACCTCTACCACCTGGCTTGTCAATATTTTCTGGAGCTGTTGGATCAGGCAGACCATCAAAGTCGAATCCTTTACCTTCATCTTCTATTGTAAAAGCTATTTCTTTATCCGAAACATTTAATTCTAAGTGAACATTTTTATCCTTATCATTTTTGTTACCATGAATGATAGCATTATTCACAGACTCAGTTACGGCAATCATAATGTTACCATAAATGTCATCATTAAAATTAAACTCATCACGAGCTTGATCAATAAAACTCTCCGCTATTCTAACATTTTCTATTAGCGAAGGGATCTTTAATTTGAATGGTTTATTCATTATTGTGCTAGTTGGCATTTCAATCTTTTATCTTTTCAAAGTATTTGTTCACTTCTTGCTTGTAGTAAGTATTCAAGGAAGTAGGAATGGTACGCAATAATTCAATTTGCGTCTCCTTCTGTTTTAGATATTCATCAAAACTGTCAGGAGGAGGAATCTGTTTTTCTTGTCTTGCAGTTTCCGCTTTTCGTTCTTCATCTTGACCTTTTTCTTTTTGTGCCTTTTCAGACTCAAGCATTCTTGTTAAGATCTCTTTTTGTCTTTCAATCAACTTATCTGTAAGCTTTTTGTTGACTAGATCTTCTTCGGTTTTTTCCATTTCTTTCAGAATCTTTCCGTAACCGTTGTCACCTTCTTTGATTCCGTTTCCATCGTCACCTTTATCTTTTCCTTGCATTTGTTCTTGCCCTTTGCCCATACTTTGTTTTAAAGCATTTCGTATCATTTCTTGTTGGGCAGCAAGTTTCGCAAGTTCTTTAGATAATTCTTTACCAGACTTTCCACTTTTCTTTAAGTTTTCCATCTGTTGATTTAATTGCTGTTGCATCTGACTCATGCTAGGAGAGGACGACTGTTGTTTTTGGTTCATCTGTTGCCCTGCCATACTCTGACTCATTTGCTGTTGCATATTATCTAAAATATCGCTCAATAACAAAGCCAAGTTATTTATTGAGGTCATAGAAAATTGCTGTTTACTGGCAGCAACTTCTGGAACTCTTCTTTTGATAGCATCAAGGCTTTCGTCCATGTATTTATTCATTTCAGTAACCTCACGCGTAACAAAAGACTCAATTTGGAAAACTCTTTTCGATAATGCAACTAAACTGTCTTCAATATATTTAGCATCATCTCTTAATTTCAATTGAGTTTGTGAAAGCTCTACAAATTTAGGATCTATTCTTCTAACCTCCTTAAATGATTCCATTAGATTTTCTTGATCAAATGAAAGTTTTAGGAGATTCTCCATTATTTGTCGTAAAGCTTCATGGTCTTCACTGATTTGTTCCATTTGTGCAGACTGCATACTTTGTTGCATTTTTTGTGCCATCTGCTGCATTTTATTAGCAGCTTTTTTCTGCGATTGATGAGCCTGCTTTTTATTATTTTCTTTTAGTTGTTGAGAGGCATTTTGTTGTTCTTTCTCTATTTGCCTTTCATTTGGCGTAAATTGTTCGAAGTCCTGATTGGTTTGTTCCTTCTTATCCATTTTACGCAAATCATCCATCTCTTGTTTAATCTGTTCAAACTTCTTATTAAGTTCGTCCTGCTTTTTAGCTATATCTTCTTGCTGTTTTGTATTTTCCTTCTTTTGTTCTTCAGATTGCTCTTCTGAATTAGCTTCTTTTTCTTCTAATGATTTTGTTTCATTGGCAATTTCTTGTTGCTCTTTTGCTAAATCTTCAAGTTTAGAAGAAACTTCTTTTGCTTTTTGCTCTATCTGTAACTTCTTAAATAACTTAATTGAACGTTCTAATTCATTCTTTAAGTTCTTCTGTTTGTTCTCAATATTCTTCAGGTTTTCTTGAAGAGATTGGTTGATGTAATTTTGTTCCATCAACTTTTGAAGTTCCTCATATAATTTTTGAGTTTCTTCATCATTGATATCATTAATGATCTTCTGTAATTGTTCCGCCTTCTGAGAAGCTTGCTGATCTTGCTTCGAGAACTTACTTTGTTTGTCTTGTAATTGTTGACTCTGCTGTTGGAGACTTTTGATTTGTGCTTCCAATTCTTTTCGTTCTTCAATCAACTTTTGGATGTCTTTTTTATCTTGCCAAGATAATTGACGTTTACCTTTTAGTTTTTCTTCTAACTTCTTTAGGTCTCTATCCAGTTGATCCGCTTTTGCCAAAGTCTCTTCTAGCTTATCTTCTGTTTCCTTTTGTGATTCGTTAATCTCTTTTGCAATCTCTTTGGCTGTCGGTAACGAGAAAGAGTACATAGGTGTCTTACTTCTCTTATTACCATTTACTCCATCATTATCATAAACTTCGACATAGTATTCCAACTTGTCTCCTTCTTGAAGTCCAAATTGTTCAGTTTCTAATTTGTAATAGAAACTTTGATCGATTGCTTTTCTATTAAAAGGAATATCAATTTTACTGAAAGTCTTAGATGGATTGTTCTCTTCTTTTCTTTTGATTCTATATCTCGTACGTAGTCTAGTGATTCCGTAATCGTCACTGATGTTTCCTCCAAAGACCAAGTAATCGAACATTACAGTATCTTGATACTGGCGCATACTAATACTCGGAAACTTATCTTCTATAACATTTAAGAAATAGGAGATACTGTCTTTATTGCTTCCAAATTCATTTTTTAATGCGATACTATAGGGAGTAGAGATACTTGCTTTTTGAGCATACTTAAAGACGTTGTCATTTACTGATGTTGCATACACCGTTAATGGAACATCTTTAAAAAATAATTTGATGGAATCGGCTGTCTTTGTATCAAACAACCAAGTTATTTTGGAACCTTCAGGTAATAGAAGGTTACCAGTATTAGATAATGTCTCGTTGGTTTTATTAGTATATGAAGGATACTCTACTTGAACACTAAACTTAGATAAAGAGGGACGAATTAAAGTATTGATATCAAACTCTTGTGAGTAATACCCTGCAGCCTTAAATCTAAAGGTAACAGCATGCTGAATCTTCTTGAAAGTATGTGTAAAAGAATATCCAGGTGTTGTAGGCTGTAATTTAATTAGTGAACCTTTATTGGTTTCAATGTATACATCAGATGGAATAGCATCACCTTTAAGTTGTACTTTCAATTCAAAATCATCTCCTTGAAAGGTATTTAAATTAGAGTTTAAAATATAAAATTGGAAAGGTGCTACGGGTAAAAACTCTTTATCAAACTGAACAATTTTTGGAGTTGTATCAGTGATTACTTGAGGTCTAAATAAAAGAATTCCTAGAAAAACTATAACAATAGGAAGTAGGTAGGTATACCAATATCTTAAGTTAGTTTTATAGGAAATAGCACTAGAGAAATTAATAGGGGAGAATTGCTCATCTCTTTGACTTAATGTCGCATTGATTAAGCTATTATCTTTTCCTTCAGCTTGTAACTGAATTGAATTGACAAGCTTATCAGAAACCTCTGGAAAATACTGACCTATTTCTTTCGCTGCTTGTTCATCAGTAATCTGTTTTGTTATTCCTTTAAGTTTTAGAATAGGTTGTATTACCCAAATAAATAAGGTGTAACAGAATGTACATAAGTATGTAAAGAACAATAATGCTCTAGCAGTTGTACCAAAATTATTGATGTATTCTAATATATTGATCAGCAAAAAAAGACCTAGAATTGCAGCAAGAGAAAGGATGATACCTTTTAATGCAGCATTCTTATACAGCTTCTGTTTATAGGCTTTTATTTTGCTTTCAAACATATAGAACTATAGTGATAGAGTTGATAATTAATGGGTAATGCATAGAGGCTAATGCCAAATTCTACGCTGTAAAAATAAGACTGATTCTAAAATTAGAATCAGTCTTATAATTTATATAGTAATATAATTAATATTAATTACTTTTCTCAAAATAAACAGTACTGAAATCACGATATTGCATCGGATTGTTAGGGAAATCTTTAATATTTCTCTGAATTAGACGATATCCTTCGTCATACCACAATACTACAAAAGGAGCATCTTGCATTAAAATTTGCTCAGCCTTCTTAAAGTTAACCATTGCAGTTTTTTGATCTGAAGCTCCTAACGCTTTCTCATACTCTACATCAAACTTAGGATTACTGTAGCGTATTAAGTTAGGCCACGATTTATCTTCTAAGTTCTTAGGAAGTGTTTTACTGTAATAAGCCCATAAGTAATTCTCAGGACTTGGGTAATCAGCAATCCATGCTAAACGTAAGAAATCGTAACGACCCATGATACTCTTTTCAGCAATCTGAGCAAAAGGAGAAATCTTCAATTCGATTTCAATATTCAATTTATCTTTTAATTGCTTTTTTACTTCAAGAGCAACATTGCTGTATTGTTCTCCTTCAGTATTTAAGTCAAGAGTAACTTTTGGAAAACCTTTACCATCAGCATACCCAGCTTTTGCTAAGTAGTATTTCGCTGAATCCAAATTATACTTATATCCTTGGATATCTTCGATATCATAGTTGTCAAATACAGGAGGTGTAATACCAAAGTGACCTTCCATATATCCTTCACCATTTAAGATATACTCAAGAATTCTTTGACGATCAATAGCAAAGTTGAATGCTTTTCTAATATTGATATCATTAAAGATTTTGCCTGCGTTGTTCATTGCTAAGAACTGTGTAGACATTTCAGGAGTACGTTGTAAATGATACTTGAAGTTTTCATTTGTTTCATCAGATTCCGCAAGAATATCAATGATGTCTTCTGTAGGAACTCTATACATCATATCAAGTTCGCCTTTCTTAAATTTCAAGAATTCGATTTTCTTGTCTTTAACAAATGAAACAACGATGGCTTTAAGGAAAGGAAGTTGGTTACCATGCTCATCTTTACCGTGGTAGTTATCGTTTTTAGATAAGATAATAGAAATATCTTCATCGACACTAGCTATTTGGTAAGGACCAGTACCCACACATTTTGTTCTCATATCTTCACCATATGCTTCGTAAGCTTCTTTAGGGAAGATAAATGCACCTGGTCTAGCCAAGTTATATAAGAACATTGAGTTGGGCTTTTCTAACGTTACTTCAAATGTCAATTCATCAATCACTTTAAAACCAGAAACGCCAGATTGACCTTCTGGAGATTTAGTGAAAGTTAAATCAGCCTTTGAAGCGTTATAATAATCTTTAGCACCAACTACAATATCAGTAAACAAATGAGCATACTGATTATTTTTATTGTAAGTACAGATTAAATTAAAGCTGTATAGAATATCTTTAGCTGATAGCTTTCTTCCTTTTCCACTCTCAAAACATTTGTCGTCATGAAAGAAGACATTGTCTTTTAATTTGAAAGTGTATACCAACTGGTCATCAGATTTAGCATAACTATCAACAAGACTTGGGGTAATTTGTAAAGTCTTCTGATCAAACTTAAATAATCCCTCATAAATCTGAGAGGCTATTCTATAAGAGTAAATATCAATGATACTAAGAGGAAATAAGTTTTTGATATACTCGGCTTCATTAACCTTAAAAACTCCTCCATAAAATTTACCGCCTTTAGCTGGAGTCAATACGGTTTCAGCATCCCCCTTTTCTTGGTTGCCTGATCCACATCCTACAAATAGTGATAGGAATGTAAAAGAGAGTATAACAGCGATCAGCTTTCTCATTTGCAATGAATTTTCTTATGTATTTCGCCTAAAATAATCCTTTATCTGGCTAATTTTTTAAAAACAAAAGTTTGCACAACCTAGTGTGAGTCTAAAAATATCTAAAAAAATGATTTTTTTACACAGATTACACCATTTTTTTAACGAAGTACAATTTCTACGGGACAGTGATCAGAGTGAACAGCCTCATTATGTAGCTGAGATGATACTAAAGCATCACTGAATTCTTTCTGAACCATAAAGTAATCAATACGCCATCCTAAATTCTTTTTTCTAGCTCCTGCTCTGTAAGTCCACCAACTATATTTATGAGGACTTTCATCAAATTTTCTGAAAGCATCAACGAAACCTCCTTCATCTATGAACTTGGTGACCCATGCTCTTTCTGCAGGTTGAAAACCTGAAGTATTTTTGTTACGGTCAGGGTTATGAATATCTATCGCCTTGTGGCAAATATTAAAGTCTCCACAAATGACCAAGTTGTTGTAAGTTTTTTTCAGTTCGGATACGTAATTGTAATAATCGTCTAGAAAAGCATATTTAAAACTTTGTCTTTCTTCTCCAGATGTTCCTGAAGGGAAATAAGTATTGATTAACGTAAAATTTTCGAACTCACACAGTATTGTTCGACCTTCTATATCGTATGTATCAATTCCCATGCCTATTTTAGTAGAAATCGCCTCAATTTTAGATAAAATTGTTACCCCACTATAGCCTTTTTTTTCAGCGGCATGCCAATAGATATATTTGTAGCCTAATTCCTTGAAAATCTCCGTGTCGACTTGATCTTCAAGTGCTTTTGTTTCTTGAATACAAACAATGTCTGGGTTACATTCTTTGAGCCACTCGTCTAATCCTTTTTTTAATGCAGCTCTAATCCCATTAACGTTGTACGAAATAATTTTCATATTAATCTAATAAATCAGTTTCTTGTTTAAAATATTCTAGAATATGCCATTTCATAAGTTGTTCTTGTGCTAGCAATTCCATAGAAGGTATCTTCTTTTCTAATTTCCAATGTGGCCAACCGTCTTTGTCTTCACCTTCTAATGAGTAGTACCCAGAAAAGCTTAGTACTTTACAAGTGGCTATATGTATAAGATCCTGTTTTTCTTCTTTAGAAAAAGGGATCGGGCCTTTACCTAATTCTTGAACACCGATAAGAAATAAAATACTATTTAAATCTCCAGGAGTTTTACCTAAAACAGAAGTGAGCACACCTTGCAGTTTTGCCCATTCGGTTCTTAGTTGTTCCAATTCTTCGTTTTCCAATGTAAATCGTAATTTGATTGAAATGTGTATATTCATGCTAAAATAAACACGATTCATACGATAACAAACTAATGCTTACTCTCTCAAAAGTTTTTAATTCAATTTGTTATACTATTTTTCCTCCAACTTGTCTTCATTGTGAAGAGTTATTGAGATCAGGAGAAGAATATTTATATTTTTCATGCTATGCAGAACTTCCATTAAATAACGGTTCTTGGATATCTCCTCAGCAAAATAATATTAGAGACCGGTTAGATCAAGAAGTTAATATGGCAACTTCTTTATTCTTTTATACGAGCGATAATATTGTTCAATCTCTTATTCATCACTTAAAATATAAAGACCTTCCTAAAATAGGAGCATGGATGGTGGATCACTTTGTATTTCCTTGTGATTCCATTTACTCCAAATCAATAGACTTAATTACATCCATTCCTTTACATCCAAAAAAACAGAAACAAAGAGGATATAATCAATTGGATAAGTTTTGTGAACGTCTTTCTAAAAGATGGGATGTACAATATGATCCTGAGGTATTAATAAGAAAGAAGCATTCTACCTCTCAAACAAAAAAGTCGAAAATTGAAAGATTAAAGAGTTTAGAGGGAGTTTTTGAGATTAATGCATCAAAAAGAAAAAATATTCAAAAAAAACACATTTTAATTATTGATGATGTGATTACAACAGGATCTACCATAAAATCAGTGACTTACTTGCTAAAAGAAGGAGGTGTTAATGATGTTAGCATACTTTCTATGAGTGTTGTTTTCTGATGATTTATGGTTATTAACGTCTTTAATTGAGATTTAATTTGGTTACTAAGAATTAAACCTCTACTTTTGCACAGCATTTAAGAAAAACAGTGCGGGGTGGAGCAGTTGGTAGCTCGTCGGGCTCATAACCCGAAGGTCATCAGTTCGAGTCTGGTCCCCGCTACCAAATGGCTAGTCTAACATTTTAGACTAGCCTTTTTTATTCATCTTATCTAAGATATTTTATCCTAATAAATCTGTATATCAGAAAATTAGGTGTATCTTAATAAAGTTAATCGGCATGAAACTATTAAATTTGTTTCATCGTCTCTTAGATGTAATAGTTCTTTAGAAATTTAGGTAAATAGAAGATCCATGCTCAACAGAAGGTTATTACGCATTAAAGTAATGCAAAACATCTATGCTTTCAAACAAAATAAAGCATCAAACAAGGAGTTAACTTTAGACAAAATCAAAGCAGAATTTCGTGATGAGTTACTTGAGTTTGGTCAGGAAGAAAAAGCTAGAATAGATGAAGAGCAAGCCAAAGTAATTGAATACATTAATTCAGTAATGGATGAAGATCAGGAAGAACCTTCAACTCAAGGGTTGGATGTAAAACTTCTTAAGATTGCATCTAATGCTAAGAATTATTTCGAGCAATTAATGGCAGATGGGAAACAAGATACCCGCAAAAATATGGTTGTTGAAACAGAACAACTATTTACAAAATACCTAAAAATCCTCTCTTATTTAATCGATATTTCAGAGTTATCTCACAAAGAATTGGAGAGAAAACTCGATAAAGGAGCAAGATACATTGAACTTGACCAAAAGTTCACAGAATGGTTCTATCACAATCCTGTCTTCACAATTCTTAGAGAAGACGAAACATTAAACGAATTACTTGCCGAAAATAAATTAAGAAGAGCTGAAGACGACGAAAGAGTCTTAGAATGGCTTAGAATCTTAAAGCGCGACGGAGAACTTCAAGAAAAAATTGAAGAATTTGCAAAAGAAGGCGACAACTTTGAAACGCAAAAAGAAATCTTACGTTTAATAGTAAGAGACTTCATTTTTAAAAATGAGATTATCGAATCTCAATTTGAAGGAGAAGATCTTAATTGGTCAGAGAACAAGAAAATTCTTAGAAGTATGGTACTGAAGACGGTGAAAAATATTTCACAAGATGAGGGTACTGAAATACTTTCTATCTCAAAAAATTGGGATGAGGACAAAGAGTTTTTCGAAGATCTTTATGACTATACTTTAAACCAAGAAGAGTCTTTTAAAGAAATTATTGCGAAAAAGTCTAAAAAATGGGCTGTTGATCGTATTGCAAAAGTCGATGCTATCTTAATTAATATGGCATTAGCAGAAATGTTGAACTTTAGAAATATCCCAGTAAAAGTTACAATTAACGAATTTATTGAGATTTCGAAGCAATATAGTACTCCAAAAAGTTGGCAGTTTATCAATGGTATGTTAGATTCAATTTCAGAAGACCTTCAGGCTGAAGGAAAGATCAAGAAGTCTGGAAAAGGTTTACTAGATAACAAATAATTTAACACATTACTATACATGGCAAAAAACAGCGGAAGTTCATTATTTGGTTTTGTTGCAGGTGCAGCAGCAGGTGCTTTATTAGGTGTTTTATTTGCTCCGGATAAAGGACGTAACACAAGAGAACGTTTATCATATAAATTAGACAAATACCGTGAGGAATTGGAAGATTTAATTGAGGACCTTCTTGAAGAAAGAAAAGTTGCAGTTACAGCAGCAAAATCTGAAGGCCAGAAAGTGATTGATGATGCCATCAAACATGCTGAAGAATTAATGGGTGAAGTAGATGCTTTAAAAGAAAGAATTTCTACACCCGTACTTGATGACGAGGAGGAAGTATAGAATTTCTTCTTCAATAGTACATAATTGGCAAAGAAGGAATACTTCTTTGCCTTTTTTTGTTTACAAAGTTGTTATAATTGTAATAGCTTTACATAACTTTTGAATACTGTGCCTAATTGAAACACTAAACACAATGTTTATGATGGATCAGGTATTCAGAATTTGTTTTTAATACTGGTGCTTTATGAACAGAATTATCCATTAGTAAATCATACAGTATTTTAAACTTTCATTTTAATCAAATTCATTTAATTATATCATAATGAAACTTTTAAAATCACTATCAGTACTTCTTATCTCAATGGTATGTTTTATCTCTTGTGGAGAGAAAGCGAAGAAAACAGAAAACAATCAATCAAGTGTTTCTGTAACAAACAGTAATGAGAAAAGTGGTCCTTTAGCTAAGATCAAGTTTAACGAAAAAGAATACGATTTCGGTACTATCACTGAAGGTGACAAAGTAACTCATATCTTCAAGTATAAAAATGTTGGTGAGGTGCCATTAACGATCACAAACGTAAAAACAACTTGTGGATGTACTGCACCAAATTGGGATAGAAAACCTTTAGCTCCAGGCGAAGAGTCAGAATTAACGGTAACATTTAACTCATCACACAAAAAAGGTAGACAAGTAAAGAAAATTACTCTTTATGCTAACGTAGAAGATGGTTTAGATGCAGTAATCATAAAAACTATGGTGAACCCAAAAGAAGAAGCAAAGACAATGTAGTCTGACTTCTTTTTTAATTTTCACAAAAAAAAACCTCTATTAGGCTCATAACCTAGTAGAGGTTTGTATTTTTGTGGCTAATATAAAAATAACAACAAAATGAACGTTTTAAATAATATCTTACTTCAAGTAGCTGGAGATCCTAATGGTATCATGAACATTGTGATGATCGTTGGTATGATCGCAGTATTTTACTTCTTTATGATTCGTCCGCAACAGAAGAAACAAAAAGATCAACAAAAATTCTCTGATGCTATTAAGAAAGGACAAAATGTTGTTACAATCAGTGGAATGCACGGTAAAATCGTTGAAGTGAAGAGCTCTACAGTAATTTTAGAAATTGATAGAGGCGTTAAAGTAACTTTTGAAAAGTCTTCAATCTCAGCAGAAAACACAAACATTGTTTTTGGTAAGAAGAAAGAGAAAAAAGACTAAATAAATACTTCCTTTATAAGTATCTTGTAAACCGTAGCTGAAATTAGATTTCTACTACGGTTTTTTTATTTTTGAATGATGAAACATCATTTATTAGTACTATAGTTAAGTAAAAGGTTTATGCCGGATAGAAAATACCATATCCCAGATTTTAAAAAGCTTGTTGAATGGGCAGAAGAACAACTTAATCTTTTGATTGAGGATAATTCTTTCCTTCAAGATATTAAGCGGTGGGATTGGAGTGCCATGATGGTTTGCTTGACGACGGCTTTTATTTTCTGGATCTTCCATTCATTAAATGAAGACCATACTTCAACAATAGAGATACCTGTAAAAGTAAAAATCAGCGAGGACAATGTCGTGGCACTTCAGGAACCCCCTAATCATGTGAGTGTCAATGCTACAGGAAATGGCTGGACTTTATTAAGTAAATCATTAGGAATGGGAAATAGTAAGTTAAATATAAACTTAGAAGACCCCGTTTCCGTTAAGTATATAGCGGGTAAGTTTTTACTAAAAGAACTTTCTCAAGTTTTAAAAGGGTTAAAGGTAAATTATATTGTTGAGGATACTCTCGCCTTTGACTACGATACATTAACCAATAAAAAGTTAGCAGTAAAAATTGATACTACATCTTTTCATTTTCAAAATGGCTATAAAAGGGTAGGTGCTGTGAAAGTAGTACCAGATAGTATAATTTTTAGAGGACCAAGTACAGAACTGTCTCATTTTCCAAGTGATTTGAAATTATCTTCGGAAGATGCAGATCCAATTGCTGAAAATTTAAATGAATACATACCTGTTAGAATTCCTGTAGATAATGAGAAAAGTCTAATTGTTTCTCAATATGATGAAGTTAAGGTCTCTTTTGATGTATCTTACTTCATTTCGACCACTGAAAAAACAAAGCTTTTTAAGGTGAACTTCCCTGATATTGAGGAATCTACAGATTCAATCTTTTTATTACAGCCTAAAGATGTGTATATTAGTTATATTATCAGAGAAGACTTGATAAATAGCGTAGATACTATACCTGTAGTTGTTGACTATAAGGATATAGACTGGAACGACTCAACGGTAACACCAAAGGTGTTTGTAGAAGATTTTTACGAAAATATTATCCTATCCCCTAAAAAATTAAGGGTGATCAAAACAACGAGATAAAAATTAAAATTATGCAAGTTGGCATCACAGGTGGAATTGGTGCCGGTAAAAGTTACATCTGTAGACTTTTTAAAGTTTTAGGTGTACCTATTTACAATGCCGATAATTCCGCGAAAATGTTAATGGTTGAAGACCCAGAAATTATTGATCTTGTTAAATCTAATTTTGGAGCTGAATCCTATTTCCCAAATGGCTATCTAAATAAGAAATACCTAGCCAATCAGATTTTCTCTAGTAAAGAGAAATTAGAAAAAATGAATGAAATTGTTCATCCTCGGGTTAAACAGCATTATGACGATTGGGTAAAAATCCAGTTGTTGAAAAATGCGTATGTGATTAAAGAAGCTGCGCTGATGTTTACCAATGAACAATACAAATCACTTGATAAGGTGATTGTTGTAAGAGCTCCATACGAAGATCGTATAAAGAGAGTCCTTTCTCGGGATAATCGACCACAACATCAAATTGAAGAAATTATTGATAAGCAAAGACAGGAAGAAGAGTTATCAACTCTTGCCGATTTTGTGATCAATAATGATGAAAAACATTTAATTGTTCCTCAAGTTATCGAACTACATAAATCGTTCGTAACGTTAAACACTTTAGTTACTAAAAGTTAATTACTAACTATTGCTTACAGATAGGGTGATTTTTACCTTATCTGTAAGTAAAAAAATGAACCTTTTTCGGGTTAAAGGATATTTTTTTTACTTGAATTGATTATTTTTGCGCCATAATCATAAACTAAAGATTATCAAACGAATATGAAAAAGGTTGAATCAGCTTTAATTTCGGTTTTTTACAAAGACAATCTAGCGCCAATTGTAAAACTCCTTCAAGAAAATGGCGTCACTATTTATTCTACAGGTGGCACACAGAGTTTTATAGAAGAACTAGGAGCCGAAGTAACGGCTGTTGAAGACTTAACTTCTTACCCTTCTATCCTAGGAGGACGAGTAAAGACTTTACATCCTAAGATTTTCGGTGGTATCCTTAACAGAGGAGACAACGAACAAGATCAAGCACAAATTGCTGAATTTGGTATCCCTAACATTGATCTAGTAATTGTAGATCTTTATCCTTTTGAAGAAACAGTAGCATCTGGTGCAGAGCATCAAGCCATTGTTGAAAAAGTAGATATCGGTGGTATCTCATTAATTCGTGCAGCTGCTAAAAACTACAAGGATACATTAATTGTATCTTCAAGAGAGCAGTATGATGAAGTAGCTCAGATTCTTTCAGAGAAAAATGGTGCTACAGAACTTAAAGATCGTATGCGTTTCGCAGCAAAAGCATTCGATATTTCTTCTCATTATGATGCAAAAATCTTCGATTACTTCAATAGTGCAGTCGAAGCAGAAGAGGAAGAAAAGATCCCAGCATTTAAAGTAACAGAGCGTTCGGCTAAAACATTACGTTATGGCGAGAACCCTCACCAAAGTGGTACATTCTATGGTGAATTGTCAGACATGTTCGACCAGTTAAATGGTAAAGAGCTTTCTTATAATAACCTTGTAGATGTAGATGCGGCAGTTTCTTTAATTGATGAATTCCCAGCTTTAGAAGGAGCAGCATTTGCTATCCTTAAGCATACAAATGCTTGTGGTGTTGCTTTAGGTAGCGATATCAAAGATGCATATGTTAAGGCATTAGCTTGTGATCCAGTTTCAGCGTTTGGTGGTGTACTTATCGCTAACCAACCTATCACTTTAGCTGCAGCAGAAGAAATTCATAAGTTATTCTGTGAAGTAGTTATTGCACCATCTTTTGATGCAGATGCTTTAGAATTACTTAAAGGAAAGAAAAATAGAATTATCTTAAATAGAAAAGATATTGCTACAGGTGGTATCCAGTTTAAATCTTTACTTAATGGTGTTTTAGCACAAGATAAAGATTTAAAAACAGAAACTGCTGAAGACTTAACAGTAGCTACAGAAAAAGCACCTTCAGATTCTGAAGTAAATGCTTTATTGTTCGCAAACAAAATCTGTAAGCATACGAAGTCTAATGCAATTGTTTTAGCAAAAGATGGTCAGTTATTCGCTAGTGGTGTTGGTCAAACATCAAGAGTAGATGCATTAAACCAAGCTATTGCAAAAGCAAAGAGTTTCGGTTTTGATTTATCAGAGGCAGTAATGGCTTCAGATGCATTCTTCCCATTCCCTGATTGTGTTGAATTAGCACAAAAAGAAGGAATCAAAGCTGTAATTCAACCAGGTGGATCTATCAAGGATCAATTATCTGTAGATTACTGTAATGAGAACGATGTAGCAATGGTAATGACAGGTGTACGTCACTTCAAGCACTAGAAAATATAAATAGTAACATTACTATTATGATCAAGCCGGTACAATAATGTACCGGCTTTTTCTTTTTATCGATTTCTGTATCTTTGAATATCATCAATAAACATACTTATCACTATGGATTGGAAAGAAACCAATAATCAATTACAAAAGACTTTTACGTTTAAAGATTTTTCAGAAGCTTTTGCTTTTATGACTAGGGTAGCATTTTTAGCAGAACAACACCAACATCACCCTAATTGGTCGAATGTCTGGAATACAGTTGAAATAGCTCTAACAACTCATGACGCAGGAAACACGATCACAGAAAAAGATAGAAAATTAGCAAAAGCTATTGATGAATTAATCGCTTAGAATAGAAATAACTAAAGTGTAAATTCTTCTATCAAATTAGGTTTCTGATAGAAGAATTACCTTTTAAAGTCCAACGATTATTTTCATCAGCCCATTCAAACTAGATACAGCTTAATTTATTTGATTGATATTAAACTAATATACACCTTTGAATTGTCAATCTATACAAAGAGGATAATAAAAGATATCGAGCCTTTCTTCTAATTTAAAAATTCGAATACAATAAATTATCCATCTCTTATGGTAACGAATGACATTAAAACCAATGGGTGTGGAGTACACCTTAATAATTAAATATCAATCTAAAATTAAATGAAAAACCTAATTAAATTAATCGCTGTAATCACTGTTTTATCATTCACTTCATGTAATAATGGGAGTGATTATGAACCAATTACAAATGATCGAATAGGAGGAGAGCAAACTCCTGGTAAAGATAAAGACCCTGGTGATGGAGACATTGATTTAGACAATGGCCAGACACCAAGTGATAGAATCCCTGGTACACCAGAGGATGGAGATAACATTACAGATGATGGTACTACAGAAATAGAGAAGGGTCTTGTTAAAAAGCATGCTAATGTAATTTCTGAAAATAGAAATACTCACCAAATGTGTGATGTATATGAAATTAGTAAAGAAGCAACAGAACTAAATCTTATTATTGGTGAGAATGAGTTCATCAATATTTATACTATCAATGGTAGGGTTGATGTTATCAAAGCTTCTTTTGAGATGACATTAAAAGAGTTACTGAAAATTGAAGGTATTAATATTTCGGAACTTTCTAATGAGAAGCATTGGTATAAAGTAGAGAATAAAAGACAATTAATTTCAACGTCAATAAAAGTAGTAAAATATACAAAATAGAACTCATCAAAAAAGCCTTGAAGGTTAGGGTATATACCTATTTCCTTCAAGGCTTTTTTATTTATGTAGATTTACGTTTAAGTAAAATTATCTCAAATTAAATAGACCTTCAATCTGTGCTGTATCCATTAAAACAACAGTCTTTTTACCTTCAGGTGTATAATTAGGAGAAGTGCAAGAGAACAATTGTTCGATCATTGATTTCATTTCTTGAAGCTCCAAAGGCTGTCCACTTTTTATACAAGCCCTTTTTGCTAATGATCGAGCAATATTTTCGTTGGCAGAAATTCTCAACTCTTCCTTGTTGTGTTTTAATTGTTCGATAAGTTCTTCGATGATTTCCTGTTCATCATTTCCTTGAATTAAAGTAGGGATACCTTTAATAACGACAGTATCATTTCCTTCAAGTTCAAAACCAAAACCTAAAGCGGCAATTTCTTGACTATACTCAGTGAAAATAGCAAAATCAGATAAGTTTAATACGACTTTTTTAGGAAATAATAGCTGTTGAGAAACACCACTACTATTTTCCATCTGACTTAAAAACTTTTCGTATAAAATACGTTCATGTGCAGCTTCCTGATCCATTAACATCACTCCAGACTTTACTTGATACATGATGTACTTATGGTGTAACTGGATTGGAATTACATTATCAGAAGGAAAGCGATCGACTTCCTTTTGAACGTTATCACTTTGTTCTAAATCATTTGCTCTACTACTGTAAGTAATAGGTTCTTCAGGAGTTTCTTCTGAAGAAAAGTTATTTGCAGAGGAAGTTTCTTCTATAGGAGACCATGGCGTAAAGTCAGGCATATCATCCGAAGGCTGATTCCATGAATTTAAGCGAGAAGAAACTTTAACATAATCATCAGAGGATGTATTGTCTCTTTGATCGAAAGAAACATTGATTGCAAAATCATCTACACCATTACTACCAGAACTTACATTATTACTTTCTGATGTAAAATTATTATCTGAATTTGTCGATGGTAAATCCGGAATATTAGAAGTTAAGTCCGACTCCATAGGAGGGATCATACTTCCTTTTGATGTAATTCCAGATGTAGGAGTTCCATCTTTCGCAAAGTTTACATCTATACCAAAATCAATTGATGGTGTTATTCCATAACTAGCAAGAGCTTGTTTAACAGCAGCACTGACTATTGCGTATGTAGTACGTTCATCTGCGAATTTAACTTCTGTTTTTGTTGGATGAACATTGACATCTACGTCAGCGGGGTCACATTCAATAAACAGTAAGTAAAAAGGGAAGGTGTTTTCTGGAAGAATACTATCATAAGCAGTCATGATCGCATGATTTAATGCAGAATGCTTGATGTACCTACCGTTAACAAAAAAGAATTGTTCTCCTCTAGTTTTTTTAGCGTTTTCGGGTTTACCGATATAACCTTTGACCTTAATTACATCCAAGTCTTCATGGCAAGGGTATAATTGTTCTTGGTAAGATTTACCAAACATAGAAACAATTCTCTTTGCAATGTTACCACCTCTTAGATTATAAAGTTCCTTATCATCGGAAATCATAGTCATCGAAATTTCAGGGTTAGCCAAAGCTACTCTTTGAAACTCATCGATAATATGCTTTAATTCTACCGGGTTCGATTTTAAGAATTTTCTTCTTGCAGGAACGTTAAAAAAGAGGTTTTTGACAGAGAAGCTTGTTCCTTTTGGTGTTTGAGTAGGTTCCTGATTTTTTACCTCAGAACCTTCAATATCAACTAAAGTTCCTAGTTCATCCTCCTCTCGTCTTGTCTTAACAATAACTTGTGCAACTGCAGCAATAGAAGCTAGCGCTTCACCTCTAAAGCCAAAAGTATTGATATTAAATAGATCAGATGTAGTATGAATTTTTGATGTAGCATGACGTTCAAAACTCATACGTACGTCAGTTTCAGACATACCGCAACCATTATCGATTACTTGTATAAGCGTTTTACCAGCGTCTTTTACCTTAAGTACAATAGAATCACTGCCAGCATCTATGGCATTTTCTACCAACTCTTTGACAACTGAAGCGGGGCGCTGTACCACTTCACCTGCAGCTATTTGGTTGGCTAATGATTCAGGTAATAAACGAATAACGTCTTGCATACTTTCTATTTAAGAAATACTTTTTGATCTTAATGAGTCATCTATTAATTGATGAACACCAATTACAAAAATAAAGGCTTTTCGGTTGAAAAAAAATGCTTTAATTACTAATAGATAGTAAATAAAGCATCTTTTTAATATTCAGTGAAAAAAATTATTTCATTAATTTTTTATACTTCAATCTTTTTGGTGTGATATCACCAACTTCCTCTCTTCTTTTTGCCTCATATTCAGTGAAGTTACCTTCAAAATAGCGAACTGTAGAGTCGCCTTCGAATACTAAAAGGTGAGTAGCTAATCTATCAAGGAACCAACGGTCGTGGGAAATAATTACTGCACAACCTGCAAAGTTTTCTAAAGCTTCCTCTAAAGAACGCATTGTATTTACGTCCAAGTCGTTGGTAGGTTCATCAAGAAGAAGTAAGTTAGAACCTTCCTTTAACGTCATGGCTAACTGAACTCTGTTTCTCATACCACCAGATAAATCACCTACCTTTTTCGATTGGTCGTTACCAGCAAAGTTGAATTTTGAAACATATGATCTTGAATTTACCTGCTTTCCACCAATATCCATCAGTTCATTACCTCCGGAGATAGTTTCCCAAACTGTTTTAGAAGGGTCCATTAAAGCATGTTCTTGGTCGATGTATCCAATTTTTACTGTATCACCAACGTCAAATGTTCCTTCTAATGGTTTTAGTTGACCAGTGATTAACTTGAATAAAGTAGTTTTACCAACACCGTTTGGCCCAACGATACCAACAATACCACCTTGCGGAAGAGTAAAGTTAAGGTCTTCATATAGTAGCTTATCTTCAAAAGCCATCTTTACACCCTTAGCTTCTATCACTTTACTTCCCAGACGAGGTCCTGCAGGAATGTAAAGTTCTAATTGTTGTTCTTTCTCCTTCGATTCTTCATTGAGTAAGTTCTCATATGAATTTAAACGAGCTTTCTGTTTCGCTTGTCTACCTTTTGGTGACATTCTAATCCAGTCTAACTCTCTTTCTAAAATCTTCTGACGTTTGCTTTCTTGTTTATTTTCTTGTGCTAAACGCTTTTGTTTCTGATCTAACCAAGAAGAATAATTACCCTGCCAAGGAATACCTTCACCTCTGTCTAATTCTAAAATCCATCCTGCTACGTTATCCAAGAAATAACGGTCGTGGGTTACGGCTATAACTGTACCTTTGTATTGTTGTAAATGTTGCTCTAACCAGAATACAGATTCCGCATCTAAGTGGTTGGTAGGCTCATCAAGAAGAAGCACATCAGGTGCTTGTAATAACAAGCGACACAATGCTACTCTACGTTTTTCACCACCTGAAAGTACACCTACTTTTTGGTCTTCTGGAGGACAACGAAGAGCGTCCATTGCTCTTTCTAATTTATTATCTAGTTCCCAAGCATCCAATTGGTCCAATCTTTCTTGTACTTCACCTTGACGCTCGATCAATTTATTCATTGCATCTGGATCTTCAAGTACATCTGGATCTGCAAATTTTAAATTGATTTCTTCGAATTCTTGAAGTAAATCAACAGTTTCTTGAGCGCCCTCTTGAACGATCTCTTTCACTGTTTTTTCAGGATCTAATTTAGGTTCTTGTTCTAAGTAACCAATGCTATATCCATCAGAGAAAACAACTTCACCTCTGTATTCTTTATCAACACCAGCAATGATTCTCAATAAAGAAGACTTACCTGAACCGTTAAGACCTAAAACACCAATCTTTGCACCATAGAAAAAAGACAGGTATATGTTTTTTAAAACTTGTTTATTTGGAGGGTATACTTTTGTTACACCCGCCATCGAAAAGATGACAGTTTCGTTGTTATTACTCATAAAATGTGAATATTTGAACTTAATTTTCGTATTTTACGTAAAAGTATATGATTACTTAGTTTAAATGCCAATAAAATGTTGCTATTTAATCATTAAAAATTTGCAAATCAGAAAGTAACACTGCAATTTGCAACATGAAATCACACTCTCTAAAATTACTGTTAATTATGGCATAATTTTGTTAGAGATTTTAACGTTCATTATTTATTTGAAATAATAAAAAGGAATTCAAAAAAGATAATTTAATTTTTACTATTATACTATTATAGGTAGAATAAAATAATAAAGTAATTAACATAAAATGTAGGTTTGTAAGAGACTATCGAAAAAAAACTATTGATCATTCACTTATTTAATTTTGATCATATTAATTGTTTAATACACTGTCATATTGACTCATGTATTAATAGATAATCCTTCACCAGTTTATTTAATCAACAGCTTTTATTATCATTTAAAAACCAAACAAGCGAAAAGCGATGTCAGATTCCCAAATTATCGAGCACAAGGACATTACAGAGTACGGCTATGTAAAAGATGGTAAAGTATTTTTAAGAGGATATTACCACTTCCAAGACAGAGAAATCGGTGTTGTTAGAGAAAGCGAAGAAGAAAGTTTACAATACTTTGTTGACCGTTTCAAAATGGTTACAGATAAAGTATTAGCAGTTCAAGAAGCAGTTCGTACTGCTGAGAACAAAGGTTCTTTCCTAATGAAGCTGATCCACATGCGTACTTATTTAGCTTCTTTCAATGGCCTTGGCGACTTTACACAACTGTACGAAATTATCAATGTATTAGAAGATGAAATCAATGAATACATTGCCGTTAACAGAGAAAAGAACTTAGAAATTAAAAATGCTCTTTTAAAAGAGGCTGAAGAATGGAAAGGTAGTACTGATTGGAAAACTGCTTCATTACGATTCAAAGAAATTAAAATGAACTGGATTAAAACCGGTTCTGCTCACAAAGAAATGGAAGAGCAACTTTCTGAGAAGTTTAATGCTGCAATGGATGAATTCTACCAGAACAGATCTAACTTCTATGCTCGCCAAAATGAAATGCATGAAGAGAGCATCGATCAATACGAAGCTTTATTAATCAAAGTAAGACGTATCAACCGTAATGGTGGCGGACAAGAGTTCGTTGACGATGTGAAGAAAATACAAAACGATTGGAGAGAAGTTCCTATGGTTCCTAAAAGGAAAATGGGATTCTTATTTAGTGATTTCAAACGTGAAACAACTAAATTCTTCCAATCATTAAATCCAGGTGGTGGATACGGTCAACGTGATGGCGGTGGATACCAACAACGCGGCGGCGGCGGATACGGTCAGCAACGTGGTGGTGGATACGGTCAACAACGCGGCGGCGGATACGGTCAGCAACGCGGTGGTGGCGGATACGGCCAACAACGTGGCGGCGGTGGATACGGCCAACAACGCGGTGGTGGCGGATACGGTCAGCAACGTGGTGGCGGATACGGTCAGCAACGTGATGGCGGTGGATACCAACAACGCGGTGGTGGCGGATATGGTCAACAACGCGGTGGCGGCGGATACGGTCAGCAACGTGGTGGCGGATATGGTCAGCAACGTGATGGCGGTGGATACCAACAACGTGATCGTGGTGGATACCAACAACGCGATAACGGTGGATACCAACAACGTGACCGTGGTGGATACCAACAACGTGATAACGGTGGATACCAACAACGTGATCGTGGTGGTGACAGCGGAGGTTACCAACAACGTAGCAACTATGCTCAACGTGAAGGTTTTGGAGGAGGAAATTCTCCAGCATACAGCACAAGAGATATGTCTTCTTCACCACAAAAGACTCCACTAGAGTCTAAGAAAGATTTGTTAGATACTGCTGAAAAGTACCTAAATGATGGTGCACCATTCAACATTGCTAACATTAAAACATTACAAAACGGTTGGAAATCTTTAGGTAAAGAACCATCTCAAGAAGATAAGGAGTTAAACTTACGTTTCCGTATCGTTTGTAACGAAATCTTTGAATCACACTTCTTAGAGCGTACAGCGAAGAACGAGGAGCCAGATTTATATAGCTTATCTGACTTTGAGCAATTGAAAATCAAATTAGATATCTTGAGAGAATCAATCCGTAAGGATGAGCAAGAGTTATTTGAGTTCAATGCGAAATATTCTTCGATTTTGTCTTCAGCTGCTGCTGAACAAAACTCTGAGAACTACGCTTTATACCAAGAGCGTAACAACTATGTGAACAAATTAAAGACGAAGCAACGTATCCTTAAGAAATTAGAGGATAAGTTATTAGCTATGTAATCTTTAGTTAGATATAAATATAAAAATACCCCTGGATGTACTTCTAGGGGTATTTTTGTATAAATAGATTTCTAATTAACTAGTATCTTTGCATGGTGACTAAATAGATAAACATCTATTGTTTAAGAAGTAAATAACGATTTTAAAATGTGGCATGATATTTTTATCTACCTAAATATATTGCTTCATAAAACACTTGTTTAACCTCCATATGCGTATTATAAATCAACTATGTAGCCTTACCATTTGCCTATTATTAATCACTAATATAGCTAAGGCTCAACTTGCGGATACTCTTTCTAATCCACACTCGATGATGGATATTCAGAACTATGAGGTCATGTGGAAAAAATCTCTATGGTTTAGAGTAAACCTTCAGACAAAAATTAATAATGGTTTCTTTGCTAAGAATCATGAGGTAACGAAGATTATTATTGATGCTGTAAAGGATGACAGGATTATTCCTTATTCAAGTGATACTCTAGAAAACAGAATCTCTAAAGAAGAATTTTTGAGTAGATTGATTATCCCACAGACTGTAGGAGATATTTCAGAATATGAAGATGATGACGCTGCTTGGGGTGATGTTGACGGTGTAACTGTGAAAAAAGACAACGGTCAAAAACCTGGTGATGAATATTCTCCTGATCGTTTATGGGCAATTGAATTGAAAGTAGATAGAGTTTTTGATAAAAGAAGATCAAAAATGTATAACGATTTGGTGGCAGTAAACTTAATTATTCCTGCTTCTGAAAATCCAAAAGGTATTGATATTGTATTAGGCTCATTCTCTTTTAAAGAATTGAATGATCAAGTATTTCATATAAAAAATCCAGAAGGCAAACTTCAAGAAGATCCAAAAGCCGTTTGGTACAATGGAGTAAATGCTGCTCAGCATAGAAACTTAGGTGATGCGTTTGCATTAGAATTATGGGATGGCCGTTTGATTAAATTTGAGAATCCTCAGGACAACTCAATCATTATGATGTATGGTAACGATCAGAGATCATTGTATCAATCACAAGAGGCAGTTTATAAGCTAATGGAATACGAAGCATTACTTTGGGAGTATTAATATATCAACCAATAAGAAATTTGAAAGCTATACGATTGAGTATAGCTTTTTTTGTATCTTTAGAATAGTAAACTAGATAAAACTTCATAACCATAATGAGACGTAACTTTATTTTTCTTTGTCTAACCCTCTTATGCTTTCAGGCCTGTAATAAGAGTTCTGAAGATTCCACAACTACTAAAATCACCTATGTAAATTTTAAAGATGAAATCTCTTTAAAACAGAACTTAGCTTTTACTTTTAGCGAGAAAATCAGAGAAGATAAAGTAAACGATTGGCTAGATGAATCGTTTGGGTATTTCACTATAACACCAAAAGTTAATGGTAAATACAAATGGACAGCAAAGAACTCTTTAATTTTTTCACCGGAGTCGGGGTTTAATCCAAGCACTCAATATAAATTAAAATTATCTCCAGAAGCTTTTAGTAAGGAAGGTTTGAACTTAGAAGGAAATGAACTTTCGTATAGTTTCTATACACCTGAACTTTCAATAGAAGAATCTGAAACAGCATGGGCATTTGGTAAAAATAATCTGGCAGTACCTCATGTTACACTAAAGTTTAACTATGCCGTTTCTAGCAAAGAAGTATTTGAGAAAACAACAATAAAAGCTGGAGATAAAAAATTAAAGATATCACAGTATTCAACAGGTAACACTGATAAGGTTGTAATTAGTATTGATGATCATAACAAGAACAATCAGAATACTCCCATCTCAATAACTATCGCTCAAGGAATAAAGCTTTCAAAAGAAAGTAAAGGGGAAAAGGCAATAAAGGTAGATGGATTTATTCCGAAAGCGGAGGAATTATCGATTACATCGGTAAAAGGTGAATTTGAAGGAGGAGAAAATGTAATTGTCATTAGATCTAATCAAAGCATCCAAACGAAAGGAATTAAATCATTAATTAGTGTTTCACCAAAAATTGCTTTTGAAGTAGAGAAGCTAGAAAGTGGTTTAAAATTAAAGGGTGACTTTCAAGCAGGAGAAGAATATGTGGTCACAATCTCTAAAAATGTAAAAGGGGTATTCAATACTACATTATCAGAAAAAGTAAAAGAGTATGTTGCTTTTGGTGAAGTAACTCCGAGTATTGCCTTTTTAGATAAGAATGCATTTTATATGTCTTCTAAAAGTGAGAAGACAGTAGACTTAAAAATCGTCAATGTTCCAAGAGTTGATATTGATGTTTATAAAGTATACAAAAACAACCTTTACAGTTACTTTGATAATAATCAACTATATCAAGAAAGTGAATATTATTATTCATCACCATCTTATTCGAAGTTAGGTGATAAAGTATTTTCTAATCATAATGTTTATGTCAGTGATCTAAAATCCAATGGGCATGTAAGAACATTGTCATTAGACTTTTTGGATGAATCAAGATTTAATGGAGTTTATGTTGTTGAAGTTCGTAGTTCTAGCAAAAGGTACCTTGTATCTAGAAAACTAATTAGTATCTCTGACATTGGTCTGATTGCCAAGAAAGGAAAGAACAATATCTTCGTTTATGCTAATTCTATTGCTGATGCTACTCCATTACCCAATGTAAATGTGACTCTAGTAAGTAGTAATAATCAGGAAGTATATACTGTAAAAACAGGTAACGATGGTATTGCAAATTTTCTAGATCTAGATATCCATACAAAAGGTTTTAGAGTAGAGATGATCTATGCTGAAAAGGATGGAGATTTCAACTATATGAATTTCCGTCAGACAAGAATCTCTACGTCACGTTTTGATGTTGGTGGTAGATATCCTAACTCAGCATCACTGATGACCTTCATTTATGGTGACCGTGATTTATACAGACCAGGAGAAACAGTTTATTTTAAAGCCATTGTAAGAGATCAAAACTGGGATGCAGTAGCAGATCAACCTATCAAAGTAAAAGTATTTCTTCCAGATGGGAATGAGTTATTCTCAGAAAGAGCAACACTGAATAGTGAGGGAACTTATGAAGGGAGTGTGAAATTGATGGATGCAACTGTTACAGGGTTCTATTCTATTGAAGTATCAACAGCCAATAATGTAGTATTAGCTTCTAAAAAGGTAAATGTTGAAGACTTTATGCCGGATAGAATTAAAGTGAAGACAAAGCTGAGTAAAGAAAAATACATGATTCTAGATGATATTAATTTAGAAGGAACAGCTTTAAATCTTTTTGGACCACCTGCAGCGAATAGAAATTATGAAGTGGACTTGGCATTAAGCCGTAAATACATTAATCCAAAAAATTATAGCGATTATGATTTTAATCTAGAAGGTAATTTTGATTTAAAATATAACGAACACCTTAGAGGTGGTAAAACAGATAAAGAAGGGAAGTTTACCGAGAGTTATAAAATCGGTAAGATCTATGATAACAGTGGTATGTTAAATGCCAAGTTATACACAACTGTCTTTGACGAATCTGGAAGACCTGTAAGAAGATTGAATTCTGTTCTAATTTCTACTCAAAACCATTATTTGGGTATTAAATATGGAGACCATTACATTAAGACTAGGAATAGGTTTAATGTACCTATTATAGCTTTGGATCCTTCGATGAATGTAGCTCAAAATGTATCTGCGAGAGTAGAATTAGTGAGACATGAATGGCACTCGGTTATGGAAAAAACGTACAATAACCGTTATAGATATGTTTCAAGACAGAAGGAAATCAAAGTAGAAGAGAAAGCATTAAAAATCACTGGTAAGGAAACCAACTACTCATTTTTCCCGAAGGAATCGGGAGAATATGAAATGCGTTTGTACTTAGAAGGCTCTAATACATATGTAAGCAGATGGTTTTATGCCTATGGATGGGGAAGTGTTTCAAGTACTGCTTTTGAGGTAGACAGAGAGGGACGTATTATCATTGAACCGGAAAAAGAGATTTACAACATTGGAGAAAAAGCTAAAGTACTTTTCAAAACACCATTTAAAGGTAAGATGTTGGTAACGATAGAACAGGATGAAGTTATCTCTCATCAAGTGATTGAAACGAACAATAGGTCAGCTTCTTTAGAAATTCCAATTGTTGAAGAACATCTACCGAATATTTTTGTTACAGCGACCTTAATTAAAGGAGCACAAGACAATGCTTTACCATTAACAGTAGCTCATGGTTTTCAGCCTATCAAAGTAACAACTAAGAAAAGAAACCTTCAATTATCAATAGAGGCTCCAAAAGAAAGTCGTTCAAGAAGGTCTCAAACTATTGAAGTTCAAGCATCAACAGAAGAAAAAGATATTGAAGTTACAGTAGCTGTTGTTGATGAAGGTATTCTTCAAATTAAGAATTATAAAACACCTAATCCGTTTGATTACTTCTATCAGAATAGAGCGCTTCAGGTAAGGACTTATGATTTGTATCCAAACATCTATCAGTTTAAAAAGCAGGCATCAAGTTTTGGTTCTGATATGGCAAATTTGGGAGCGAGAGCAAACCCTATGACAAATAATAGAGTTAACCTAGTTGCTTTTTGGAGTGGAACATTAAAAACTGATAGTGATGGTAAGGTATCATTCAAAGTTGATATACCAGAGTTTTCGGGGCAGTTGAGAGTTATGGCTGTGGCTACGAAAGGAAATTCATTTGGTAGTGCAGAGAAATTTATCAAAGTAAAAGATCCTCTTGTGATGAGTACCTCGGTACCTCGTTTCTTGAGTCCAAACGATGTAAATAATGCATCGATTATGCTGGCAAATACTACTAAAAATACTGTTCAGGTAAAGACCAAAGTAGAAGTAAGTGGTGCATTAACTGTAAATGCCGAAAAATTAGAAACGGTAAGTATTCCTGCGAATTCAGAAAAACTATTATACTTTGATTTAACTGCTGATAATACAATCGGTGAAGGAAAAGTGACAGTAATTGCTAATGCATTAAATGAAGACTTTATTTCCGAAACGAATTTAAATGTTAGACCAGTTACCGCTTTACTTAAATCCAATGGGTCTGGAGTGCTTAAGAATTCAACGAAGAAAGAGGTAAATCTAAAAGAAGACTTTATTGTATCTTCTCTTACAGGAAAATTAATATTGAGTAAATCGCCAGTTATAGAGTTTGCTAAAAGCTTAGATTACTTGATTATGTATCCTTATGGATGTGTTGAGCAAACTACTTCTAAAGTATTCCCTCAACTTTACTTAGGCGAAATTTCTGCAAGATTTGATAAGAGTGATCAGAAAGCAAATAGAGATTACTATATCAATGAGGCCATTAGAAAACTACAAAGCATGCAAATGTATAGTGGAGGACTTTCTTATTGGCAAGGTGGAACTTATGTTAGTTACTGGGGATCTGTTTATGCTTGTCATTTCCTTATGGAAGCAAAAAAGAGAGGTTACGATGTTGAGCAAAAAGTATTGAATAAACTTTGGAATTACATTTCAAGAGAAGTAAAATCGAAGAAGTCACATACTTATTATTTATACAATGCGAATGGTGAAAGAATCAAGCAGACATACTTTGATAAAACATCATTCTACGGATTATATGTATTAGCAGAAGCTGGAAAACCAGATGTTCCGACGATGAATTATTTCAAGAAAAACATCAAATCTGTAGATAATAGCTCAAAATACCTATTAGCAGCTACCTATTTGAGAACAGGAGATATGAAAAGTTTTAGATTATTATTGCCATCTGGTTTTGGAGCACTAAAAGGAGAAAGAGAATTTGGTGGTAGTTTCTCATCATACATTAGAGATGAAGCTTTAATCTTAAATGCATTGGTTGATACTGACCCACAGAATAGTCAGATAGGAGTACTTACGAAAGAGTTAGCTACAGCTATGAAAGGTGAAAGCTATTTAACTACTCAAGAAAGTGCATTTGGTTTGATGGCATTAGGTAAAGTATTAAGCAAAGCTAAGCATCAAGATATTTCAGCTAAAGTAATTGTCAATGGTAAAGAAGTAGGATCTACTACTGGAGAGGACCTGATCTTATCCAACCAAGTGATTGGAAACACTGTCAATATTTCTACGACTGGAAACGGAGAATTATATTACTTCTGGGAACTGGAAGGAGTTAATGCTTCTGGGAAATTTAAACAGGAAGACAAAGGTCTGAAAGTTAGAAGAACGTACTATGATAGAAATGGTAATATCATAAGTTCTAATCAGTTTAAACAGAATGATCTTATTGTGGTAGAAATAGCATTACAATCTGAAAAACGAGAAGTTGAGAATGTAGTGGTAACAGATATGCTACCTGCAGGTTTTGAAATTGAGAACCCAAGGTTAGGAGATATACCTGGTATGAGCTGGACCAAAAATAAAGCATCATACCCTCAACATGTAGATTTCAGAGATGATAGAGTAAACTTCTTCGTAACAGCAAATAGTAGACAAAAGAAGTTCTATTATGTAGTAAGAGCAGTAAGTAAAGGAACATTTAATGTCGGGCCTGTAAGTGCAGACGCGATGTACGATGCTTCTTATCACTCTTATCATGGAGCAAAAAAGATAGTAATTGATTAATAATCAGAAAACATATAATCAGCAAAAAAACAGAAATGGAAGAATTAAATTTCTTTCATTTCTGTTTTTTATGCTTCTAAATAACATTGCTTATACACAGGTAGAAGTAAAATGGGTGTATTACGATAATACATCAGAAAAGGAGAAACAATTACTTCAGAATAGTACTTTAAAAGACTCTTTGGATGCAGTCCTATTTGTAAATAAATCAATTGATAACATCATCCAAAATGGATATTTAACAGCAGGAATAGATAAAAAAAAGATCTTCCCGAACGAACATATTTGTAAGGTATATATTGGAAAGAGGTATGATGCATTGTATATCAACACTTCTTTGGTAAGTAATCAGATTTTATCCAGTCGATATTGGAAAGGCACTTCAACGATAAAAAAAGTATTGACCACCGACTTAGAGAAAGCCAAATATCAGGTAATTGAATATTTTGAAAATAATGGTTATCCATTTACTAAGGTATGGATTGATTCTCTTCATTTTGTTGATGGAAATATTCATGGAAATCTTAAAATAAACTTAGGTGATGCTGTTGTATTAGATACTTTAATTGTAAAAAGAGATCAACCATTAGGCGTTCATAAGAAATTCTTTGAAGCATATTTGGGGTTACATAAAGGTGATGACTTCAAACAAAAATCTGTAGATAAAGCAGAAGTGATTATTAAAGAAACACCATATTTAAAACTGACAGATGATATTGATGTAGTTTTCGAGTATGGAAAAGCCATGGTAGAAATTCCATTAGAGAAACGAAAATCAAGTCGGGCCGACGGTATTATTGGTCTAGCTCCCAATGAAACTGCTGATGGTGGAGTATTAGTAACAGGGCAAATACTTTTAGATCTTCGTAATCCATTTGGTACAGGAAAGCGGTTTTACATTGATTGGAAGAAACCCGACAGTCACTCACAATGGTTTTCAGCTTCTTATGAACATCCTAGAATCTTTAGATCGCAATTTGATGTCTTTTACAACCTTGATATGCAAATTCAAGATTCAACGTTTATTAAGGTTGATAATGAAGTGGGAGTAAAAAGAAAAGTTTCAGTAAGAAGTGAGGTAGATCTAGGAGTAAAATTTGAAAGTAGTCGACTTTTGAGAGAAATTTCAGAATCCAGTGCAGATACATTAAATGATACACAAACAACGACTTATCATATAGGATATAGATGGGAAAACTTAGACGACCCATTAGCTCCAAGAAAGGGATTTAGCATTAAATCTAGAATTAGTGCAGGGTATAGAAATGTAATTTTTAATCCTTCATTTGATCAAAGTATTTATGAAGGTATTCCTGAAGTTTCATCAATTATTAAGTGGCATTTAGATGCTTCATATTACTTTCAGATAAACCGATGGATGGATGGGTTGCTTCGACTCAATGCATCACAAATGATTAATGATCACCTTTATCAAAATGAATTGTATCGTTTAGGAGGTTTCAGATCATTAAGAGGTTTTAATGAAGGAGAATTTTTTGTAGATCGATATGGGGTCTTAACTATTGAACCAAGAATAGGAATAGGGGGAGGTTCATACCTTTTCGTATTTTCAGATATCGCTTACATTGGTAATAACAATGAAACAGACCTGCCTATAGGTTTTGGAGCAGGTTTGAGTATGGAAACTAAATCCGGGATTTTCTCTTTAGCTTATGCGTTAGGTAAAACGAATTCGATGCCTATATCAACAGATTTAGCAAAAATCCATTTTGGCTTTATTGGTGTTTTTTAATTTAACTTTTGAGAGGTTTTTTAATTCACTTTAACTTAAATTTTTAAAGTGAATACTAATTCATGTGAAATAAAATAAAATATAAAGTATTAATAATCAGTAATTAATGTCTTTTTAATAGATTGAGTTTGGTTTAACTCTATTCAATTTTACAATTACGTGTGTCTATCTAGATAGGCATAATGACTTAAAGTAGCAGTACACAAAGAATAGTGTCAAATTAGGCAAATGAAAAATTTATCTACTGCCATAGTGTATACTGAAATATCGATTTTTTTATTCCTGAAATAGGGATAATTTAAAAACCTAACTCATCATGTTACAAGACGAAGCATTAATTAAAGGTTGCAAGAATGGCGACAAAAGGGTCCAGAGAAAACTATATGAACAATATAGCGGAGCCTTAATGTCTGTAGCTTGTCGTTATTCTAAAACAGAAGAAGATGCTAGAGATATTTTACAAGAAGCCTTTGTAAAAATCTTTAAGAATATCGGCACCTTTAGAAACGAATCCTCTCTCAAACACTGGATGCGAAGAATTGTAGTGAATACTGCGATCAACTTCCAAAGATCTAAATTGTACTTATATCCAATGATGGATGTAAACGATATGTATGATCTTAAAGAAGAGGCTATGGCCTTACATGACTATAGTTTCCAGGAATTATTAAACATGCTCCAACGTTTACCAGATGGGTGTAGGATAATCTTTAACCTTTATGCCATAGAAGGATATAAGCATAAGGAAATTGCAGAAATGACAGGAATTACTGAAGGAACGTCTAAATCGCAATTTGCCAGAGCAAGAAAACTTCTAAAATCTATGATTCATGATTCTGAAATAGAAAGATACAGTTATGCAAAAGAAAGAGGATAGACGAGATGATTTTGATATGGTGTGGCATGATGCCTTTCAAAACGAAAGTGTCAACCCTCCATTAGACTTATGGGATGATATAGAAGTTGAGGTGGATGCAATTAATAAAAAGAAAAATCACTTTACTTTTATAAGGTCCGTTGCTGCAATATTTACGGTAAGTATGCTGACTAGTTTCTTGGTAAAATATGATGCACCAAGATCTCAAGGAGTTGCATACCAATCTCCGACGATGTCAAAGGGTACTCAGATAGAAGAAGCTTCTGTTTTACCTACAAGGTTATTATCAACAGGTAGTGATCAGATTTCTACATTAGCTACACATCAATATACTTACAACAACAAGATTGTAGATGAGAACATTCCTCCAATCAATATTCAAGAAGTAGGTTTGTTAAATGATGGAGAAGAAAAAAGGAATAATGATAAGATGATTTATTCTGAATTAGGTGCAATAAAAAGAGAAAGTACTTCTAGTGCATCACATGCTTTTTTAACTGCTAAAAGTTCAATGCCTGTACCGTTTTCAGTAAAACAGAAAACAGCAGAGAAGAAATCAACATACTACGTTGGTGTAGAAGCAGGAGTTGCTTCAATTGATCCCAACATGAAATATGAAGGTCAAAAAATTTCTTCAACTACAACTGCTCCTGTAGTTACTTTAAAAGGTGGAGTGAAGTTCAAGAATAAGACCTTTATTGAGTTAGGTGTTCAATATGCTAAATATGCTTTTGATACAGATCTTCCAGAATCATCAGAAATTGTAGTAGATCAACAACAAATATCTGTACCTGTTAAAGTTGGATATACGTTTGAAGGTAAAAAACTTGACTTGGATGTATTTGCAAGTGTTGCAGCCAATTTCAATGTGGATCAAGAAGTATCAGGGGGCTCATCAGAATTTCATAGATATATGATTGAAAAAGGAGTTGAAAATAAGGTGAATATGAGTGCAGCAATTGGAGCAGAATTAAATTACAAAGTAGCTCCAAATACATCTGTATCGTTAGGAACATCATATGGAACAACTTTAACCGAAGCGAGTAATCAAAATGATATTTCAACTCAACCAAATACAGTAATGTTGAGCATGGGTGTGAAATATAAGTTTATATAAATAATTGGGTTAGGAACATGAAAAAAGGCTATCAATATGATAGCCTATTTTTGTTAAGCAATTTAGTTTATCAATTAGAGTCTTTGTTATCAATTGCCTTTTTGGCAAAATCCATAATATTTTTAATCGTCGAAGGACGAGGAGAAACTTCAAATTTGTCTAGGTGAGCCTTCGTTCGTAAGCTGTCACTAATAAAAGATTCACATCTAGGGTCTGATAAAACATCTTTTAGATCTTTATCAGTGAATAGAATATCCTGTTCATCTTTGTATAAAAGAAGAAGAGCTTTATTAAGATACTCTTTGTTTAATGTTTTTTTGTCTAATTGCATGATTAGAATTTTCGCTTTGTTGCTCCATCATTTTGCGAAGATTGATAAGGGCATAGCGCATTCTTCCTAGAGCAGTATTGATACTAACACCAGTCGAATCAGCAATTTCTTGGAAACTCATTTGCATGTAATGACGCATTACTAATACTTCACGTTGTGATTCAGGTAAGCGTTCAACTAAAGCTTTTACATTTGCTTGAGTTTCTTTTAGAATTCTTTGATCTTCAATAGAATTTTCAGAGAAGTCTAAAGTATCAAAAACGCTACTACCGTCTTCCATCACAATAGTTGGATATCTTTTCTGTTTGCGGAAGTGATCGATAGCCATATTGTGTGCAATACGAGAAATCCAAGGCATAAACTTTCCCTCTTCATTATACTTTCCAGCTCTGATCATTTTGATCGCCTTAATAAAAGTATCTTGTAATAGATCTTCAGCTACGAATTCATCTTTTACGATTAAAAGAATACTAGTAAACAACTTGTTCTTATATTTATTAAGTAGTTGTTCAAAGGCTGCTTCATTACCGTTTAAGTATTGAGAAATAAGATCTTGATCTGTAATAGTATAATTTTTCATGCCTCGCGTATTAATAACGTTAACTCAAATATTTTTATTGCTAGCTATTCTGGTTTTGTTTTAGAATAATGCAAATAGACTATGCAGTAGATGTATTAGTTCTTTAGTAAAAATCACATATTTCAAATGTTTGAAAATATTAATAATATTCAAATTTCTTCATCTAAGGATAAACGGCATTCATCGAATAATTCCGTACATTCATCTAAGTCAACTGATTTGGGCTGAGTGATTTATGATGTAATGTGTAAATAATACAATTGTTTATAAGGTAAATACTATTTGAGTATATTTGTGAAGAAATTATGGATTAAACCTTAATCTTGAAATAATACAATTTTATGCAGTCAGATAAGGATGAATCCTTTATGAAAATAGCCTTGCAACAAGCAGAATTAGCTTTTGATGAAGGAGAAATACCGGTAGGAGCAATCATTGTTGCAGATGGTAAAGTAATAGCCAAAGGATATAATCAAACAGAAAAACTAAATGATCCAACAGCACATGCAGAAATGATTGCAATAACTGCTGCAGGACATTATTTGGGATCAAGACATTTACAGGATTGCACACTTTATGTAACTTTAGAACCTTGTGCAATGTGTGCAGGAGCTATTTATTGGGGACAAGTCGGTAGAATTGTTTATGGTGCATCAGACGAAAAAAGAGGATTTAAATCTTATTCTGAAAAGTTAGCCCACCCAAGAGCCAAGTTTACAACGGGAGTACTTGAAGGAGAGTGTAAAGAATTATTGATGAAATTTTTCAAGCAATTAAGACAAAAAAGAAAAAAATAATGGACCAATCTGTCATTGAAAAAATAGAAACCCTTTTAAAAGAAGAAAAGTTTGATGGTTTATTCGAGCTTATTAATCCATTAACGAATACTCAAAAAGGAAAGGAACTACTTGGTTTATACTATTTAGGAAAATGGGAAAATGAAAAGGCTGAAGAAGTTTTCGAAAAATTAAAAGAAGAGTTTAGTACTAACCCTGATTACCATTATTATTATGGTGCAAGTCTAGGACAGCAAGCCAAAGGAGCAAACATGCTAAAGTTGATGCAGATTGCACCTAAATCTAAAGCAGCATTTGATAAAGCTTTGGAGTTAGATCCGCAACATGTTCCAGCACATTGGGGTTTACTTCGATACTTCGGTAATGCTCCTGCAATGTTTGGAGGTGAGCCAAAGTGTAAAGAGTTAGCGGACTCTTTATCAAAATTCAATGAGAAAGAAGCAAACGACGCTTACGAGTTTATTAAAAATAAATTCCATAGCTAATAAAAAGATCAAGCAATACCTTATATAATAGGTGTTGCTTGATCTTGATAATAAAAAAGCCACTTGCTAAAAATAACAAGTGACTATAGGGGATAAAGATTAGCTACACCCAGCTGATTTATTTGCCTTTTGTTGCAATTTGGGCAGCTAAGATAGATTGTAATAAGTCTCCACCTTTGCTATTTCCTTGCCCAGCAAAATATTGTTCTGGTAATTTAATCTTACTGATATTAGCCCATTTTACAGAGTCTCTTCTATACTCCCAATACGACTTTTGTTCAGGTGTAAGACCAGAAGATACCAATTGTCTGTTGGCATATGCTTTTGTTTCTGCAAGTACTTTTTCAGTTTTTGCTTCAAGCTGAGCCGTTTCAAACTTTATTTTTGCTAACTTTTTATTAGTTTCTTCTTGCTTTAATTGTGTTTCAATAGCAATCAAACTAGAAACTTGTTCTTTTTCCCTTTTTACCCTTTCTTCTGCCTTGTCTCTTTCACCTTCGGCAATAATTCTTGATTGAGCCGCCTTCGCAGTTTCAATTCTCTGAATTTCTAATTGACGTTTAGCAGATTCATCTCTTTGATTTTCTAGTCTCTTTTTAAATGAGCTTTCCATATCAATAGAAGGTAAAACTACCTGTGAAATTAAGATGTGGTTTTCAGAAATTTCATTAGGAATACGTTTGAAGCGTCCATTGTCATCAGCAATTTTTTCCACTAGGTACTTAGTACGAACCTCTTTGATTTCTCGACTTTCCTGTTGGATTGAGTTATCAAAAAGAGTATCGGCTACTTCAATTTTTCTTACTTCATAAGAACCATATTTTAATTGTTCCTCAAAAGTTTGTCTAAATGATTGAGCATCACCAGAAATATAATCCTGAGCGGCATACATGTAACCTGTGTTCACTAATTGCTCACGAATTGTAGGAATTAATGTCATTGCTACAAGGTTTTCCTGAGATCTGAATTTTACAGCGACATCAATAAATGCTTCTTCTGTATTTGGCATCTGAACCCTAACAGACGGATAACCTAATGCTGTGACTTGGTCGATAAAACGAATTGGAACAGGCTTCATTGATGAATTATCATCATCACTAACATCTTCTGTAGTGATATCAATGTATTTGCTCCAAGGTTGGACTTTACCAAACCATGTAAAATGGTACCCTTCAGTCATGATCGCTGACTTCTGACCATTGGGGTAGGTAACAAAATATTGGTAGCCAGGTTCAGCCCACATAATTGCATTTGACATCACAATGATAAAAAATGCAGCTGCAAACGACAGTCCACCTAATTTCGGGTTTAGAACGGGATAGTTTTTTCTAAGTTGTGGCACAACTGTTAAAACACTATACACTAAACATATAAAAACGATAAGATAAAATAAGAGAGCCATTTGGTAATTAAGTTAGTTGATTATACATACATATATCCTAACGGTATTTCTTTACCCAATGGATGTATTTTAAAATATTATTTAATAATGATTAACGATAGTTGTTAAAAAATTGATATTACAAAAAAAGGTCTGCGTAATATTTTCGTATTACACAGACCTGATATTTATCGTTTAGCTATATTACTAAAGCTTACTTATTGTCTACTAAAACGTTTGTAGTGATAGAGATTCTAGTTGTTTGTTTAGCATTAGAATAAACAGTGATTGGTTTATTCTGTACACCTCTTTTACCTCTAGAATTGAATTTAACTAGAATTTGTCCTTCATCACCAGGAGCGATAGGCTCTTTTGGCCATTTTGGAGCAGTACATCCACAAGTAGTTGTAACGTTTGTGATTACCAAAGGAGCATCACCACTATTTGTAAATTTAAAAGTATGCTCAACAACGTCACCTTGGTGAATATCGCCAAACTCATATGTATTTTCAGCAAAAGTAATTACAGGGCCTTTTGCTTCTTGTGCATTAACTACAAAACAGAATAAACCGAATAACAGTGTAAATAATATCTTTTTCATGTCCTTAGATTTATGGTTGAAGGATAATAATTTATTAAGTAAGTACAATTTACGATTAATACTTGAAATCATAAAAATGCACCTCGATGAAACATTTATAAAATACTTAAGCAAAAACCTTGTCATATTTTAAAAACTATAAAATTTATTTTTTTGGTGATTTTTATATTAAATTGAATCATGCTCGCATCCCAAATTAAAATTTAACTACATATACAAACATGAAAAAAACTCATAAGTACGATATGGGCGTCATTGGAAACTGTGCGTTCATGGCCTATGTCGATACAACAGCAAGTGTGCGTTGGCTATGCTGGCCAAGATTTGATAGCAGTTTTATTTTTGGTGACTTACTGGATGATGAGAAGGGCGGAGAGTTTTCGGTAAAACCTACAGCTAAGATCCAAAAGACTAAACAGTATTACGTTACAAACACTAATATTCTCGTTACAGAAGTTTACACTGAAGATGGTGATTTTAAAGTAACAGATTTTGCTCCACGTTTCGAACAGGACGATCGTTATTATAAGCCATTGATGATGATCAGAAAAATTGAACCATTAAGAGGCACTCCTTCTGTGAAAGTAGTGTGTAACCCAGTAGGGGAATATGGTGAGATGAAACCTGAGAAATCACAAGGAAGTAATCATATCCGTTTCTTAGGGTACGACCAACAAATGAGATTAACTACAAATATTCCTTTATCTTATGTAATGGATGAGCATCCATTTGTATTAGGTGGAGCTGTATATACGGTGTTAACTTATGGTGTACCATTAGAAGCAGCAATTGAACAAACTGCAGAAACTTTCTATACTAAAACGAAAAGATATTGGAGAAATTGGGTGAAATCAACATCAATTAGTTTCTTCCATCAGGATAAATTAATCCGTTCGTCTTTAATATTAAAAATACACCAATACGAAGATACAGGGGCTATTATAGCTTCCGGAACGACATCATTACCAGAATATCATAAAAGTACCCGAAACTGGGATTATCGATATTGTTGGATGAGGGATACTTATTATACATTAAATGCTTTCAATAACATTGGTCACTTTGAGGAAGTAGAAGCTTACTTTAAATACATCGAGAATGTAACAAAGCAAGAAAAAGATAGGTACCAACCTCTTTATACTATTACAGCTCAGAAGAAAATCACTGAAATTGAAATGCCTTTAAAAGGGTATTTGGGTGAGAACAAACCTGTAAGAATAGGTAATGATGCTTATACTCATATTCAGAATGATGTATATGGTCAAGTATTAACATCACTACTTCCTTTGTATGCTGATAAGCGTTTTACTAATAAATACCGTATGCATACAAAGCAATTAGTAGAGCATACTCTACAGAAAATTGCTGATACAATGGAAGAGAAAGATGCAGGTCTTTGGGAATTTAGAGATAGACCAGGACATTACTGCTATACTTTCTTATTCCACTGGGCAGGAGCATCTGCAGCATATAAAATGGCTCAGTACTTTGATGATGTGAAAATGGCCGACAAGGCATTAAAAATCAAAGAACGAGCAGCTGATATGATTGAAAAATGCTACGATGAAGAAACAGGCGTTTACATGCAAGCTGCAGGATCAAAAGATATGGATGCATCTTGTCTGCAATTAATTACAATGAATTACCTGGATCCAAACTCTGAAAGAGCAAGGAGACATTTAAAAGGTATGGAAAAGGAATTAATGGCTCAGGATGGTTTATTCTACAGATACCGACACGTGGATGATTTTGGAGCACCGGAAACAACATTCCTAATTTGTGCTTATTGGTATATAGAAGCTTTAGCTTGTGTGGGAAGAGTGAAAGAAGCTATTGATTACTTTGATAAAGTAAGTAGCTATGCAAACCATGTTGGTTTATTATCGGAGGATGTAGATTCTGAGGATGGTAGCCAATGGGGTAATTTCCCTCAAACGTACAGTCATGTAGGTTTGATGAATGCAGCTTATCGTATTTCTAAGAAATTAGATTTACCTAACTTCTTGTAAGCCTTCTTACTAAAGAGGAAATATTTTAAGGTAATTGTCTCATAAGGCAATTACCTTTTTTTATCTACCAATAAATAATGTTTTGATAATCACAAAAGCGGCTAAGACAGCTAAACTGAAGTATTCTACTATTTTCATCATTGGGGTAATTAATTAACAAGGTTTTCGTATCTGATATCTTTATGACAATTAAAAAAATTAGTTTGACATAATAATCTTATCGTATTTACATAGATTTAGAAATATATAATCCGTTTGATTTCTGTCAAAAAGTCACTTTCTTTTTCAAAAATTTCAACCCCTGATGACTTAATGTCGTTTAAACAACAAAAAACAATCATTAAGCTGACTTTATGTCTTGATAATCAGTTTAGTACAGTAATTGAATAACATATCATGTCTTTATAATTAATTGAGTCTCTATAACTTAAATTAAAAAAATACGAACTTATGAATTTTGAAAAATATACAATCCGATCGCAAGAAGTTCTGCAAAAAGCGCAGACCATTGCAAAAGGATTTCAACAACAAATAATAGAAAAAGGTCACTTATTAAAAGCAATCATAGAGCAAGAAGACAATATGATTACTTTTCTGACCAATAAAATAAAAGCTGATAAAACGGCTTTAGATCAACAAGTAGAAACAATTGTAGCTGCGTATCCAAAATCGTCAGGAGAAAACCCTTATTTATCAAATGACTCTGCCAAGACTTTACAAAAAGCAGAGAAGTTTATGACTGATATGGGAGACGAATTTGTGGCAGTTGAACATATATTACTTGGACTTTTGGAAGGTAGTGATCCAATCGCTCAACTTTTAAAACAAGCGGGTTTCAATGAAGACTACCTAAAAAAGGCCATTGTAGAATTAAGAAAAGGAAATAAAGTAACTGACCAAAATGCCGAAGGTCAATATCAGTCTTTAGAGAGATATGCTATTGATTTAACTCAAATGGCAAGAGATGGTAAGCTGGACCCTGTAATTGGTAGAGATGAAGAAATTCGTCGAGTACTACAGATTTTATCAAGACGTACTAAAAACAACCCAATGTTAATTGGTGAACCGGGTGTTGGTAAAACGGCTATTGCAGAAGGTTTAGCGCAAAGAATTGTAGCAGGAGATATCCCAGAAAACTTAGAAGATATTTCAATAGCTTCTTTAGATATGGGTGCTTTAGTTGCAGGAGCAAAATATAAAGGTGAATTTGAGGAAAGATTAAAAGCGGTAATTAAGGAAGTTCAAAGTGCGGACGGAAAAATTATCCTCTTTATTGATGAAATTCACACACTAATTGGTGCAGGTGCAGGTGGAGATTCAGCAATGGATGCTGCCAACTTACTAAAACCAGCTTTGGCAAGAGGCGAGTTAAGATCGATTGGTGCAACAACTCTTAAAGAATATCAGAAATATATAGAAAAAGATAAGGCACTAGAAAGAAGATTCCAACCTGTAAATGTTGGAGAACCATCTGTTGATGATGCAATTTCTATACTTAGAGGTATTAAAGAAAAATATGAAGTACATCATGGTGTCAGAATTAAAGATGATGCTATTATTGCTTCAGTAGAACTATCAAATCGATATATTTCAGATCGCTTCTTACCAGATAAGGCAATTGACTTAATGGATGAAGCAGCGTCTCGTATGCGTATACAAATGAACTCTATGCCGGAAGAGGTAGATGAGATCAAACGTAAAGTGATGCAGCTTGAAATAGAACGAGAAGCAATTCGTCGAGAAAAAGATGTTGAGAAGGAAAATATCTTAACAGATCAGATACGTATACTTACTAGTAAGTTGAATGAGTTGGAAGACGAGTGGAAGAGAGAAAAACAAACACTCGATTCAATAAAACAGCTGAAAAGAGATATCGATAAATATAAAATCGAAGCAGATCAAGCAGAACGCTCAGGTGATTATGGAAGAGTTGCAGAGATTAGATATGGAAAAATTGTCAATGCAGAAAAGCAATTAGAAGACTTGCAAAACGCTGCAGAGCAAGAATCTGAAACTGGTAATGTAATGTTACGTCAGGAGGTGACTTCAGAAGACATTGCTGAAGTTGTTTCTAAGTGGACAGGTATCCCTGTGGCTAAAATGGTTCAAGGTGAAAGAGAGAAACTTCTTCACTTAGAAGCAGAATTAGGTAAAAGAGTGGCAGGGCAAGATGAGGCTATTACTGCTATTTCAGATGCCGTTCGTAGAAGTAGGGCAGGTCTACAAGATCCGAGAAGACCGATCGGTTCATTCTTATTCTTAGGAACAACCGGTGTTGGTAAAACTGAATTAGCGAAAGCATTAGCAGAGTACCTATTCGATGATGATAAAGCAATGGTTCGTATCGACATGTCTGAATACCAAGAGAAACATGCGGTAAGCCGTTTGATCGGAGCGCCTCCAGGTTATGTTGGATATGATGAAGGTGGTCAACTTACTGAAGAAGTAAGAAGAAGACCATATTCTGTAATTCTACTTGATGAGATAGAAAAAGCACATCCAGATGTATTTAATATCTTATTACAAGTATTGGATGATGGACGTCTAACGGATAATAAAGGTAGAGTTGCAGATTTCAAGAATACCATTGTCATCATGACTTCCAATATGGGAGCACATTTCATGATGGATAAAATCGGTGATCTTGAAAAAGCAGGAACAAAAGTAGAGAAAGAAGAAATTCTTGACGAATGCAAGAACAAGGCATTGGATTTACTGAAAAACACAGTACGTCCTGAGTTCCTAAATAGAATTGACGAGATTCTTATGTTCCAACCTCTTACCAGAGAGAATATGAGAAAGATTGCAGATATTCAATTCAAAGACATACAGAGAAGGATCAAAGCGAATGGAATAGAAATAGAAATCACTCCAGAAGCTTTAACAAAAGTCTCAGATTTGGGTTATGAACCAGAATTTGGTGCAAGACCATTGAAAAGAGTAATGCAGAGGTATATTCTAAACGATCTATCAAAATCAATCTTAAGTGGAGAAGTCCAAAAAGATAGTATTGTTTTAATAGATGTCGATAATGATCAGTTGATTTTCAAAAACAGATAATCATCTAAATAAAATAAAAAAGCGATATACTTATTTATAGTATATCGCTTTTCCTCATTTCAATTCATTACAATTGATCGCACTTTTTTAACTCGATCAATGATTACTTTTTTAGCGTTAGTAGCCTCTCTTAAATCAGAGTACACGCCTTCGATACAATTCAAATTAATGTGAATTACATTTTTAGGATACTTTGCCTGAACCTCTTTTTCGAATTCAGCCAATAAACTAAACTTGTTTTGAGCAAATTTTGAAACGTCGATTTGTATGATTGAAGACAAAATTTCTGTGTCTCCATCCAAACAATCTTTCCTTACAGCTTTGAAAAACACATATCTAGTGTTGCTATTCACTGCGTTTTCAACCTTCACACTTTTTTGTTCAGTCGATGGTGAATCTGGTTCATTGTTACCATTACTTGCAAGTACAATATTGGAACTTGCATAAAATGTCAAGCACAATAACAAGAATTTGGATAATAATTGCATGAAAAAATAAATCAGTAGTAAAAGTAATTATTTGGTTTTTAAGGGGATACCTATTACAATTATAATATTTTAATATAATTATATGAAATATCTAAGTGTATTTTTCACAATATATAATTAAATATATTCTTTGTTATCCGTATAACAATATAAAAATTAAAAAAATCGGATAATATTGATAATCAATATCTTTAATTATTTTCTTTAAAAAATTCAATAGTTATCACATATAAATGTATATTATTGTATAATCGCTAACAATTTTTACTTCTTCCAATATGCTTAGACTACTGTTAATTATTCAGTGGATCTGTCTTTTTTTATTTTCTAATCGCATTATTGCCCAAAAAGATATAACACCAAGTGCCTTTTTAGGAATCGATCTTGGAGATAATTTCACATACCATTATCAATTGGTAGATTATTTTGAATTACTTAGTAAGAAATACCCAAGTAAAGCGAAGTATATTAGTTATGGTGCTACGTCAGAAGGAAGAGAGTTATTTGTTTTTGCAATTACTTCTTCTGAGAATATGACAAAATTAGAAGAGATCAAAAAAGATAACTTATATAGAATAGGTATAGAAGAAGGTAAAGTAACAAATAAAATCCCTGTTATTTGGTTAGGATATAATGTTCATGGTAATGAAGCTTCAGGTTCTGAAGTTGCAATGAAAGTGGCTCACAAACTATTATCATCCGACGAAAAAGAAATTAATAAAGTATTAGATAATGCCGTAGTCGTTATCGATCCATGTATGAATCCCGATGGGAGAGATAGGTACGTAAATGGATATCGAGCAAGACGAGGAGAAAAAGTAAATTCAAATGCACTAAACTGGTCTCATGTCGAAAGTTGGCCTTCTGGTAGGTATAATCATTATTTATTTGACCTTAATAGAGATTGGGCTTGGCAAACACAATTAGAAACTAAGTTAAGATATGCTTTATATAAGGAATGGATGCCACAAGTATATGTAGACTTTCATGAAATGATGCCAGAATACTCTTATTTCTTTGGCCCACCTGCTCATCCTATCCATGAAGAAATCACTACTTGGCAGAGAAAATACCAAAGAATATCTTCTCAGAGATATATTGATTTTTTTGAAGAGCATAATTGGAAGTATTTTACAGAAGAGATCTTCGATTTATTGTACCCATCATATGGTGATAGTTGGACATCCTTTAATGGAGCCGTTGGCTTTACTTTTGAACAAGGGGGACATGGTGTAGCAGGAGTTTCCTACAAAAAGAAACCAACTGATCGAGCACTGACTTTAAAACAAAGGATAGAGAAACACTATGAAACAACCTTATTAACCTTATTTACTGCGGTAGATTATAAAGAACAGTTACTTAAAGAGTATCAGACATTCTTTAAGAGTAAACCCAAAGGACAGTATTCTCAATTTATCATTAGAAATAATTCTAGAGATCATGGAGATATAAAGAGATTACTGAAATTAATGGATACTCATAGAATAAAGTATTCAATGGTAGCTAAAGGTAAATCCGTTACAGCTTACAGTTATCAATTAGAGAAGAATATAGATATATATATAAAAGAGAATGATATTCTTTTCGACATTAATCAACCATTTAATAAGACGTTAGAAGTTCTTTTAGAACCTAAAACCGAAATAACAGATTCCCTCACCTATGATTTAACAGCATGGTCACTTCCTTATGCCTATGGATTGGAAGCATATGCTATTGAAAGTAATCCAAAATTTGAAATAAAGCAGTTTCAAGAAACTGTTACGCAAAAAGATCAGGTACATTCAATAGATAAGGACTATATATATATAGTACCTTGGAATTCTATTGAAGATACCAAAGTACTAACTAGGTTCTTAGACAAGAAAATTGAAATCAGTTACCTTAATAAAGGAAAGAACATATTTAATACCTTTTTACCTAAAGGTAGTATTGTTATTAATCCCGAGACAAATGAATCGAACCGAAAACTAAATTTCATTAATAAAATACTGAAGGATGTCAATTATATAAAAGCACCTATCAATAAGTTGGGATTAATTTCTGACTGTTTAACTCCTTTTAAAGAAAAAAGAATAAGTGTATTAGCAGGTGGTGAATCTAACCCATTAGATTTTGGTGCATTATGGCACTTTTTTGATCATGAGTTAAACTATCCAATTCAAATATTGGATGTTGAAAAGCTATCAACATCGAAGTTATTTAGCACAGATGTATTATTAGTTGGTGATGGGAGATATAGTCCATCGACTCATAAAGTGATTGAAAACTTTGTGAAAGTTGGCGGTAGAGTAATTCTTTTTGAAGGTGCGACGAAAATTATGTCAGAAAATACAACAACAGATATGTATGATTCTTTACATATATCGTTAGTGCAGAAATCAAGATCTTCTGAAGCAAGTTCGAAAACGTCATTAAATAAAAGAGCGGCAGGGTGTATTGTAAAAGTAGAACTAGATACTACAACTAATATTTCGAATGGATTAAACCCAATATATTACTCATTAAAGCAAAGTAAGTTGGTGTTGCCTAAGATTGGTTTAGGTGAAAACCTAGGAACTTTTCCAGAAAGTCCACTTGTTTCGGGATATTTAGGACAAGGTTTAAAGCTAGAAATGCCAGGAAAGTCATTAATCGCTATAGAAAAGTATAAAAAAGGAGAGATATTTTACTTTGGGGAATCTCCATTATTCAGAGGTTTTTGGGTGAATGGGATGCTTCTTTTAAGTAATGCCATATTTTTTGATTACTAATTACAATATTTAAATAATTGACCTTTAGTGATATCCTACCGTATTGAAATTCATTTAATATAATAATAGCTAGAAAATATTGCATTTATCAAGTTAGCTATTACCTTTGCACTCCCTTCAAACGGAAGGCCAAATGAAAAACACTTGTAGTGAGTACTATTCATTTCAACATTTTGCAAAGAAGACAGTGATGTAAATTAAAATTTCAAATGAAATCAAATAAGCATTGCATATTAAATTTCTCTTCTTACCTTTGCACTCGCTTCTGAAAAGAGGTGGTCATAAAAGACTAAAACGTTGGTCTTTTTAAGCAGAGAATGGGAGTTGAAAATCTTCAGAAAGTATCTCGAAAAAATAAAATAAAATTTTTTCAAAAAGAGTTTGGAGATTAAAATTTAGTTCTTACCTTTGCACTCGCTTCTCAAACGGAGTAGCATAAAACAAACTGATATACAGTTCATTG